>JAEEHW010000076.1 GCA_016281055.1 Prevotella sp.
AAATAAGCGTGATGGCGATATTCGCAATAGTCTCATCGGAGCGTTCTTTTATTTTCTCGCGATACACGGCGGAATCAAGATGTTTCTTACAAAATTCGCGTGTCTGCCTGCAACGCGGATCATCCTGTTTCCATTGTTCTAGTCCACGCACACGCAGGTAATCCTCATAATCAAGTAGCAGTTCATGTAACGAAGCACGGTTCACATTCGTCAGTTTCAGTTCCATCTCACGCGATGTAATCCCGTCGATGTTTCCCTCCGCAAGGTTTTGCTTACCAGAGCGTGCAGCCTGTATCATCTGGTCTATCGTGCGATCGCCTGTTTTTAGAAACTTATGGGCGAAGTAAAATGTTATGTCATATATACATTCCGCCTTCTGAAAAGCCTTGAGAGTCCTATAGTTGTTGCCCTGTCTAAGGAAATTCTTATTCTCGTTCATGTGATTAGTGGATATTATATGTCTATTTCTGTCTATTATAGACAACGGTTTGTTTTTACAAAATTACGAAGTTTTCAGTGAACCACCAAACTAATCACTGAAAAAAATACCCCAACTGCATATTTTCTTGCAAAAACTTGTATTTTTTGGGGCTTATGGGCATTATGGGCATTATGGGGGGCCTTTTTAAGGCCATGAATGACTAATCCAGTCATAAATTTCCCAGCAAGCCCAGAAAAACCCATTAAGCCCACTAAGCCTCACCATAACATTGTTCTAACTCTCCCAAAAAACACATTACATACAGTCCATATACCTTTTCAATAAAGCAAGTGTACTTCTATCAGGGAACCTCTCTAGCCTTTGCTTTACCCAATTAATAAATTCAGGCTCACTAGTAAACTGGCAATTGAAAAAGTTAGCAGAACTTGCATTATATTGCCTTTCTATTTCTGTTATAACCTCGTCCTTTACACCTTGTTCCAACAATTGCAACGTCTTAGCGCTCAACATAATTACATTTGTCTCATCAAAATATTCTACATTCGCATAACCTCCAAAGTTACCAATGATTTGACGTAAAATGCCCATGTCTGTATCTGGTCGATTGGGAACAAATATTTCCATTCCATAAATTGGATTATCATCGTCATATACAAGTGGCGAAGAACATCGAACGCCCGTATCTTCATCATCTCCGTCAGTAAAAGCAGGTGGATTCCAATTATAATATGACATATCTATACTTATCTGCTTTTTCATAACCGCAGGCGTTTCGTAACCTGAATAATGCCCTTTGAAAATATTTTCAAGTTCGTTTTCTGTTATTTTCAAAGGTTTCCAACCGTCATGCTCATAGCAAAGCAAACGGTTCATAACATCTTGCTTCACATCCTTTCCTATCACTAGAATTTGAGTATCACGAGTTAGTCCTTCCTTACTTTTTTCCGAAGCCCCAAATTCTTTAACTTTACGTACCAGAGCTGCACGATTCTTGAATTGTCCAACAAAACCAACACGACGCCCTGTTAAAGGATTTTGTTGACAAATAGTATTATCACTAAATAGCTTTTGTTGTATCATTGTCCTATTTTTATCATTCCTGTGGTTTCTTATTTATTGTAATATGTAATATTTTAGTTTTATCATCTTTGTATTCCTTGAAATCTACGCCGAATTCTGTCAGCACACATGTCTTTGCTTTAAATTGAAGTCCGTATTTAGTGAATACATTCTGCATTCTTTTACAAGCAAATTCTTTTGTCAAGTCCTCGCCTTCTACGAAGCAAGCCAAAATGTCCTTCTTAAATTCACGTTCATTCGCTTCATCCAATTCCCTCAGATTAAGAAGAACAGTATCCTTTGTCGTAGCTACCTTTTGCTGTTGCTTGTAGTAAAGACTCAAAAGGCGATAATCTTCACTTTGCATTTCACATTCAGTAAACTCAACACCATCTTCGCTCACATATTGTTTAAACTTCTTTACCAAATTCGGCCATGTGGTTTTTCTTTCCTTGGGAACATTTGCTTTAAGTTTAGACGCAGCAGGTTTCTCCGTGTGATATTTTTCGTAATCCATACCTGCAAGAATCAAATCCAAGTCTTCTTGGTATATCTTGCGAACATCTTTTCCTGTAGCAATTAGTTTGTCAAACTTTCTAAGTTTAGAAGGTCCGGGCTCTTCTCCAATAAGAAGATAGTTCGTCTTACTACCAACTCCCGTATCAATGTCGGCTCCCATTGTTTTTAGTCGGTTAGCTAACTCCTGTCTTTCGATGTTGAATACGCCTGTAATAACTACCTTTCTATCATAAAAAGGATTGTTAGGGTCTGCACATGATAAGTCTTTCTGAAGTATATCACCGCTAAGGGAAGTATGCCCTCTCGCTTCAAATGATTGATAAATAGGATTTATAGTCGACTTCTCTTTACTAGAATATTCTGCAATTAACTTCCATGCTGTTTCATCAAGTGTTAGTTCACCCGATAAATATTTGGGAAAAACGAGAAAAAGATTGCCACACATTTCGGCATCATCACAAGCATGGTGATGACGAAGAACCTTTACCCCATATCTCTGACACACCACATTTAGCGAATGGAAACCTTCACCTTTTATATTGATTCCAAATCTTGAATCCATGTATTTAGATAGGAGATAGGTGTCTATTATATTCTCGTATGGAATAGAAGTTTGAATGTTGTAATATGCACACGCATCATGAATACACGCCCTTTCAATACAAGCGTTATGAGCAACGAGTGGCAAACCATCAATGAACGATTCCATTTCTGGAAGAATCTCTGCGAATGTTCGCTGACCTTCAAAATCGTTCTCTGTAAATCCATGAATCCAAGTCAATGCAGGTCCACTCTTGCCTTCATATTCAAATGGTGGTCGAATAAGCGTATAGTATTTATCTACGATTATCCCATTCTTGTATTTGACCATTCCAACAGAACAGGCGGTCACACGTTGAGGATATAGATTTTCGAAGTCAAGACTTACAAATGAAGATGGAAAGACGAAGCTATTCAAATCAAAATTTTCTGTTATTTGTTCTTCAAACGAACCATCAAAGCATCCTTCATAATTGGAAAGCATCTCACAATCACATTCAGATAGACTGTATCCCTCTTCCAAAGGTAACTTTTCATCATTATAGGGACAAAAAAGATCTAACAGTTTCTTTGTCTTATCTTGTACCATCGAATTATATTTTATTAATGAGATTTCTCACTTCGATCTTATTTTTGTAGCATTGCAATTTGCGAATACCCTTAAAGGTTATTCCTTTATAGGTGGTATCTTAATATCAAAGTCTGAATGGTTGTAGCGTTCTGCAACGATTCTGACATATCCGCAATTTCCTTGCAGATGTTTGAAAATCTTTTTGACTTTTCCTTTCTGCCCCATAGGATTGCTCATTGTTCCCGCATTTCTGGTATTTAAGAAAGTACCACTCTTGCTCTTATCTCTATCAAGCCACATATTGAACTTTTCTATAAGTTTATCATTTCCATCATATAAGCCTACAGTTACGCTTTCACCAGAATATGAACCAGAATATTGATTATACCCAGATTCATAATTGAAAATTCCATTTTCACTTATAATACGAAACTGATATTCTTCAAAGCCCCAAAAGACAAAAGAACCTTCCCCTGGTTGGTTGTACATATAACTGGTATAGGCTTCGTTCCCTTTAAGTTCATCTGCCTTCTGTTTTGTTATTACCCATCCTGCTTTGCTAGAAGAAGTTGCTTGTGTTGTGACTTTTATAGGTGAAGAATACATTTGGACAGCAGAGACATCACCTTGCAAATTAATAACTTTCAGATATATTGAGTCTGCATCCTGAACAAAATACATTTTGCCACCTTTATCACTAATCCTCATTGTAACATGAGCACCATTTCCCCATTCAACGCTATCAGATACCTCCTCTGTTTTGGGGTCTTTAAGCCAGAATCGAACAACAGCAATGCTGTCATTCTTTACACCTTGAAGATTCCACATCTTTACAGAAGGTTTAGCGCCATTTGCATTCTCTGTTTTGAAGAAGGTAATGGATTTACCACTAAGAGAGAAATTTTCTCCCATTTCGACGTCTGTCTGAGCGGATGAAGATAGATTTGCTGCTAAAGCAAACGACAATACTAAAATCTTTTTCATACCTAACAGTTTTTTAAGTTTATACCACGAAAAATGCGCAGACAATCTCTACGCATCACCAAGGTTCACCACAAACCCCAAAAGCATCATAGAAACGCCTGCGCACTATGGCGCGACGCTCTAATAGCTTTTGTATTGGCTCGTTTCTATCTTCGAGGTGGTGATTCGGTGATGTAAGAGCCTACTATGTCTTGTGCTATTTTATCAATAACACAGTGCAAAAATAATAATTTTTCGTGAATAAAGTACAATAAAGCATCATTTTTTTTATTAAAATCGTAAATTATAGCATAATTTGTCGTAAAAGAGAATGATTTTAATTAAATAGTATTATGTAGCAAATCTCTATTTTGTCCTATTCGGCAACTTGTCTTAAGTCCTTATAGAGGGCTGTTTTTCAAAATTGTTTACGGCTGGCGGATTCTACGGCATTCTCAGAGAGTTGTAACTCATTGATATTCAAGAGTGGCAAAATGATGGTGTCGTAATCTGATAGCTTTTACTCGGTAAAGGCTATCGGATTACATGATAATATGTATCACTTTACACAGTAAAAGCATACATATTACAGGGTAAAAGCTATGCTTTTGCAACATAGAGGGTGAAAGAACGACTGCAGAGGGCATTTTTTGTGATAGAAACGGCTTTCCTGCTTCTCTATTTTGCGTTTTTTCGCGAACTTTTTTCTGTGCCCAGGATATCAATAATGTGCTATGATGGTAAACTAAAAAATGGCAATAGCCATGATAAGCTATTGCCATTATATAGTGTCTTGAAATATGCAGATGCGCTTATAGTTCCTTCAGCATGTCACGCGTTGTGCCGCTGACGTAGCCGCGCCATTTCTCTATCAGGGCGGCAAGGTCTTCCGGCCACTCACTGGTGAAGTCCATCTGCTCGCCAGTGACGGGGTGAATGAAACCGAGTGTGCGTGCATGCAGTGCCTGGCGCGGACAGAGTTTGAAGCAGTTATTGATGAATGCCTTATATGTGGTGCTGCGCTCGCCGCGCAGTATCTCCATACCTCCATAGCGCTCGTCGCCGAAGAGCGGATGGCCGATGTGCTTCATGTGCGCGCGAATCTGGTGTGTACGGCCTGTCTCAAGGATACACTCTATCAAGGTGACGTAACCGAATTTCTCTATCACGCGCCAATGCGTAACGGCTGGTTTGCCTATGCCAGAGTCGGGGGCAGTGACGGTCATGCGCAGACGGTCTTTAGGGTCGCGTGTGATGTTGCCCTCTATGCGTCCCTCGTTCTCCGTGAAATGTCCCCACACAAGGCAGTTGTAGGAACGGTGTGTGTTATGGTCAAAGAACTGTTTGCCGAGTGACGATTTTGCATCGGGTGTCTTTGCCACGACGAGCAGTCCGCTGGTATCTTTGTCTATGCGGTGTACCAGTCCTACCTCCGGTGAGTTGGGGTCAAACTCTGGAACGTCCTTCATGTGCCATGCCACGGCGTTGATGAGCGTGCCGGTGAAGTTGCCTGCGCCGGGGTGTACCACCATGCCGGCAGGCTTGTTGATAATCATCAGTGCATCATCCTCATATACAATGTCCAGGGGTATATCCTCAGGGTATATCGTGGTGTCGTGCTTGGGCTGGTGCAACCTGAGTGTAATAACATCACCCGGCCGCACCTTGTAGTTAGACTTCACGGGTTTGTCGCCCACGAAGATGAAGCCTGCATCGGCAGCCGCCTGTATGCGGTTACGTGAGGAGTGCGGCATGTGTTCCGTGAGGAACTTGTCTATACGCAAAGGAACCTGACCAAGGTCTGCCTCTATGCGGAAATGCTCGTAGAGAGCATCTTCATCCGTCGGCTGGTCAAGACCTTCGTCAAGTTCCTCAATGGTGTCGAGTTCTTCAATGTACTCGATATCTTTCATCTGCTATGTTCTTTTACTTTGTTTTTTATTCCACTACCTCAAAGTCATCTTTCTCACCCGAACTGTTGCTTTCTCCCGTTTCGGTGTTGTCTTCTCCTCCACCACCGCCTTCATCAAACTCAAAGTCTTCTTCTACGTTGCTTACCGGTGCATCGGTCATGACGATATCGTCGTCATCGCCTACATGACCGTTGCCGACAAGTATCGTGACCATAACGTCAACAGGTATTCGCTGTCCTGTGGTATAACTTCTTCCACCTGCCTGTATGCCATACACCCAGTCCTTCTCACCTGCCACATATTTAGGCGGAGCAAGTTTGAAACCCATAGCCGAGAGTTTTGCCTGTGCCTCGCGCAACGAACTGTTGTCGATAATGTCAGGCAATGCCAGCGTAGGAGAGTTTGCGGCATTTATGGTGAGGTATATCACGCGTCCGGCCTTGAGCCTTGTGCCAGCAGCTGGCATCTGCTCCAGTATAGTACCTGACGGCAGGGTTTTCACATAGCCTGTATCATTTACCTCCACAGTGAAACCACGGTTCTCAAGCGTGCGCTGGGCATTCTCGAACGACTGCCTTCGAACGTCAGGCACCGAGATACTTTCTCCGTGGTGGGTGTATAGGTTCAAGATTATGTGTGCCCCCAACATAACCACAACCACCAGCAAAATCATTGCCAGCAGGTTGAGCCACAGATAACGGCTCATGAGCTTATTGAAGAATTCCTTGGGTTGCATTGATTTCGTATTAGAGGCTGAAGGATTAAGGGTTAGGAACTGTATGCTTTCCACACTCAGGCCTTCACCCTTATTCCTTCAACTTTCATCCTTTTCTTACTTAATATCGATAACAGGAATCTCGTCCTTGTCGTTATAGTAGAGGTTCTCTCCTGCCATACCCCAGATGAAGGTGTAGTAGTATGTACCTGCTGCTGCGTGCATAGACCATTCTGGTGACATGATGGCCTGCTCGTTGTGCAGCCATACGTTGCGGCTCTCCTGTGGCTCGCCCATAACGTGTGAGATGGTCTGCTTCTCTGGCAGGTTGAAATAGTAGTAGGCCTCAATGCGGCGACCGTGTGTGTGAGGTGGCATGGTGTTCCATACTGCACCAGGGTTGAGCTGTGTCAGACCGAGCTGCAGCTGGCATGGACCTTCCTCAAGCACGTCGTTGACGATGAGCTTATATACGGTACGGTTGTTTGCCTCTTCCGTTGTTCCTACTGGTCCCCATACGGCAGCCTTGAGTGAACCCTTACGGCCGTCGAGTGTGATCCACTGTGTCTTATAGTGCTGATGTGCTGTGGCTGAGTTAAGGTAGAACTTAGCTGGCTTGCTGGCATCCTTTGAGCGGAACTCCACAACCTTGTTCACGTCCTTGTCCTTACCGATGTGTCCGCGACCGATATAGAGAGCCTCCTTTGGTGAGAGGGCATACTCCTTGCCGTCAACGATGACATAACCGTCACCCTGTCCGCAGTTCACTACGCCGAGCTCACGGTTGTAGAGGAAATACTTCTCCTTGATATTCTTGTCAACATCGAGACCGAGTTCCCAGAAGTTCTCCAGTTTCAGAGTTTTGTTCACCGGCATTGCACCACCAAAGATGAAGCGGTCATAGTGTGAGTAAGTCAGGAGTATAGAGTCTGCCTCCATCACCTTCTCCATAACGAAGCGCTCACGAAGCATCTTTGTGTCATAGTGCTTCACATCCTCAGGATGGCAAGCGGTTTGGAACTTCACGTGCTGAGCACCTACATAGCGGTCTGGCTCAGTAGCGTTGGCGTTGAGTGCCGCAACAGCAAGGGCGGCGATAAAACAAATTTTCTTCATATTGTCTTTTTTTCTGAATTATCTGAGTAATCTGAATAATCTGAATTCTCGGAATACTCTGATTACTCTGAATACTACGAGTTTTCTAATTATTATTATTTTGTTGCTTTCTTCTTCATGCTTACTCTGTTCCATGCCAGTACTCCGGCAGTGAGGAGAGTGAGGATGGCTGCACCGATGTAGTTGAGATACTTCATGCAGGCATAGATGAGTGTTGACAGCGGACTTGAGGCAAAGTCAAGGGCACCTGCCTGGAATCCTGCAGGCACTGCCACAGAAGCATCTTCTGGATGAGCCTGCGCCACGCTGTGGGCTGCAGCGGTGAAGTCACCTGCCATCCATGTTACGAAATACAGTCCGATGGCAATTACCACAAGACCTACGATGAATGAGCGAAGCACATTACCGTTGGTATAAGGCAATACCATTACAAACACATAGAACATGCCTGCCAGTGATGCCAAAGGCAGGAACTGGTTGCCTGGCAATACCACTGCAAGTACGAGTGTCACAGGAATGAGGAGCAGTGATACCACAAGTGTAGTTGGATGTCCAATCACAAGTGCCGGTGACATACCGATGTAAAGTTCCTTATCCTCACCAAACTTCTTGGCGATAAGTTCGCGTGTAGCCTCAGAGATTGGCTTCAAGCCCTCGATGAAGAGGCTGGTGATACGTGGTATGAGTTCCATGACGGCACCCATCTTGATACCAAGTCCGAGTGTTGCCGGGATGCTGTCAACGAGTTCTGCCCCGTCCTTGCATGCCAGGCAGCCGATGATGATGCCGATGATGACACCGAGGAAGAGTGGCTCACCGAAGAGACCGAACTTCTTCTTCATACCCTCTGAGTCGATGTTTACCTTGTTGATACCAGGAACATAGTCGAGTGCCTTGTTGATGACAACAGCGAAAGGCATGAATCCCTGACAGAATGGCTGTGGTATGGATATGCCTTCCATTCCCGGATAGAACTTCTGGAAACGCTTAGCGGTCATATCGGCCATGACGAGCGTCAGTATGTAGCAGATGATGGCTGCGAAGAATCCCCATGCAATGGAGTCGGTCATGAAATATACTACGGCGCCGATGAATGCAAAGTGCCAGTAGTTCCACAGGTCGATGTTTACAGTTCGTGTGCAACCTATGAGCAGCAGCACAAGGTTTACACCCAGACATACCGGAATGATGAACGAACCCACGAGTGTATTGTATGCCACTGATGCTGCGGCAGGCCAACCCATGTCGAACACCTGCAGTTCCAGTCCATAAATCTCTACCACCTTTGACAGTGCAGGTCCCAGCGAACTGGTAAGCAAGGCAGTGATAACACTCAATCCCACGAAGCCGACACCTACGTAGAGTCCGCTCTTCAGGGCTTTAGAGAATTTAATTCCGATGCACACACCAAGTATGGTGAAGATTATTGGCATCATGACAGCGGCGCCAAGGCCGATGATGTAAGAAAATACAGCTTCCATTATTTATTTTATTATTAGCAATTTACTTTTTTATTGTTGTTTGAATATGATGAATAGCATTTTCAACCTTTCAATTCTTCAATTCTTCAATCTTTCAATTCTTCAATTCTATCTTCGCGGGCTTCTCCATCTCTTTCTTCCATCCTTTCAGATAGCTGAACCATGCATCCTTGTCTTTGAAGCCGAAGGTTTCGATGTCACAGGTGGCAGTGAACCAGTAGTGCATCTCGTCTGTCTTTGTGCCTACGACCTCTACGTATGCCTGGTTGGGAAGGTGGTCTTTTCCGTCAGTGAAATGGGAATCTGACTTGTAGTATTCCTTCGGTACGTAGATACCCAGTCCCACGGTGATGGTGTCATACACCTTCGGATTGTTGCCTGCACATGCCCTGCCCCAGTCGCCGCGCAGTCCGGCCTTGTCGGTAAATTCCGTAGAGCCTTCTACTATATCCACGATGCCTGTGGAGAGTGGTATGTCTTCTACACTGCGAGAAAACTTCACCTGCACCTCCACGTCACGGTGACCATAGTATAATATGTATCGTGTGCGTATGTCAACAGGCTTGCATCCCTCGTATGGTTGCCATGCCTTGTTGGTAATGTCGAGCACGGTACGTATTGGACCTTCCGTCACTACGGTCTGAGTGCGGTTTCTTACGTTCTCGAACATGACAGACTTTTGTCCGTCCCATCCGTGCAGCGCACCGCATCCGTAGGTGGAACCGGTATATAGCACATCCTCGCCATATCCCTTGTCGCGCTGTTCCTGTGTAGTGTAGAAGGCGGTCTCGGCTATATCCATCTTATGGTTGCGATGTCCGTAATAGTCGAGCGACTGACGATGGTCTGCATATACGCGGAAGCCCACCATGTCGTTTTCCATCACTGCACCGTGTGGATATATGTAGTTGTAAGGGTTTGTTTCCTTTGGGAATGTCACCGACGTGATGCGCTGGTGCTTCTGGTTCTTCTCCGAGCGGTCACGTATGCCGAGGTATCCGTATGTGCGGTTTTCGTAAGTCTTCGCTGGTTTGTCCTTCATCAACTTGATGGTGAAGAACTGTTTCTCATTGCGGTCCATGTCAGTGAGGAAAACGAGTTCATCGCTGATGCCGTCGTCGTTGAGGTCGTCAATCTGATATGGCAGTTCCTCAGTGGCACCCTGCATGGTCACCACGGCACCTGCATAGTTGTCGTCGAGTGCAACGACAACCGGCACCGCCTTACGTATTTTCGAATAGGTGTTGGTCACTGCTACGTTCAGGGTCGTGTCTTCTGCTGTAGCAGTCACGGCCATGCCAGCCAGTGCCATTATGGTCAGTAAATGTTTCATAAGTATTTAAGAGTTAAGATTTTTTTGTTAAAATTGTGTTATGTCATATATTTCTTTTAACGGTTGCATCACGAAGTCACGCTCTCTCATCAGCGGATGAGGAATGACGAGATCGGGGTCGTTGATACTCACGTCGTCATACAACAGAATGTCGATGTCTATTATGCGGTCGTGATATTCTCCGTTCTTTGATTTCCGAGTCCTGCCCATCTCGCGTTCTATCTGCTGTGTAGCACGCAACAACTCATGTGGCGACAGCGTTGTTTCCACCTCAGCCACGCTGTTGACAAACGCATTTGCGGACTCAAATCCCCATGGTTTGCTATGCATGAGTGTAGAATGTTTCACCATCCTACCCACCTTCTGCTCCGTCAGGCGATAGGCCTGCATGATGTTATTCTCCTTGTCGCCGAGGTTTGAACCGTATGCCAAATATGCTATGTGCTTCCGTTTCATTCCTCACGACACGAATTTTGTGCACATCACCAAAGCGAAGAACACTGTCAGGCAGACTAATACCAACCCTATCCCCGTCAACCACGGCAATCGACGCAGTTTGCTTCCAGTCACAGCCTTCACACTGTGGTGGTGGTGATGATGGTGGTGATGGTGACTTGATGTCGTCCCATCCTTTGCATCACTCGTCGAAGAAGAGTGATGGTGGTGGTGGTGATGATGACTTTTCGTCTTCTCATCTTGATTGTTTAGGGTGTCTGCCATAGAGTTGTTTCGGTTTGTTTGTTAATCGTTGACTATCAGCATTACGTCGCCAAAGCATCCCACCTTGAAACCAGCCTTGATAGCCTGCCTGTAACCCTCCATCACTATATCGTAACCGCCAAAGGCGCATGTTGCCATCAGCATGGTTGACAGTGGATGATAGAGATTGACGAGCAGACTGTCTGCCAGTCCGAACTGATATGGTGGGAAGATGAACTTATTGGTCCATCCGTCATATTCCTTCAGGAATCCATCTGTGCCTACCGATGTCTCTGTGGCTTTCAGCACACTGGCACCTATGGCGCAGACGCTATGACCTGCTTTCTTTGTATTGTTGATGAGTTCACAGGTTTCATGGTTGACATGCATTTCCTCTGAGTCCATCTTGTGCTTTGACAGGTCTTCCACTTCTATCTGGTTGAAATTTCCCAGACTGCTGTGTATGGTGATGTATGCAGGCTTTATGCCCTGTATCTCCATTCGCTTCATCAGCTGACGGGTGAAGTGCAATCCTGTGGAAGGTGCCGTCACCGCTCCCTCGTGCTTTGCGAATATGCACTGGAAATCATCGAAATCATCTTCTGTCACCGGACGATCATATTTACCGTCTTTTCCCTTGTGGTCTATGACATATCGTGGCAATGGTGCCTGTCCCAGTGCGAAGAGGTCGCGCTTGAAGTCATCATGCGGACAGTCATAGAGGAAACGCAGCGTACGTCCGCGCGACGTGGTGTTGTCTATCACCTCCGCCACGAGCGAGCCTTCCTCGTCGAAGAACAGTTTGTTGCCTATGCGGATTTTTCTCGCAGGCTCCACCAACACATCCCACAGACGCATTTCCTTGTTCAACTCGCGCAACAGGAACACCTCAATCTTTGCATCGGTTTTTTCCTTTGTACCATACAATCGTGCCGGGAACACCTTGGTATCATTGAAGACAAAGGTATCGCCTTCTCTGAAGAAGTCGAAGATATCGGTGAGCTTCAGCGGAATTTTCTTTCCTGCCTCATCCTTTACCTGCTTGCCCTTGGCATCGGTCTTGTAAAGGCTTACCTTCTGTGATTTCTTGTGCACCACCACCATGTTGCACTCATCTGGACGCTTTACGCTGAATGTAGTCTCTTTGCCATCGCTACCCGTTACGGTATGTTCTACCGTGTGCGGATAAAGCGCCACCTGCGATGCAGGAAGATTGTAGTCAAACTGTGATAATTTCATTATTCCTTTTGGATTGTTTTCTTTTTTAAGGTGAGTTATAGGGTTTCTTTAGATACCTTTCCATCCAACCATTGCTGGAAGTCGTCAAGCGTCACACATTCTTCTATGCGCACGTCGCCGAGCCTGGTGCGGCACAACTGCGTAAGGAACGCTCCACTGTTCAGTGCCCTGCCGATGTCGCGCGCCAGCGAGCGTATGTAAGTACCCTTACCACACTCCACGCGTATCTGCGCCTGCATCTTCACCGGGTCAAACCACAGAAGTTCGATGTCTTCCACATGTACGGGCTTGGCGTCAAGTTTCACGTCCTTGTCTTTGCGCCTTAGTTCGTATGCACGTTTGCCGCCCACATGCACCGCGCTGTATGTCGGCGGCACCTGCATTATGTCGCCCTTGAACTGCTCCAGTGCCTGCAGTATCAGTTCTTTCGTGATATGGCGGCAGGGATAGGTGTGGTTCACCGTATGCTCCTTGTCGTATGATGCCGTGGTGGCACCAAACTGCAGCGTGGCAGTGTATTCCTTTGAGTGATACTGCAGCGTGGGTATCAGCTTCGTCGCCTTGCCCGTGCATAGTATCAGCACACCCGTTGCCAGAGGATCGAGTGTTCCTGCATGGCCCGTCTTTATGCGCTTCACCCCAACGGCCTTGGATATACGCGTGCGCACGAATGCCAGTGCGCCGAACGACGACATGCCGTAGGGCTTGTTTATGTGAAGTATCTCGCCTTCTGCGAAATTCATTATTCTTTCTTTTTTATTCTATAGATACTATAGTTTCTATAGTTACTATAGGCACTATAATTCCTATAATCCTTAAAGGCTATACGCTATAGCCGCTATTCCTATTATCGCACAGTATATTGCGAAGTATATCAGTTTTCCGCGTTTCACTATGTCTATCATCCACTTGCAGGCGAAGCATCCGCTCAGAAACGCTGCCACGAAACCTATTGCCAGCGCTGTCGTACTTATGCTGCCGAATACGTTTTCGCCTTTCATCACTTTCACACCGTCAAGCAGTGCCTCACCCAGTATGGGAGGTATTACCATGAGGAAAGAGAACTTTGCCAGCAGTTCCTTCTTGTTGCCGAGGAGCAAGCCAGTGGCAATGGTGGAACCAGAGCGCGACAATCCAGGCATCACGGCACATGCCTGGGCAATGCCAATGATGAACGCATCCTTGATGCTGATATTCTCCTTCTGTCTCGGTTTGGCGTAATATGAGAATGTGAGCAGCAGCGCTGTAACGAGCAGCATGCAGCCTACTATCAGCAGTCCGCTGCCGAAGATGTCTTCCACATAGTCCTTGAAGAACACGCCCACAATGCCGACAGGTATCATCGACACCAGTATGTTGATGATATAGCGCATCTCGTCGTTGTCCTTGAACTTGAAGAATCCCTTGAACAGCCATGCCACTTCCTTCCACAGTATCACAAGCGTTGACATTACCGTGGCCACATGCACCACGATGTCGAATGCCAGCTGTGCCTTCTCGTCAGTGGTAACGCCAAACAACTCCTGTCCTATCGTAAGATGTCCGCTCGAACTCACCGGCAGGTATTCCGTCAGTCCCTGCACCAGTCCGAGTATCAGTGCCTGTATCTCGTTCATTTAACCTTATTCCTCCTTCAGACTTATTTCTCCTTCAGACTTGTTCTTCTTGTGATACATTATACCACCAACGATTGATACAAAACCTATGAAGCACACTACCGGAGCCACTTTCGTGCGCATGGCAGAGAATATGTCGGCATCGAATTGAGTCTCGTTTGAACTGGCTCCTATCATCATAATGAAGCCTACCACCACAACCAGCATACTGACACCTATCAGTATGAAATTGGTCTTTGAAAATGCGAAATCTTTATTTTCCACAATTATGATTTATGATTTATAAAACTATGAATTTCTAAGATACCTTGTCACTGAAACATACACACAGAAAGTGGAGATGGCCACACCTGCCAGGAGCACCGCGCCTGCCGTAACGACCAGCACCTGCCACGTCACCACTGCTGTAATGTCAGGTTCGTAAACATATAATGCGTACACACAACCCGACAACGCCACGATGGCTATCACGCCAGCCAACAGTCCCTCAAGCACCGCAGTCCTTAGGAACGGCTTGCGTATGAACGACCACGAGGCACCCACCAGTGTCATGATGCTTATGGCATGGCGACGCTCATAGATACCCAGGCGCACGGTGTTGTTTATCAGCGAGAACGATATGCAGGTCAGCAACACCGCAATGATGAGCATCACCAGCATCACCTTTCTGAGGTTGCTGTTCACCTTGTCCATCAGGTCTTTCTGGTATGTCACCTCCGACACCTGCTTGTATGCCCTTATCTGCTTCGATATCCACTTCAGCGAGTCTGAATTTGCCTGACTGGCCTTAAGGTTTATCTCTGCTGACGGCACAAAGGGATTCATGCCGAGGAAGTCTGACGGGTCGGTGCCGAGGGCTTTCGTCTGCTCCCTGAGCGCACGCTCACGGTCAATATATTCAAGGTGCGACACCCAAGGCTTTGTCTGCAACTTGCGGCACACCACTGCGGCCTCACGGTTGCTGACATTGTCCTTGAACACCACAGTCACTGTGAGGTTCTCTTTCACATAATCTGACAGATTGCCGGCGGTGAGTCCGATAAACACCACCATGCCCAGCAATACAAGCACGAGCGCAGTGCTTACGCATAGTGTCGCCACCTGCAAGCCGCGCCCTTCCAAGGTCTTTTTCGTCTTTTTACCCATTGACGTATGTATACATTTTACGCAATTTCCCTACAAAATTACTACAAAATCAACCGAAATGCAAGATTTTAACTTAACTTAACACACAAAGTGGGTCCTTTCTGCTTGAAGTTTCTAATTATTTACTAATTTTGCACCTGCATTTGCGACCCCTCCACTCATACCATTCATTACCCCCCAAAAAGACATGGACTGGAAAGAAGAAACTGAACGCCGCGTACAGAAAGGTGTGGCATTTTTCAAGCAAGGCTACAACTGCTCTCAGTCAGTAACACTGGCCTTTGCCGACTGGTACGGTGTGCCCGAAGGATTGATGGCACGCATCTCCGCTTCATTTGGAGGCGGCATAGGCCGTATGCGCGAAACATGCGGCACGGCATCGGGAATGTTTATGCTGGCAGGACTGGAGGAGGCTTCCGAGGAGGCAAACAAGGAAATAAAAGCGAAAAACTACGCCGTGGTGCAACGTCTGGCTAATGACTTTAAGGCACAGACCGGCGGCAGCATGATTTGCAGGGAGTTACTCAGCGGTTATATAAAGAATGTGAATACCAACCCTACTCCCGACGAGCGCACCGACGAATACTACAAGAAACGCCCATGTGTGAGAATGGTAGAACTGGCCATCCGCACTTACATGAATTACCTGCAGGAGAAAAGCGACTCTGCCAAAGACTGCTAATGGACGATTCTTTCTATATTCAATAACTGCATCAGACGACATTCAGGCAAATGCACAGACTGTATTTAACCTGCATTTCCTTGCGATAGAAATCACCAACTGCATTTGCGCTCTCATCTGCGCCAGTATTTCGCAAGTTCGGTATATTGCTGTACCACAGCGATATATGCAAAAACCTCTGATTTCAACCATCCCTCTCAACTGTAAAAGCATACCTTTTACATTGTAATACGATAGCTTTTACACTACAATAGCATTCTTTTTAGCACATAAAAGCAACCATATTAATGCACAATTCACAATGCATAATGCATAATTATTGCGCATAACTCACATTATTCGTTTCATTTGGTGTGATTATGCATCATGCATTTTGCACTGTGAATTATTTTAACATCTCTTTTGCTCTTTCTGACCATGCGTCATTTGTTCACAAATGTGAAGTATTTCTTTCGTCTGGTCTGGAGAAAAAGAAAAACTTTACCTATATTCTTCCGGCAATTCATCGCGCCAGTTAGGATAGGGGTCAGAGAGCAGTCCCTTGTTATAGAAATGGCGGTTGCCCGTAACCTCCGGTCCGAGCCAGGCGGGTTTCTCGAACGCCTCATCCTCGCTCTGCAGTTCTACTTCACAGAATAGCAGTCCGGCGTTGGCGCCGTGAAACTCATCCACCTCGAAGGTATGGTTGCCCACAGGTACAAGGTGGCGTGTTTTCTCCACCAGTCCTCCTCGACACAGCTTCAGCATCTCGCGGGCATCCTCCAGCGGAATCTCTCGCTCAAACTCATAGCGAGATATGCCGTTGGCCGACGGTCCCTTGATGGTGAGGTATGCCTTGTCGCCGCGCAGACGAATCCGCACGGTGGCTCCCTTAACATCCATATACCCCTGGGCAATCTCAGACGATGAGGTCACCTCCTTAAGGAAACTGCCGTCTCTCTTCACGAGAAACTTGCGTTCTATTTCCATAGATCAAGTATGCTTTTTCGGAGTAATCGGAATTCTCGGAGTACTCAAAATATTCAGAATACTCGGAATACTCCGAGAAATCTGAGAATTCCGTCAATCTCTTATTTACTGTATCGCTATGGTATATATGGCATACGCAGCACCCAGTGCCACCAGTATGCCGAATATCCAGTTGATGACGTTGCGTCCCTCTTGCTCTTTCTTCTCTGCGTAAGCCTTACGCTTTGCGTTGTTGTTTTTATTTGACATAATATAACCCCACCCCTTTACCCCTCCCGAGGGAGGGGAGTAGTATGTATTTGTGGGTATGACTACTTGTTGTTAGTATTTAAGATTTGATATTTCTTTATTAAGCCTCCTTATTGTTCAGCTCCATGAGGTATGCCTTTATGAACCCGTCGAGCTCTCATCTATATTTTTATTTGAATATCTGTTTGCGCACAGAGCCATCTGCCATCTTCATAATGTAAACAGTGCCTGTAACTGGTTTTTCCTTCAGACGGATTCCCTGCAAGGTGTATATTCCTTCATTTCCCTTTTGTTCGTCAGCACGATAAGAAGATATTGCCGATGCATTCTGGTTGAAAGAACTTCCCAACACATAAGAGTCAGCACCTGGGTAGGTTGAACTGAATCCGAACAATCCGTAAGCGGTACCACCAGGAACTTTCCACGAACCATCAGTCTTGTAGAAACCTACACCTCTGTTACCATCGCGGAATTCATAAACATATTTATATGAAGCCTGCGAAGCAGAAACTGTAACGATGGAATCGCAATAAAATCCCTTAACATAAGTATTTGATGGTTTAGAGTTTGCTGCAACTGCTGTCGGAACGAATACAGGATTCTTCTCCTTAGAGTTGAATACTATAGGCATGTTGGCTCCTATCACCTTTCCTGCTTCGATAGCAGAAACCTTCAGCGTATCATATCCTTCTTCATACTCATATTCTGTTACAGAATAAGCTGTCACACCTTCCGGTACTATTACAGGATATGTCACATAGATGGCACCCCAGTATTTTCCATAGTTGTCTGGTGTATCCTCCACTTCAAACGTCTCTGCAGTAATTTTCTTTGATTCGCGCAGGTTATAACCCAGGTGAGGTGGTTGGTTGTAGCAGCAGTTTTCAGCTATTATCTGTGCTCTATAGTCAATATCATCGAGCAGATGTGGCACAATATAATCTGTCTGATAGTTCGTAGCATTCACTACCAGCCGGTAACCAGTAGTTCCTCCTTCTGACCAGCAGATCACCTCTTCACGCCAGTCACCAAAAACATCTCCCAACAGGCAGGCATTATTCTTTGTAGCATTATTGGTTCTTCCGTATGTATAGTTGCTTCCATTTACGCAGCCCGTCAATCTGTCAAAGTTCTTTAACGAAGGATTCCAAGTCTCAAGGACACCTTTTCCCCAGAAGTCATCACCCAGTGTTCCCGTCCAGTATAAGCGATCCTGTGCAGGAGCGCGACCATCCCAAGTCTTTGAGTCAACTACGCTGTTTCCTTCTTTATCAAAGATGTTTAACCAAGCAGAAGCCTGCCACAAGGCATCATCCCTCTCAGGGTCGAAGTTAGCCATAAATCCACGGTCAGTATCTCCTGAGGCAGTCTGGTGCAACAACAGCTTACCAGTAGTAGCATCTCGATAATCTATACCAAAAGGACTATCCCCATGCACCATGAATGCCTCCAGTCCTGGCCGATTAGGATCGAAGTCACTCACATGTAGGGCTTCACCATATTTTAAGCCTGTACGATAGAGTGTTGTACCGTCAGGCTTCAAGGCTCCTGAGCCGTATGTTATCTCCTGCTTGCCATCAAGGTTTACATCAGCTACAGCAAACCAGAAACCGCCTTCACCATATACTGTTTCTGTAAGTTGCTGTGTCGTTCCATCAGCATACTTCACTTCACCATTATCTACAGCAAGAGCTCTGTGTATCCAGCGCAGGGTGAGATCTGTTCCATTCCAGTCATAAGCACCTATGAAAGCGCCATTATACTGTCCGCGAGCAAAGATACCACTTGGGTTCCCATCCTTTCCGTCCAGCCATGCTATACCGGCAAGATACCTCTCAGAGCGGTTTTGTCTACTATCCCACCAGTATGATGACCCTGCAGCATAGTCTGTATGATAAGGAATAGTCTTCAGTTCTGCACCATTGCGGCCATCAAATACAGTAATCCATTCCTCACCAGATTCTTGCTTCCCTCTTGAATTGAGGTAGTTGCCAGTAGGATCTTTATCTACACTAAGATATTTACCCTCTCCATCAATGGCTCCATGCCCTGTCTTAATCATTAATTCTCCATATCCATCGCCGTCGAAGTCCCATGCTACGAAGGAAGAACTGTGTGCTGATGAGAACATATTCGGTCCACCAGTTAGAATCCACAGACGTTTGCCATTCATCTTGTAGCATCCGAAGTATTCGGGAGAAGTAATACCAGTTGATGCAACATCCTTTTCGTTTGAAGGACTCCACTTCAGTATTATCTCATACTCCCCGTCGCCATCCATATCGCAGATAGAGGCATCATTCGGAGTGTATGTGGCTCCCCTGCCCCAGATATCTTCAGGAGCACCACCTTCAAGGTCTATGTATGTCACCTGTGAAGACCAAGCCTTACAGGTATCTCGTTCTACTATCTCGTTATTTTCATTATACACTTCCAGGCGATAGTACGTTGATGTTCTTCCGCTGGAATGGGCGAAATTAGTCTTGCCGATGATGAAGTCACCACTGTTCAGTGTAGAATTTATGGTTGCAGCATTGGTGCCATAATACAATCTAAACTTATAGTTTCTATTATCATATGCTCTTGCACGCCATGAAACCAGGTTTCCTGAGCCTCCTGACAGTGACAGGTCTATAGCCACGAGTCCACGTTTCAAAGGTGTTGCAGCAGGTTTTGGAAAAGCAGTTGCAGCCAAAAACATAAAAATTAAGACTATCAGGTTCCTTTTCATAATAAATACTTTCTTGATTAATGTACGTTTGTTAGTCCTTATTGTTCAGCTCCATCAGATATGCCTTGATAAATCCGTCGAGCTTACCGTCCATCACTGCGTCAACGTCAGATGTCTGATAGTTTGTGCGATGGTCCTTCACGCGGCGGTCGTCAAACACGTATGAGCGTATCTGCGAACCCCATTCTATCTTCATCTTTCCTGCCTCGATGGCTGCCTGGGCCTCCATGCGCTTCTTCATGGCGCGGTCATAAAGCTGCGACTTCAGCAAGCGCATGGCGTTCTCACGGTTCTGCTGCTGCTTGCGGCTCTCGGTGTTGGCAATGAGTATCTCCTCCTCCTCGCCGGTGTCGGGGTCTTGATACATATAGCGTAGGCGCACGCCGGTCTCCACCTTGTTCACGTTCTGACCACCAGCACCGCTTGAGCGGAAGGTGTCCCATGATATGCGTGAAGGGTCAACATACACTTCGATGGTGTCGTCAACGAGCGGTGTTACAAAGACAGAGGCAAAGCTGGTCATACGCTTGCCCTGCGCGTTGTACGGACTCACGCGCACCAGACGGTGCACGCCGCTCTCCGATTTTAGGTAGCCGTAGGCGTAGTCGGCACTGCCGGTGTTCTCTATCTGCATGGTCACCGACTTGATGCCGGCATCGTCAGCCTCCAGCAGGTCAACGATGGTGCATTTGTAACCACCTTTCTCTGCCCAGCGCATATACATACGCATGAGCATCTGCGCCCAGTCCTGCGCTTCGGTACCGCCGGCACCAGAGTTTATCTTCAGTACTGCGTCCATAGGGTCTTCCTCCTGGCGCAGCATATTCTTCAGTTCAAGGTCTTCAATGGCTTCCAGCGCACGGTCGTATGCCTGGTCCACCTCTTCCTCGGTGGCCATCTCCTCACGGTAGAACTCCATGGCGAGGTCCAGTTCTTCAGCTGCCGTGCTCACCTCCTTGTATCCGTCAATCCATTTCTTCAGTTCGCCCACCACCTTCATCTGCGCGCGGGCGCGGTCGGGGTCATCCCAAAAGTCGGGAGCCTGCGTACGCAGGTCCTCCTCTTCAAATTCAATCTTTTTCCTGTCAATGTCGAGATAGCGTGCCAATGCTTCTGCACGCTCACGGATGTCTTTCTGTTGATCTTGTGTTATCATTGTCTGTTAATTATTCTTCATACATCTTCTCAATCACCTCGGCGTAGTTCTTTATTATCACGGGGCGGCGGGTCTTGAGAGTGTTGGTGAGTTCGCCGTTCTCCATCGTGAATGGCTCGGTGAGCAGAGTGAAACGCTTCACCTGCTCGTATCCTGCCAAACCCTGCTGCAGGGTATTGATGCGCTCCATGAGCATGGCCTGTATCTTCTCGTTGGCACAGAGGTCCGCACGACCCGTGAACGGTATGCCGTTCTCTCGTGCGTATTCCTCAAGCAATGCGTAGGCAGGCACTATCAGTGCGGAGACAAACTTACGCTCGTCAGCGATGACGGCTATCTGCTCGATGTATTTGTCAACGAGCAGTTTTGACTCTACAGCCTGTGGCGCCACATACTTGCCGTTGCTGGTCTTATACAGGTCTTTTATGCGCTCCGTAAGATACAGTTCGCCGTCCTTCAGGTAACCGGCGTCGCCAGTGCGGAAGAAACCGTCCTCAGTAAACGATTCCTTATTGATGGCATCGCGATTGTAGTAGCCGCGCGTGATGGTGGGTCCCTTGAGGAGTATCTCGCTGTTCTCGCCTATCTTTATCTCTATGCCGTTGATGGGACGCCCCACAGAACCTATGGTGTAAGGCTCGTCGCGGTGGTCGCACGAAACAGTGGCAAGACTTTCCGTCAGTCCGTAACCCACAATCATGTTGAGTCCCAGACAGTGAACGAACTCTTCCACTTCCTTCGATACCACGGCACCTGCGGTAGGGAAGATATTCGGGTGTACCAGTCCGAACTGCTTGCGCACTATAGACAGCAATGTCTTGTTGACCATAGCATATTTCATGCGCAATGCAAGTGAAGGCTTCTTTCCTGCCGCCTTACATTCGATGTTGTACTTGTGACTGATTGCCAGTCCGTCCTTGAACATCTTCTTATGTAAGGCAGAGGCATTGTCTATCTTCTCCTGCACACCGGCATACACCTTTTCCCAGAAGCGCGGCACGGCCGACATACATGTGGGATGTGTCTCGCGCATGGACTGCTGTATCTCACGCGGATTGGTATTGATGATAAGCGTGGCGCCCTCTGTGAGTGCGAGGAAGTCCCATCCACGCTCGAAGATATGCGTTATCGGCAGGAATGTTATCACGCGGTCGTCCTCACCCACCGGCACGCACTCATCATTTGCCTTGAAGGCTGCCATATACTGACCGTGGGTAAGTATCACGCCCTTTGACTCTCCCGTGGTGCCTGATGTGTAAAGGATATTGGCGATGTCATCTTCATTTCGTGAGGAGTGAAGGGCAGAGAGTGAAGAATCTAAAGCTGCATCTTCATTTCCTGCAATGAAGTCATTGAAATACTGCGATGTGGTATCATGCTCTGCCAGTGTCACAGTAGGGTCGTAAATAACTATGCGTTCCAACGTAGGACAGAGGGCCTGCACACGGCGTGCCTTGTCATACTGCTCCTGTTCGCCAACGAAGAACAAACGTATCTGCGCATCGTTGATGACATACTGCAACTGCTGTTCAGAACTCGTGGCATAGAACGGTATCGTCACTGCACGTATTCCGAATGCACCAAAGTCGGTGTATATGTATTCCAGCGAATTCTGCGAGAATACACCGACATTCTCCTGTACCTTCACCCCTGCGCGAAGCATAGCCAGCGACACACGCCGTGCATTGTCAGCGAAGACCTTCCATGAGGCCTTCTTCCATACAGTGCCGCCGAAGTCCTTGTACTCAAACACGGTCTTGTTGCCGTATTTCTTCGCCTGTTCGTATGGCAGGCGCGCCAGGTGACATAATGTTTGCATAGCAGTTTCAATTGTTATTGGTTTCAACTTGCAAAAATAAGAAAAAACTTTCAGATAGCCAAATTTTCCTCTAAAATATATATTTATTTCATGAAATATTCGTAATTTTGCAATCAGATATGAAAAAGACAGTTATAGATAAGGATGTATTGGAAAGATACGTCAGCGATGCCGTTGAACTGTTGAAGCGCCTCATCAGCACTCCCCGCGTGAGCCGCGACGAGACCGCTGCAGCAGACATCATGGAGCAGACCATGCGCCAGTATGGCTATGAGTCTGAGCGCAAGGGTAACAACCTGTGGATACGTTCCAGCAACTGGGACGACAGCAAGCCCACCATCATGCTCAATGCTCACATCGACACCGTGAAGCCCGTGGCCACATGGACACGCGACCCCTTTACGCCAAGCATCGAGGGTGACCGCCTATACGGACTGGGATCCAACGACTGCGGCGGCGGACTGGTAAGCCTGCTGCAGGTGTTCAGGATTCTGACCCAAAAGCCCCTCCCCGCGGGGGAGAAAAAGCCCCTCCCTACCCTCCCCGTGGGGGAGGGGAAGAAACTACCTTCGTCAAATGATAGCTCTGAGGAAGCAGGTAATATCATACCCTCCACCACACGGAAGGTTGGAAGGGACTTCAACCTCATCTACCTCGCCTCATGTGAGGAAGAGGTAAGCGGTGCAGGAGGCATAAGGAGTGTACTGCAACAACAGCCCCTCCCTACCCTCCCCGCGGGGGAGGGGGATAAATCACCTTCGTTAAATGACAACTCTGAGAAAGTATGTAGTGTCATACCCTCCACCTCGGGGAGGGCAGGGAAGGACTTGATTGCCATCGTAGGTGAGCCTACGGGCATGCAGCCTGCCATTGCTGAGCGCGGACTGATGGTTATTGACGGCACTGCGCACGGCAAGAGCGGACATGCTGCACGCAACGAAGGCGTGAATGCCATATATGAAGCGCTCGACGACTTGATGTTCATCCGTGAATATAAGTTTGAGAAGGTGAGTGACCTGCTCGGACCTACAAAGATGCAGTGCACCGTAGTGAACAGCGGTACGCAGCATAACGTGGTGCCTGACGAATGTAAGTTTATCATCGACGTGCGCACAAACGAGCATTATACAAACGAAGAGGTGTTTGAGTTTCTGCAAGGCAAACTGAAGAGCGAGATAAAGGCACGCTCCTTCCACCTGCACTCATCGAGCATTCCACGCACACATCCGCTGATACAACGCTGCATTAAGATGGGTATGGAGCCTTTCGGTTCACCCACACTGTCAGATCAGGCCCTGATGCGTTTCCCATCGTTCAAGTTAGGACCAGGTGAAAGCAGTCGCTCACACAGCGCCGACGAATACATCTGCATATCAGAGATACGCGATGCAATAGAAAAATATCTGCAGTTACTCAGATAAAAGAATATAAAGGAATAATAAAAACAAAAAAACGGCATCACACTATCGGTAGTGCGGTGCCGTTTATCTTTTGGTAGAAATCGAGGGCGAACACATCTGTCATGCCTGATATGAAATCAAGCACTGCCATGATTCGCGTCTCTACATCTGTAGCGTTTATCTCATATTGACTGCTTACGCGGCGCAACAGCTGTTGTGAATAGAAACGGTCTGGATTCATTATGGCTTCTATCATCTGCTGCAACAGGGTTTCCATAATCTTGTAACCACCCAGCTCGATGTCAAGTACCGGCTTTGAATGATATATCTTGCCGTAAGCCACATCAATACAGCGTTTGTATGCCTCACGCTGAAGCATACTAACATGCTTTATCAGACTGCCCTGAAATGTTCCGTCAAGAATTTCTTTTTCATGTCTGAGGAAAGCCTCGACACATTCGTTTTCCAACTTGCCTATCACACAGGCTCGCATATAAACAACCTGTTCGTTAAGGTCTGCTATGTTCTCCGTGCTTATACGGTTGAGTATGCTCTTTTGTGTCTGTTCATCAAAGAAACCAAGCAGCAAATCGCGTGTCTCTTCGTATGATATGAGTTTCAGTTTATGGGCATCCTCTATGTCCATTATCTCGTAGCAGATGTCATCAGCCGCTTCTACGAGATATACCAAAGGATGACGCACATAACGCAATGGTTCTCCATCAGCGGAGAGTCTCAGCATGCCGAGGTCGTCTGCCACACGGCGGAAGGTCTCTGCCTCTGTGGTGAAGAATCCAAACTTTTCCTTGCCTCCCACGACAGGAGTACCGGAATAGTAAGAAGCAAACGGATATTTCACAATGCTGGCGAGCATGGAATATGTCATGACAAAACCTCCATCTCGTCGGCCGCTGTATTTATGGGTGAGAAGACGAAAAGCATTGGCATTGCCCTCAAAATGGGTTATGTCATTCCATAATTCAGGTGACAAATCATCCTTCAACTTGAGTCCTACACCTTCACTGAAAAACGTCTGTATGGCCTTCTCGCCACTATGCCCGAACGGAGGATTACCAAGGTCATGAGCCAAGCAGGCAGACGACACTATGGTACCCAGTTCCTCTATCACCGTACCGGCATAATCGGGATTGCGCTTGATGATAGCACGCGCCACATCATTGCCGAGCGACATGCCTACACTCGCCACCTCAAGGGAATGTGTCAGACGGTTGTGGACAAATACCGAACCCGGCAAAGGAAACACCTGCGTCTTGTTCTGCAATCGACGGAACGGTGCAGAGAATATCAGACGGTCATAGTCACGTTTGAACTCTGTACGTTCATCATGGCGCTCAGTATGACGCAGTTCCTGTCCGAGACGTTTGTTAGATATAAGTCTTTGCCAATCCATTTCCTTCTCTTGCATTCAACACATGATTATCAAGCAAACTTAATCACGCTGCTATTGCTTGAGCGTGTGCCGTCGGTACCATTCTTTTCATCTTCTCCCGGTTTCTGATAATTAACCGAAAGACGAGAGATGGTGTCAAGAGCCTGACGAGTGCGCCCATAAGTAGGAGCATTCTCCACTGCCAATATCAGGTCTTCGTTGTCAAGGTCATTTGCCTGGAAGAAATAAATGTTCGGACGACGCTTCTGCGGAGTGTTCCTTCCATCTGTACCATAGTAATGGCGCAGACGATCTGCCTCTTTGGCCTTGCGTTCCTCCTCCTCTGCCAACTTAGCCATATCCTCCGTGGTCTTGGTCTTCATGCGATTATCCTCTACATTGATATCGCTAAGTCCGAAACCAGTAGCCAATATCGTCACTTTTACCTTCTCACCCAATGTTGGATCGTTTGCAACACCCCACTTAAGTTCGAAATTGTCGAAGCGACCCATGAACTCATTGACATCATTCATCTCCTCCATCATTAATCCACGGTTGTCATCATCGTTGTGGAATGATATGGACAGGAGAATCTTCTTAGACTTGAATATGTCGTTATCATTAAGCAACGGAGAATGAAGCGCATCCTCAATGGCTTTCTTCACACGTCCGTCACCCTCACCATAACCTGTTGACATGATGGCAACGCCACCATCCTTGAGCACTGTCTTTACATCATTGAAGTCGAGGTTCACCTTTCCATGTACGGTGATTATCTCTGAAATGCTCTTGGCAGCCACCGACAGTGTGTCGTCAGCCTTGGCAAAGGCATCAATAAGCGACAGATCAGTATATATCTCACGCAAACGCTCGTTGTTGATTACAAGCAATGCATCAACATTCTTCGCCATCTCTTCCACACCGTCGAGAGCCTGATTGATTTTCTTCACACCCTCAAACTTGAACGGTATAGTGACAATACCAACTGTGAGTATGTCCATATTCTTTGACTCACGAGCAATGATAGGTGCGGCACCTGTACCCGTACCACCACCCATGCCGGCAGTAATGAATGCCATGCGTGTGCCGTCGTTGAGCATCTTCCTGACATCCTCAATGCTCTCCTCTGCAGCAGCACGTGCCTTCTCTGGCTTGTTACCAGCTCCCAGTCCTTCGCTGCCCAACTGCAGATGAACCGGAACTGGTGAATCATTGAGTGCCTGTGCGTCGGTATTACACAATGCGAAAGTTACATCATGTATGCCCTCGCGATACATATGGTTAACAGCATTGCCGCCGCCACCACCTACACCAATAACCTTTATTATGCTCTTCTCCTGTGCCACTGGACCGAAAGCATCTAATATATTGTCTTCCATTTCTGTATGGTCTTATTAATGTTTATACTCTATTACTCTTCATCAGGTTTTGTCAGACTATTGAGGAAACGAATAACCTTCGTTCCAAAGCTTGGCTTCTTGCGTTTTTCCTCTTCCAGACGCTGTGCTTCTTCCTCCTTACGACGTCTTTCTTCCTCAAGCTTTCGCTGTGCCTCAGCCTCTACGGCAGCCTTCTCTGCTGCAAGTTTCTCTGCCGCTGTCTGTACCACTCCGGGTGGCAGGTTGTTCACATCACGCGGCTCTGTCACTCCATATTCTTCCGTATCATTACTTGATGGCGTCACAGTACCAAAGATGTCACGTGGCTGCTTCTGTTCTTCCTGCAACCAACAGTTCTGATCTCCCTTGGCGAGCAAACCTATGATAGTATTCATTGTGCCGTCCTTGGCATTAACCTCGCTACTTGTGCTGCTCACTGTCATGTTGACAAACTTCGCTATGCGCACCTTCTCAACATTAGTGTGTTTTCTGAATGCCAACTCTATGTTCTTCATATTAGAACCACCGCCGGTAATAATCAATCCACCCAGTAGTTTGTCGGAGAAATCAGACGGCACCTGATTCCATACATTGGCAATTATCTCATGCACACGGGCTTCTACGAGGTCTATGAAACGTGTGCTGTCAACCTTGCGATCGTTGTCTATCTCATACTTCAACATCGAATCTATTTCCTCCACAGGAGTATATGCTGAAGCGAAACGCAGTTTCATGTCCTCAGCATCCATCTCGTCAATCTGCAACGAACATATATCCTTCGTGATATTGTTGCCGCCAAGCGGTATGACAGCAATATGTCTGAGTACATCCTTATAATACACCATCACGGTGGTAGTCTCGGCTCCCATATCCACAAGCACGCAACCGCTGCGCTTTTCTATAGGCGTAAGCACTGCATCAGCCAATGCAAATGGTGCGAGATACATCTCTGCTATCTTCACGCCTGCCTTCTCAAAGCACATGTTTAGTTTGTTGTAATGGCGGCGGTTCTGCAGTATGTTAAGGAAATTTCCCTCAAGGTGGGAGCACTGCACACCTACAGGGTCCGACTGCAAGAGAGAATCGGCACGGTACTCCTGCTCCACAACATCGAGTATCTCCATTTCCGGATACTCCATGCTGCGGTTATTGTCCATCATGTCGGCCACCATCTGTGGCGAAACGGGCAATCCCTCCTGCAGTTCACGTATTATGACATTACGTTCGGAATGGATGGACTGTCCTCCCACACCGATGAACACATGTTTGATGCCCACATGCAACTGACCGCGCAATTTCTGCATGATGTTGGTGATGCACTGCACTGTCTTGTCGATGTTGTACACAACACCTTTGCGTATGCACTGCGTGGCATCTTCTCTCACCACTGAAAGAACGGCAATGCTTCCATCAGGTTTCTGCTGTCCGGCAATGCCTGTAATCTTTGTTGAGCCAAGTTCTATGGCTACGATAAAGTTTTTTAGTGCCATAATTTATCTCGTTTTGCTAATTTGCTTTTCGCTCTTCTTCTCTTTGTCTTTATTTTCCTTCTTCTCTCCCTGCGCAGGACTTGTCGTTTCACCTTCCTGTGGTGATGATACCGGAGGTGCCGCTGTCACCACCTGCGTTCCTCTTCTATGACATACTATCTGATTTGAGAATTCAAGTGATATGTAGTCATATTTCTTCCACCCTGCATGACAAAGTCCATGTGTGTAGAACAGCTGCAGGCGGTTCATCTGTCTTCCTACAAACTCTTCCATCAGTTCTGCCCTTCGTTTTGCAACATTGCTGATTGGTAACTGACCTATATTTATTATATGGTCTCCCACACGAGGCACGAGTTCCACGCTACTGTCGGGCAGCACATTTATTTGCTCCACCTGATTTCTCCACAAGTCATCAGCCATGAGCAAGCGTGCCAGATGGTATATGTATTTCACCGCATAAGAACGGTCAATGTTACCTGTTGCCACTATCATGTCGCTGGTGTACTGTGAGTTTGGCATCACTCCACCGTTGTCATCGATGTAATAGTCGTCACCGGATTCTGCCTTCACCCTCACCACCGGTGTTCTCTGTGTCACCGACACGAAAGCATGTCCCGCCTGATTCACATAGCATTGTGCCGTTTTCACAAAAGGCATCTTGACAAGTCTCTGCTCAATATCTCGCGTACAGATGCTGCTTAATGGCTTTGACATAGGATACAGGTCATATCTCTCAAGCAGTTTCTTTACTTCCTGCTCATCGAGAAACACATTGTCGTGCTCATCTTCTATCCTTATCACCACCTTGTTGCATGTGCCATTCTTTGCCATTGGCTTGTGCCATGACGCAAACACCAACACGAGATAAACAGCAATGAGTCCGTCAATCGTTATCAGCAGTGTTCTTTTCCAGTCTATGTTGAGTTCGAAACGCAATTCTTACTTACTCTTTATTATCTTTGTTATCTCCGGCACGTAGTTGTCGAGGTCACCGGCTCCAAGTATTATCAACACATCGAAGTCACGAGAGCGCACATAATCAAGTACGCCGTCCTTGCTTATCATCTCCTTCTTCACGCCTGGTGCGAGGTTGTCGTATATCAGCTGTGACGTAACGCCCGGTATTGGTTTCTCGCGAGCAGGATAGATGTCACACAAAACCACCTCGTCAAGCTGCGACAGGGCATCAGCAAACTCCTTATAGAAATCACGCGTGCGAGTATAGAGATGCGGTTGGAATATGGCGGTGATATGTCTGTCATTATACACCTGTCTCATACTCTTGGCGCTTTCAAATATCTCCTTCGGATGATGTGCATAGTCTGACAACACCACATGACGCTTGTCGCGCAGGGCGAAGTCGAAACGACGGTCAACGCCACGATATGTCTGCATACCATAACGCAATTCGTCAGGCGAGCAACCGTTAAGCTGTGCCATTGCCATGGCGGCTATGCCGTTGTCTATGTTTATCGGCACAGGCTGTCCCAGACGTATATTCTCCACGTTGCCGAACGGCGACACGTAATCGAATGTTATCTCACCTTTTTCTATACGTATGTTCTCTGCATGGAAGTCACCTTCCTCTGTGCCGTATGTGAACGTACGCACTCCTTCCGGTACATCTGGCTGCATCTCCAAACCGGTATGTATGATGAGCGTACCTCCCGGTTGTATGAGAGTGGTGTAGTGTCGGAAGGATTCGAGATAAGCCTCCTTTGTGCCGTATATGTCAAGATGGTCGGGATCTGTAGATGTTATGACCGTCATCCATGGACGCAGCCAGTGGAAACTGCGGTCAAACTCATCGGCCTCTATCACCACATAGTCTGACTTGTCGCTGAGGATGTAGTTCGTGCCGTAGTTCTTAGATATTCCCCCGAGGAAGGCGTTACAGTCTTTTGATGACTGGTGCATGATATGCGCACACATGGTGGATGTGGTTGTCTTGCCGTGCGTACCTGCCACACAGAGTCCTTTGTGCTCTCGCGTGAGCATTCCGAGCACCTGTGCTCTTTTTTGTATGTCAAACCCGTTTTGGCGGAAATACTTCAACTCCTTGTGTTCTTCCGGTATAGCCGGTGTATATATCACCAATGTGTTTTTCGGGTCGCGACATGCCACAGGTATCTGTGTCACGTCTTCCGTGTAGTGTATAATCATTCCCTCCTTCTCAAGATGGCGTGTCAAGGCTGATGGTGTCTTGTCATAACCTGCCACCACCAGGCCCTTACGTATGAAATAGCGCGCTATGGCGCTCATCCCAATGCCTCCTGCACCTACAAAATATACTGCTTTCATTAAATCTGTTTTTACTATATCTGTGTTTAGTTATTTTTTATAAGTTTCATCACTTCATCGGCTATGATGTCTGCCGAGTCTGGCAGGGCGAGTTTGCTCACCTCCACCTCGAGTTTTGTCACGGTTGCTGCATCTGACACAAGTGCTATGGACTCTTCCACGAGTGTCTTCTCTGCCATTGAGTCTGGTATGAAGAGGGCTGCCCCCTTGTCTGACAATGCCCTTGCATTCTTTGTCTGGTGATCCTCCGCTACATTGGGCGACGGTACGAGTATCGATGCTTTGCCCAACAGGCACAACTCACTTATCGATGATGCTCCGGCACGGCTGATTACGATGTCTGCAGCCTTATATGCCGTTGCCATGTCGCTGATGAATGCCTGCGGATGAACCAGTACGGCACCTGCTTCGCGGGCTTTGCGCTCACACTCTTCGGCATAGTATTTTCCTGTTTGCCAGATAACCTGTACCTGCCGTTCATCAAAACGCTTTATGCCGTCGGCGATGGCATTGTTGATGGTGCGTGCTCCGAGCGATCCTCCTATGACGAGTATCGTAGGCAGGTCTTCCCGCAGTCCGAGAGACTTACGCGCTTCTGTGCGTGTCATGGTGTTTGCCATCAGTATCTGCCTGACGGGGTTACCTGTCTTTATGATACGCTCTGCAGGAAAGAACCTTTCCATGCCGTCGTATGCCACGCATATCTTCTTAGCACGCTTGGCCAGTGATTTGTTTGTCACGCCAGCGTATGAGTTCTGTTCCTGTATCAGGCATGGTATGCCCATGTCGGCCGCAGCATTCAGCGTAGGAGCAGAGGCATAACCTCCCACACCCACCGCCACCTGCGGACGGAATTCCTTTATTATATTCTTGACCATCCGCTTGCTGCGGAAGAAGTCAATCATCACCCAGATATTCTTAGGGCTCCACAACGGACGTATCAGTCCACGCACCGGCAGTCCCTTTATATTGTAGCCTGCTTCCGGCACACGTGTCATCTCCATCCTGCCTTCTGCCCCCACGAAGAGAATCTCAGCCTCCGGGTCTTTGGCTTTCAAGGCATTTGCTATGCTTATGGCTGGGAAGATATGGCCTCCCGTACCGCCACCACTGATGATTATTCTCATGGCATCTATATTTTTATATCATAATTACATTTCATTCTCAACTTCCACCTTAGCAGTTTTCATGCGTTTCTTGGCTGTACGGCTGACACTGAGTATCACGCCGATGTATATGCAGTTGATGATAGACGACGTTCCGCCTTTGCTTATCAACGGCAACGGCTGACCCGTGACGGGTGCCAGTCCGACGGCCACTGCCATATTGAAGAGTGCCTGCACCACTATCATCAATGCCAGTCCCATGGCCAACAGGGCAGGGAAGGTATTCTCACACTGCATAGCTATGATACCTGTGCGGAAGAGCAGCGATATATACAGCAGCATTACAAAAGCCGCGCCAAGCAATCCCAACTCTTCAAAGATGATGGCAAAGATGAAATCAGAGAATGCCAACGGCAGCAAGTCACGCTGCACTGAGTTGCCCGGACCTACACCCAGCACTCCACTCGATGCTATTGCTATGCGTGCGCGGCCCTCCTGACCTTTGTTGTCCATATCGTATTCCTCTGGCGGCACATCCCTCACGTCAAAGAATGACACTATACGTTCCTTCCATACATCGGCACGGTGCCATATACCTCCACGCGTGACGGGAGTCTCATCTGCATCTTTTGCCTCGTTGGTTTCCACATATTCCTTGCCAGCCGCCGAGTGGGCCTCCGCCAACTGCGACTTTGACTGTCCTATAAGCATGATAACCATTACCAACACCATGGCAGCGCCTACCACCGAAGCAAACAGACCGAGCAACTGCTTTATCGAGACTCTGCCCACGAACATCATGATAAACACTACTGTAAACATCAGTGCGGCAGTGGAGAAGTTCTCAGGCAATACCAGTCCTATGAGCAGAAGGCTCGTACCCAATATATATTTGAATGCCTTTGATGACACTCCTTCTGGTGTCTGCAACTGACTCAGTATATGAGCCGTGGTGAGCACCAACGTACCTTTCGCCACCTCTGACGGCTGCAATGGTATGAAGCCAATCTTCAGCCATCGAGCGGCATCGTTTTCCTTTGTACCTATGAGATATACCAATACCAGCAGGAGTATGGAGCCTACAAACATGATGGGCGTCATCACCTTGAAATAGCGGCACGGTATATTGAGCACAAATATCATACAGAGGAAACCGACAAACAGAAGCGCACTGTGATAGGTTGCCGCAAACCAATAGTTGCCCGACTTATAGCCGAGACTGGCAGACGCAGAATATACCTCCACCACACTTACGAGGCAGAGCAGGAAGAAGATGATCCATATCACACCATCTCCCTTAAATACATTCTGTAGTCGCTTCAGTTTTTCCATTTCTTATTTTTGGTAATCGAAGTTTTTCGGAGTAATCGGAATATTCGGAATACTCGGAGTATTCTGATTAATCTGAGTTCTATTCTTATTCTTTCGCCAATGCCTTGAACTGCTCACCACGGTCTTCCATGTTCTTGAAGAGGTCGAAGCTGGCACAGCATGGTGACAACAGCACTACGTCGCCCGGCTTGGCGAAACGACGGCATGCCTCTACGCACTCTTTCATTGAGTGGGTATCTGCAACAGGCAGTCCAAGGTCGTCGAATGCTGCATGCAGCTTAGCATTGTCAACACCCATATACACCACTGCACTGCACTTTTCTTTTACCAGTGCCTTGATGTCGTTGTAGTCATTGCCCTTGTCCTTGCCTCCGACAATGAGTACCGTAGGACGGCTCATGGCTTCAAGAGCCACATGGCAGGCATCAACGTTGGTGGCTTTCGAATCGTTAATCCACAGCACTCCGTCCTTCTCTATCACTTTCTCCAGACGATGCTCCACGCCTGGGAAGTCTTTCAGACACTGTGCAAGGATGGCTTCCTTCTTCTCCTGCTCACCGGCAGAGAGTTCCATCTTTGCCATGGCTGCACGCACTGCTGCACGGGCTGCCATCATGTTGCGCTGATTATGCTTTCCGGGCAGTGGGAAGTCGCTGTTGGGGTCGATGTCCTTGTCGCTGAATGGTTCGAGCGTAGGATTGCCCATCACTGCCTTGCGTGATGATGGTGTTGGCTTGGGTGCGTAACCGTCAAGACGCTTCTGCAGTTCGTTGTCTATGTATTCGTCATCGCTCCAATATACGAAGGTGTCCTTCGGCGTCTGGTTCTGTATGATGCGCATCTTGGAATCGACATAGTTCTGCATCTCGAACTCGTAGCGGTCGAGGTGGTCGGGCGTGATGTTCATCAGCACTGCCACGTCGGCGCGGAAGTCGAACATATTGTCGAGTTGGAACGAGCTTATCTCAAGCACATACCAGTCATGGTCCTGCGTAGCCACCTGCAGGGCGTATGAGCGGCCGATGTTGCCTGCCAGTCCTACGTCAACGCCCCACTTCTTCATTATATAATATATGAGTGATGTGGTTGTTGTCTTGCCGTTGGAACCGGTGATGCAGATGGTCTTGCCCTTGCTGTAGCGGTGGGCAAACTCCAGCTCCGCCAGTATCGGCGTGCCTTTGGCCATCAGAGCCTCCACCATCGGCGCAGTGTCTGGTATGCCCGGACTCTTCACTACCTCGTCGGCTGAGAGAATCTCAGCCTCTGTGTGCTGACCTTCCTCCCAGCGTATGCCTTCGTCGTTAAGCCGTTTCTTGTATTTCGGCTTAATCTGTCCCATGTCTGACACGAACACGTCGTATCCCTGCTGCTTACCCAGGATGGCGGTGCCTACGCCGCTCTCACCTGCTCCAAGAATGACTAATTTCATACTCTTTATAGAATTTTAGGAGTTAAGGAGATAAGGAGTTAAGACATTACGCTTTATCTGATGGCTTTGCTGCACCAACAGCATTTGTCTTTACTACTTAACTACATAACTACTGACTACTATCTGATTTTCAGCGTTATTATTGCCAATGCCGCCATGCCGATGGTGACAATCCAGAAACGTGTGGTTATCTTTGATTCCAGCCAGCATCCGCGCGGCTTGTTGAGGAATACCTTGATGTCGTCTCCCAACTGTCCCGGTTTTATGCGGAATGCATCGTGTATGGGCGCACGCTTGAAGAGACGCAGTTTTTTGCCCCTCTTGTTGCCATATTTCGCCACCTGCACCTGCAGCATCACCGAGATGCTCTCCATGAGGAACACGAAGCAGATGATTGGCACAAGCAGTTCCTTGTGTATGATGACCGCCGTTACGGCTATGATGCCGCCGATGGCCAGCGAACCGGTGTCGCCCATGAATATCTGTGCAGGATATGCGTTGTACCACAGGAAGCCCACCAGCGCACCGACGAAGGCGCTGAGGAATATCACCAGTTCTTCTGACTGCGGTATATACATTATATTAAAGTATGATGCAAAGCCTATATGGCTCGACACATACGCCAGTATGCCCAGCGCTATGCACATGATGGCGGAATTGCCTGCACACATACCGTCCATGCCGTCGTTGAGGTTTGAACCGTTGCTGACAGCCATCACCACAAACGTGGTCAGTATGACGAAGAATATCCATCCTGCTGCAGAGCGGTGCTCACCCATCCATGAGAAGAACACGTCGGTGTAGTTGAGGTTGTTGTTCTTGACGAACGGTATGGTCGTGGTCGTTGACTTCACCGGTGCACTCTTGTGAATCACTATCTCCTGCGAGTCATTCTTCTGCACTGCAACATTCTCGCGCATCACGGCATCCGGACTGAGCCACAGCGTGAGGCCAACAATCAGTCCGAGCAATGCCTGTCCTACAAGTTTGTAGAGAGGACGCAGACCGTCTTTGGTCACCTTCATCTTGATGTAGTCGTCGGCAAAGCCTATCGCACCGAGCCACAGCGTGGTGACTATCATCAGCAGCATGTATATGTTTCTCAGACGACCGAACAGCAGGCACGGCACTATCGTTGCCACGATGATGATAACACCTCCCATCGTAGGCACGCCTTTCTTCTCCACGCCATAGGGGTCGATGGAGCGGTCGCGCTGCGCCTCCATGCCGCCGTGACGGCGCATCCATTTGATGAAGTACTCACCAAACCATACAGAGATTACAAGCGACATCACCAGCGCCAATATAGAGCGGAAGGAGATGTAACTCCACATACCCGAACCGGGAATGTTCCATTGTTCAAGAAATCTGAAAAGATAGTATAACATCGTTTTTTCTTACAGTTTGCTCTTTTTTATGTTAATTTTCTTACGCCGATTCTTAACGGCTGTTAAATATTGCCTTGCTTTGCAATAGCATACCTTTTACGTTGTAAAAGCATAGGTATTACCATGTAAAACGATAGCTATTACAGTGTAAAAGCATAGCTTTCATTTTGTCATCTGCATGCTTTCTAAATTCCGAAGGCATTACGCAGTTCCTCGCGGTCGTCGAAGTGGTGCTTCACACCCTTCACGTCCTGATAGTCCTCATGGCCTTTGCCTGCCACGAGTATCACGTCGCCTTTCTCTGCCATCATGCAAGCCGTCTTGATGGCCTCGCGGCGGTCAACGATGCTGACCACCTTTTTCATCTGCTGCGCAGACAGTCCGGCAAGCATATCGTTGATGATGTCCTGCGGTTCCTCGAAGCGCGGGTTGTCGCTGGTTATGATTACGCGGTCGCTCTGCTTGACGGCTTCCTGTGCCATGAGCGGTCGCTTGCCTTTGTCACGGTTGCCTCCGGCTCCACACACGGTGATGACCTTTCCCTTGCCGTTGAGCACTTCATGGATGGCATTCAGCACATTCTCAAGTGCATCAGGCGTATGAGCATAATCCACGATACCTGTAACGCCATCGTTGGAGCGTATTGGTTCCAGTCGGCCTGCCACACTCTTTAGCGTGCTCATCACCACGAGAATATCCTCTGGCTGCTTGCCCAGCATACGTGCTGCGCCATATACGGCGAGGAGGTTGCTGACGTTGAATTTTCCGATGAACTGCACTCCCACCTCATGACCGTCCATCTCAAGGTACATGCCCTCGAAGTGACATTCCACGATATGCGCAGTGTAGTCTGCCATGGAGCGGGTAGAGTATGTCTTCACTGCAGCCTTGCAATTCTGCGTCATGACGAGACCGTTCTTGTCGTCGGCATTGGTTACGGCGAATGCTGTCTTAGGCAGGTCGTCGAAGAATTTCTTCTTTGCATCGCGATAGTTCTCAAACGTCTTGTGATAGTCCAGGTGGTCGCGTGTGAGGTTGGTGAAGATGCCGCCGGCGAATGTCAGTCCACCGATACGCTTCTGCGCAATGGCATGGCTTGAACACTCCATGAAGGCATACTCGCAACCTGCCTCCACCATGCGGTGCAGCAACTGGTTGAGTTCTATCGGGTCAGGTGTGGTGTGGCTTGCCGGCACCGCCTCTCCCTCTATGTAGTTGCATACGGTGGAGAGCAGTCCGCACTTGTGACCCATCGCACGGAACATATTATATAATAAGGTGGCGATGGTGGTCTTGCCGTTAGTGCCTGTCACACCCACGAGGCGCAGTTTCTTCGTAGGGTTGCCGTAGAAGGTGGTTGCTACTGTGCCTACGCAGTCCTCGCAGTCTTTTACACAGATGTATGTGACGCCCTCCGCCTTCTCCTCGGGTATCTGCTCGCATAGAACTGCCGCAGCTCCCTGCTCAATGGCTTTGGGTATGAACTGATGGCCATCCACCTGAGTGCCGCGCATGGCAATGAACATGGTTCCCTGCTTCACCTTGCGCGAGTCTATCTCAACGCCAGTGATGTCAACGCTGGTGCCGCCGACTATCTCTTCTGGCTTTATCTTCTGTATAAGTTCCTCTAATATCATAATATTATATTATTGATTATTCTCATGACAGATACAGTGTCACCACCTCTCCTTTCTTTATCGCCGAACCGGCTGGTTTGCTCTGCTGCGAAACCCTGCCGCAGCCCTTTATATGAACCTTGGCTCCACGATTTTCTATTATATATACGGCATCACGCGCACCCATGCCTCTGACATCAGGCATCTGACGCATACTGCGTCCGCGCGACCTGCGGAGCTGAGCCCCGTTTCTGCGACGTGTGACGATACCCCAGATAGGGCTGCCTTCACTGCGCTCACCGTTCCATCCGCCTTCAACCTCGAAACCCAGACGAGACAGCACATAGTCGGCTGCCTGCAGATTGCCTGCCTTGGTGTCGGGTATCTTGGAGTAGTCCACATCGTGTGCACCCTTGGCATTGTAGTATATGTCTTTTGCCATGATGCCCTCGGCTATGTCATGGAACACCTGTCCGCTCATCTGACCGCCAGATGCCGGGAGTCCGGCTTTCTGTATGCAGACGATGCATGAATAACGCGGCGCATCAGCAGGGAAATACCCTGCGAAGGATAGCAGATAATGTGTTACACCATTGGTGTTATAACCTCGCTCGCCAACCTTCTGTGCGGTGCCTGTCTTGCCTGCTACAGAGAACGACCGTGAACCTGCCGGTTTTCCCAGACCATAGTCCACAACCTCGCGAAGCATGTTCTGCATCTGCTTGAGGACATTGTGGTTCTTGACAATGCTCTGTCTGAGCACCTTAACTGGAAATTCCTCTATCGTCTCACCGTCACGCTCTATGCTTTTGACGAAACGAGGGCGAACCATCACACCGTCGTTGGCTATGGCGTTGTAAAACGTCAGCACGGAGATTGGCGGGACGTTGGTCTCATAACCTATGCTCATCCACGGCAAGGCGGTGTTACTCCAGCCCTTGGTCCAGTTGCCGTATTTATCACGCTCAGGATAACGTATGCGGGGCTTGCGGTATTCCTTGAACTTCAGTTTAAGGTCTTCGCCTATACCCACACGGTGCAGTCCTGCCACGAAATCTTCCGGACGGTTGTGATAGTATTTGTCTATCAGCAAACTCACACCGATGTTTGAACTCTTCTGCAGTATCTGGGGAACCGTCAGAGGGTCTTTGTAACCACCCGACGTCCAGTTGTGGTCTTTCATCTCTGCACCATACATCTCGCGCTTGCCACCGCTGCAGTCCACCTTCATGGTGGTGTCTATCTTGCCGTCATCCATCGCCACGAGGAAACTGGCTGTCTTGAACACCGAACCCGGTTCAAGGAAATCGGCCAGGGCATGGTTACGCAATTCCACGTATTTTCCTGTAGAACGGTCAAGGTCAAGGTTGACCATGGCCTTGATGTCACCCGTGGAAACCTCCATGACTATCGCTACTCCTGTATATGCATTGTCCTTGCGCAACTCTTTCTCCAAGGCACGCTCGGCAAGATCCTGAAAACCTACGTCTATGGTGGTGACAACGTCACTGCCGTTGATGGCTGCGGAATCGACAACCGACACCCATTTGTTCAGTTCTTTCTTATAGTGTTTGAATCCCTGACTGCCTTTGAGCACGGAATCGCATATCCATTCCAAACCAGAGAAGGCCCTGCCGTCACTCTTATATATATCGCCAACCACACATGATGCCAACGAACCGTAAGGACGGTTGCGAACCATGTGCTCCTTGGCGGTGAATCCGCTGAGACCTGGACGAAGACAGAAGATAGGCAACTGACGCACACGCTGGTAAGTGCTGTAATCCACACGCTGTTTCACCACGGGGTAATAGCGTTTGTTCTCGTCATAGCCTTTCTTCAGGTGCTCCTTGAATTCCTCTGCACTCTTCTCAGGGAATATCTCGTGCAATCCTTCACAGAGCATTATGAGTCCCTTTGCATCATTGCCTTGCTTATCGTGCCACAGGGTATCGGCTTTGCCAGACTTGAGCGCCACGAAATCCATGTGCAATTCATATTCAGGCAGATTGCATGCTAGACGCTGACCGCCAGCTGCCAGGATATTGCCGCGTATGGGTTCTACAATGTCGCTCTGCGGCATGCGCAGCGAGTCAACCTTCATCCAGTAGTCACGCTCAGACGTCATGATGTAGAACCCCTTGCCCAATATGACAATGGCAAACAGCATAAACACTATAGAGAAAATAGTGTAACGCCACAACGAATGTTCTGATGCAAACTTACTCAATTTCTATTTTATTTTCTTTTTATTCTCCTATTATTTCCCGTCATGTCCTGTTGTCGGACTGCACTTCCCTCATCATTCACAGAAGAGAGGGCAGGAACGGTGCGTTATTTCTCCTCTATCTTTATAAGATATGGTGGTTCGTCAGCTATGGTCAGCGTACTGTCACCACACTCTGCCAGTCGTTTCAGCACATTGCTCTCGCGGCTTGCCTCCGTCAACTGACTGGTGCACACTGTAGCCTTGTAGCGTGCATTGACAATTTTGGATTCCGTCTTGTCTATCTCCACCAGTTTCTTCTGACACATATAGCGCAGACTTATATATATAATAATGAATGCGCCAATGAGCAGCACTACACCTATCTGACGTCTTATAAAGCGCGAGATGAAAGCACCACCCAACGTGCGCGACAGGGAGAATGGCGATGATGTATCCTGCTCCTCCTTGGCCTCACGCTCTATCACGTCCTCCAGTGTCTTGTTGCCAAACACTCCACGCAAAGAGCCTAACGGCGTGCCGTGAGATTCTTCTGAGTCTTCAGAGTTGTCAGGAGATTCTGAATGTTCTGAGTTTTCTGAGTCCTCTGAGTCCTCCGAATCCTCTGAATTCTCAGAATAATCGGAATTATCCGATTCCTCAGTTTCCTCAGAATACACCTTCCCATTCAGTTCATCGCTTTCTTCTTCACTTCCGTTCTGAATCTGGAAATCTACTATGTTCTCACTGTCACTCAATTTTCTATTCAATCAGATTATCAATTATCTTCATTCCTCAACTCTCTTCGCCCCTACCCTCAGTTTCGCACTTCGTGAGCGTGGATTGCTCTGCTGCTCCTCAGGTGTCGGCAATATCGGCTTGTTGTTCACCGCTGTGAGCGGAGTGTCAACCCTACCGTAGAAGTCTGCTTCACGACGGCCTTCAACATTGCCTGTCTTTATGATGTTCTTCACCATGCGGTCTTCCAGACTGTGATAAGTAATCACGCTGAGACGGCCTTCCGGTTTCAACAACTCTGTGGCAGACATCAGCATTTCCTTTAAGGCATCCATCTCATGGTTCACCTCTATGCGCAGTGCCTGAAAGAGTTTCGCCATGTCTTTCTTCTCACGCTCGCGTTTGAAGAACGGCTGCACCACACCGAGAAACTCCTGCGTGGTCGTTATCTTCTGAGAGGCTCTCGCCTTCACTATGGCTGACGCTATGCGGCGCGATGTCTTCAACTCACCGTACAGATAGAATATATCTGCCAACTGCTGTTCGTCGTATGTATTCACCACATCGGCTGCAGTAATGCCAGCGCGTTTGTTCATGCGCATGTCGAGCGGTGCGTCAAATCGGAATGAGAACCCGCGTGTCTCATCGTCAAAGTGATGGCTCGACACTCCAAGGTCGGCCAACAGTCCGTCTATCTTCTCTACGCCATAATAACGCATCCAGTTCTTCAGGTATCGGAAGTTAGAGCGTACAAACGTGAAATTTGACACGTCAGCCGTTATGTTGCGCTCTGCATCCTCATCCTGGTCGAATGAGAAAAGCCTTCCCTTGCCGTTTAGCCGTTTCAGTATCTCGCGGCTATGTCCACCGCCACCGAAAGTTACATCCACATAAATTCCGTCAGGCTTGATGTCCAAGCCATCAACACTCTCTGAGAGCAATACTGGTATGTGATATGTTTCTTCCAAATCCTAACTATAAACTGTAAACCATCCACCGTAAACTATAAACCGTAAACAGTAAACCGTAAACCGTAAACTATCTCATCATCAGCTCCAGTTCGTCGGCAAAGTTCTCTTTTCCCTGCTCCATCTCCTTGGCTTTCTCTTCCGACCATATCTCGATGGTGTCACCTACGCCGATGAAGCGCACTGACTGCGTAACTCCGAGCATATCCTGAAAACGCTGCGAAAGGATAAAACGCCCATTGGAGTCGAGCGTTATCTCTTCTGCATCAATCACAAACTGACGGAACACCTGTTGCTGCTGTCTGTTCCAACGGTTCAGACGACTGCGCAGACTGTCCATCTGTTCATTCCATACCGATTCAGGGTAAAGCACAAGGCAAACCTCATGCACATCCTTACGCAACACAAGCCTGTCCTCGCCAGCCGCCTGAAGCGTCTTGCGGAACACCGACGGTAGGAAAACCCTGCCTTTTGCATCGGTCTTTGCCTCTATGTTACCTAAAAATCGCATATAATAAGGTGATTTGGTTGCAAAGTTACAAAAAAATCCCCACATTTCCCCACTTTACTTCTATTTTTTCACAAAATCACTGAATTTATTATTATTTAACAGTTTGCAAAGCTATATCTCACTATAAAATTATAATTTTGCACTCGCAAAACGCAATTATAATAACAGAAACATATTATAGCGAAAAAAAATGGCAAAGAAAGCACTTCTCATGATTCTCGATGGATGGGGAATCGGAAAGCACGGTAAGGGTGATGTTATCTTCAACACACCGACTCCTTACCTCGACTATCTGCAGGCTGTAAGCAGCGTATCTCAACTTAATGCTTCGGGTGAAGACGTAGGTCTGCCCGACGGACAGATGGGTAACTCAGAGGTGGGACACCTCAACATCGGTGCGGGACGCATCGTATATCAGGACCTCGTGAAGATAAACCGCGCATGTGCTGACGGTTCTATCTCTCAAAATCCACAGGTGAAGGAAGCATACGAATATGCAAAAGCCAACGGCAAGAAACTGCACCTCATGGGACTGACATCTGACGGTGGTGTGCACTCTTCTCTCGACCATCTCTTCAAACTCATCGAGGTAGGCAAGGAGTATGGCCTGAAGGACCAGCTGTTCGTTCACTGCTTCATGGACGGTCGCGACACCGACCCGAAGTCAGGCAAGGGCTTCATTGAGGCTCTGCAGGCCAAGTGTAAGGAGAATGACGCAGCCATAGCTTCAATCATCGGCCGTTTCTATGCAATGGACCGCGACAAGCGCTGGAACCGTGTGAAAGAGGCATACGACCTCATCACCGCCGGCACAGGCAAGCAGTCTGCCGACATGGTGCAGGCTATGCAGGAGTCATACGACGAGGGTGTTACCGACGAGTTCGTAAAAGCCATCAGCAACTCTACCGTAAACGGCAAGATTGAGGAAGGCGACGTGGTTATCTTCATCAACTTCCGCAACGACCGCGCTAAGGAGCTGACACAGGTGCTCACACAGCAGGATATGCCTGAAGAGGGAATGAAGACCATCGCAGGACTGAAATACTACTGCATGACTCCATACGATGCATCATTCAAGGGTGTAGGCATCCTCTTCCCTAAGGAGAACGTGGCAAACACATTGGGCGAATACCTCTCACAGCAGGGAAAGAAGCAGCTTCACACCGCTGAAACCGAGAAATATGCTCACGTTACATTCTTCTTCAACGGTGGCCGCGAGGCTCCATTCGAGGGTGAGGATCGTGTTCTCGTAGCATCACCGAAGGTTGCAACATACGACCTCAAGCCTGAGATGTCAGCCTACGAGGTAAAGGACAAACTCGTAGAGAACATCAAGAAGGATATCTACGATTTCATCGTGGTGAACTTCGCAAACGGTGACATGGTAGGTCACACAGGCGTATATAACGCCATTGCAAAGGCTGTAGTTGCTGTTGACAACTGCGTGAAGGACGTAATCGAGGCAGCAAAGGCTACCGGATACGAGGCAATAATCATTGCTGACCACGGTAATGCCGACAATGCAATCAACGCTGACGGCACACCAAACACCGCTCACTCGCTGAACCCGGTACCATGCATCTACGTCACCGACAACAACTCTGCTACGATAAAGGACGGCCGTCTGGCTGACGTTGCTCCTACAATCCTCCACATCATGGGACTGGAGCAGCCTGCCGACATGACTGGTGAAAACCTTATCACAGACTAAGTACATACTAAACTCCTGCTATTCTGACAGGAGAAGGGTTTATATGTTAGAGCCGCACCACGTATGTGATGCGGCTCTAATTAACTAACTAACTATTATTTTCTACTACTATAGCGTTTGCCTTCGCAATTTCACAATTGTATATACAAACGACAAAAAAGTACAAGTAAACTTAAACAGATGCAAAGTTACTGTGATTTCAACGAAAAAAAGGAGAAAAAAAAGCCAAACTGGTGTAAAATGTTGAAAAAAAACATTATCTTTGCATTTGAATAAATATTACACTATTGTTATGGTACAAATAGAAGAAAGCTGGCGCCAAGCTCTCGAAACAGAATTTGAAAAGGACTACTTCCACAAACTCACTGACTTCGTACGCAACGAATACCGCCAACACACATGCTTTCCTCCCGGCAAGGAGATATTCAATGCCTTTAACCTTTGCCCTATAGACAAAGTGAAGGTAGTGATACTTGGCCAGGACCCTTACCATGGTCCGGGCCAGGCAGAAGGTTTATGTTTCTCGGTAAAATCGGGCATTCCGCTTCCTCCTTCTCTTATAAACATCTTTAAGGAAATAAAGGATGACGTAGGAAGGATTCCGAAAGTCATAACCGATGGAATGGGCAAGAAGCTATATGATGGATCACTGAGACGATGGGCAGAGCAGGGTGTTTTTCTTCTCAATGCCACACTTACAGTGCGCGAGCATCTGGCTGGCTCGCACCAGAAGCAAGGTTGGGAAACTTTCACCGATACAGTCATACAAAAAGTATCAGAAAACCGCGAACACTGCGTATTTATCCTATGGGGAGGATATGCACGAAGCAAAGCAAAACTGATAGACAAATCGAAACATCTCATCTTGGAGAGCGTACACCCCTCACCATTGTCGGCCAATCGAGGTGGATGGTTTGGCAACCATCATTTCTCACGATGCAATGAATGGCTGATTTCAAAAGGTATAACCCCGGTGGAATGGTAAAAAATAATTTGGGTAATCTGCATAACACAGATTACCCAAATTTTGTTTATGTCCCTAAAAAGATTATTTCAATGGTTTACTTTATTTGTGTGCCTACAGCATTGAACGTGCCTGTCGGAGTCTTTATAAGTATCTTTCCGTCAACAAACACCTTACTAACCTTTTTCTCGTTTTTAACGGTTTCATCAGCAACAACACCATTGATTGCAGTCACTACATCGCCCGCTTCCAATTTAAGGCAGTCATACATAAAACCGCCATTTGAACCATTGCCAGTCGTCTTCAGTGTAATGGTATTTGTACCTTTTTTCAGTGAAGAAGCAGGGAATTTACATGTAAGCAAATGATGGAGTCCGCTGTTCACCGCACTGCGATATATACCTGCATCGTTAATACCAGGTTTCCATGTGGCACGCGTGGTACCATTCACACCCACCGTTACTGTTGAACCTGTACCCGTGCATCCTGCAAGGGAGGCAGTAAGGACAGCATCGCCCGTATATGTCTCGTCAAGGTTGAATTTTATAGTCCATGTACCATCTTTCTGGCACTGCGCATAATACCAGTCTTCTTTCGGATTGCTTTGTCCAATGGTATATGTCAGATTCTGCGGTACAAGATTCCATAATCCATATTGTCGCACATTATCTGACAGACAGAACTCGTCAGAGCGTCGATTATTCTTACCTATCATCCATAGCAAGTTCTCATATTTTGTTGGTGTCCACTCGATGGTTCCGAGGGAATTGTCACCTTCTGCCACAGTAATATTCTTCACCTGAAGCATGTCTGTGACATCACCTGCTTGAGCGTATGCATAGAGAGTATAGTTACCCGGACGCACCTTATTTATAGTGAAATCACCGTTTGCTTTAGTAGTTGTCCAGAATTGATAGCCATGTACCTGACGCATTGGTTCCACATCCTCCTCCTGTGCCAATATAATACGCACGCTGTCATTGCGCTGACCTGTCAACACACTGAGATGTCCACTGACGGTACCACGCGTTTTGGGATATAGTTCATTGTCAAACCACTGGTACGGCCATGTCGTACGCTCCGTAGTACTACGTAAACGTGCATTATTTAATGGATTCTGCGCATAGTTCGCATATATAAGGATAGGACCGTATAGTTTCTTCTCACCTTCTGCCAATACCATGGCATTACCTCCGAAATGCTCGCCCTGAAGCATCTGTATAGTGATAGGCGACTTGCTTGTGGCATGAACCATCAGTTCCTGTCGGTCGCAACCACCGTTAAGCCATTCGTATGACACGGGTATATTCCATACCCCATACAACGAATTGTTGTAAAGACCATGCAGAGTGTCACGCTCCACATAGTTTGCCCAGTTGTACTTGGTATATACGGAGCCGTCAGTGAGGTAGTAAGTGGCATCCTGTATTGTGTTTTCGGATTTTTCTGCTTCTGCCATTTCGGAATTATTCGGTATCGTGCCATTCATCCGATAATCCACATATCCGTTGAGCATATCGCTGATAAGACGTGTGCATACACGGGCCTCCTTGATGGGTTCGTCAGCAGATGTAGCCGTACCCGTAGCAATGATGTATGTATATATTCCCGTTACATTCTTACGCATGATGAAGCCTTGCTGGAAGATGGTGTTGCCACTGGTGGCACTATAAAGCACCTCACACATATCAGCCGTCTCTTTTATTATCTCCACCTTCGTGGGCGAAAGTCCCTTGTTGCCATTTGCGGTGGTATAATCGAAGTACACACCATTGGATGCCATAAGTTCCTTTGTCTTGTTGAACTTCATACTGCTTATACGTCCGTTACTGTCAATCTTGACGAGCAACTTTCCGTTGTCAAGCGTTGTCGTCATACCACTCACCGTCACACTTACATCCGTGAATTGTGCGGCAGCGGCAATGCGTATCACGCACGCTGAAACGAGAGCAAAAGATAATAATAGTTTTTTCATAGTCTTTCTTTGCTATTTATCATGTAGGTTTAAGGAACAAATGCCCCACAGACATAAAAGCCTGCGGGGCATTTTCACTTTATAAATTATTAATCTATCTTACTCCTTTTCTCCTTCGCCAGCAACTCCGAGGAAGATGTTAACGATAGCATTGGCATCAGCCATAGTGATATCACCGTCAGTAATTACGTCAGCAGCCTCAACGTTGAAATTATTTTCAATCATCTGAGCCTTTTCTGTATCACTTGCAAGGAAGTAGTTCACCACTGCATTAGCGTCAGCCATGGTAATTTCATTGTCACCGTTCACATCACCAAGCACATAGTCAGGCTCTGGCAATTCGTCAGTAGCATAGATTACGAAACAATCGAAACCATTAGTGTCTGCACCACCTTTAGCCCACACTATATCTGTTTCTTCCTTGAGCTCAAAGATGTTCTCTGCCTCTGTCCAGTTATCAGCTGTTGCCGAGAAAAACAATGTGTCATTTTCAGTCGTACCAACAGCAATTTTTTGATAACGACCACTTGTTTTACCAGTGTTATCGAAAATGATAGCCGTCATTTTATATGTTCCAGCCGGGAGCGTAATTAACTTAGTATCAGCTGTTGTATAAGCAGCTTTACAATTTGAAGATCGAATTGCAGCATTTGCTTGAGTACATAATTTTACTGGGCAGTCCATATCTTCTTCATCATAAAAATCTTCTGCTTCTGCAAGGAATACTACACCTGTGATGTCTGCCTTTGTATAATTGATATGGAATATTGTGTCACTTACAAGATCCAACGTCTCAACGAAAGGTGTACCCTTTGCACCATGAGTGTAAAGGTTGCCATCCTCATCAGTAAGCCAGTAAGAGTAATTTACCTTTACGGTAGTGCCAGTAATTCCGTCAGTCTCAGAAACCAGTTCCTTAAGTACTTTCACATTGTCACCATCCTTATATACCGCCTGTGCACTATATTTACATGGTACTTTTGCTACACCTTCTGTTATAGTTATTGAATACAAACGAGCATTACTTAACTTAAAGGTGATATCACCGTCCTCTTGTACCTCAAACTTGTAAGCAGTTTTCGTACCATTAAGTGTAATACTGTCAGCTACACCATCAGGATTTGTAGCTTGCTCTGACACGAAACCATCAACAGCAACGGCTGTACCATACTGCGACATGATGCTTGCGAATTTATTTTTGCTAGGTTTGTTTGCTGACGCATGGACTGCTGTAAATGCCACCACATCGCCTACCTTACAATCTGGAACAGTAACATACAGATGGTTTGTATTGAATACGAGATTTTCCTTGTATGTCGTTGTAACAGTGTCACCTACATAAATCTTATCAGCATTTGCTGTAAATGTCAAGCCTTCCGTCATTGGGAGTACGGTATTTGCATCGAGCATCATCTCATCATAATTCGTTTTTACGTGATAATAATGACGAGTATCTTTAGTTACAACACTCCAATACTGACCTGATCCTTTATCTTCATTTTTATCATCAGCATGTATCTTCTTGACGCTCTCTCCATCTATTGTGAAGGTCCAAGACAACTTACGCTCTCCACCACGAGTCTTGAAGTTTATTACAAAAGTGGTGTCACCTATTGCTTCTACTCCATCCACTTTAACAGATGTGATTTTCAAAGTATATGAAGTATTCTCCACTACCTCAAAGTCTGCAAGAGGGAATGCAACTGGATCAAGAACATTGGCCTCAATACCATCAAACGCATTGTCTTCTGTTGCTTCTTCTCCTTCTGCGAAAAGATTTCCTGCAAGACTGATTGTGGCAGTACCATCAACACCATTGATGTTGGGGAATTGAATAGTGATAGTCTTTGCAGGATTGACTTTAGCACCATCCCTGATGCTCCATTTGACATCACCAAGTACCACCTGTGCAGTAGCGGCGAGAGATGCAAATGCTGTGAGCATCACTAAAAGTAATGTTTTTTTCATAAGCATTGAATTTTGTATTGTTTTGTTTATAGTTTGATTATTTTTCTGAACAATATTCACATTCTAATTGCAAAGTTACGAATAAATTCTGATTTTACAATATTTTCCCATTATAAATAAGGTGATTGACTCAATTTTACACCTTAATATGTATTTTTTCTTACATCCTTACTGCATCTTCTGCATCTCAGCAGCAGCTATCTCCAGCTGATCATACCACTCTTTTCCGAACCTGCGTATCAGGGGTTCACGGAGAAACTGATATACCTTTATTCCTTCACGACGACCTTTTTCCACCGCATCGCGACATATTTCCCACCGATGATAATTTATGGCGGTAATATTGTTGCTCAGCGTTTTCACACGGATAGGGTACAAAGCGCATGACATTGGCTTGCACCATCCTGTCTTCCCTTGTCGGAATAAGCGCTCGTAAGCACAGAGACAGCAATTTTTAACGGTTTTATCGGAAGAATCAGAATCTTCAGAGTATTCGGAGTATTCTGAATTATCTGAGTTCTCGGATTTATCGGAATTATCGCCGATTTTTATATCATCATAGCAGGTGAATACGCAGTCTTTTCCATTGACTATTGAGGTGACGAGTTCTCCTTCGGGGTCATTATATGCCACCCCCTGCTGATCTATCACCGACTGCGCCGATGCTGACAGATGCGGCCATACCTTATCGAGATTATCTTCAATTTCTGCGATTTCATCGAGTGTAACAGGTGCTCCTGCATCGCCTTCTATACAGCAACGCCCCTTGCACTTGGCAAGGTCGCACGCGAAATACTCGGTAAGTATATCGGAAGAAACAAGAATATTGTCAATATCAAGTATCATTTCTCTGGTTCCATGCCGTTGCGATAGTCGGACGGACTTACTCCGACGTTTTCCTTGAAATATTTTCCGAAGAAAGACTGTGATGTAAAGCCCATCCTGGCTGCTATCTCACCCATGCGCATATCGGTGTGGCGCAACAGGTTGCGCATTTCTGCGGTCACGAACTTGTCTATCCACTCATTCGGTGAGCGTCTGCTTGTGGCACTTATCACCTCACTGAGATACTTCGGCGTTATGTTCATCTCGCTGGCATACCACTGCACCTGACGGTGTTCACGATAGTGAGCACGCACTCGCTGTATGAACTCCACGAAGATTTGCTCCGAGCGTGTCTGCCGCTCATCCTTCTGCGATGCATGTATGGTACGGTCGATGGCTCCAGACAGATCATATATCATGGTCAGCAGCATGAGTCTTACCACCTGCATGCGTCGCGGGTGCACCTCCATGTTGATGCGCCTTCCTATGCTCTGGAAATACTGCAGCATCTCATGCGTTTCATCGTGCGTCAGTTCAAAGACCGGATAGTTATGCGTCAGCAAGAAAAGATCGCTCATGTTATGCACGTCACACAGTATGTCCTGCAGGAACTTGTATGACACAAAAACGCCCATTCCATCGAAGTCATCGCTGAACAACAGATTGTCTATCACCGACTCATCGGTTATTATCATCACATTGTCAGCCGTGGCGGCACGCTTCCGGTCGTTCACCGTGAGCGTCACCACTCCTGATGTGCATACACCTATGAAGAGACACAACGACATTCTCTTTGCTTCGATAATCTTCTGCAATGAATGTAACGTCGGCATCAGCACTATGTCGTTACCTATGTTTGGCAAACCATATTTCTGTGCTATTCCTTCAATTGTTATGGTCTCTATGTCTCGCTTCGCTCGCAAAATTTCAGTATTGGTTTTAAGTTATAGTTATGTGTATGCACTGGGCATTTTTAGCTTTATGCATCAATGTTGGCGTATGTAGCATTCTCCTCGATGAACTGGCGGCGTGGCTCCACGTCGTCGCCCATGAGCATTGAGAATATCTCGTCTGCATCGGCAGCGTTCTGTATCGTCACCTGCTTCAGCAGTCGGGTCTCCGGATTCATGGTGGTGTCCCAAAGCTGTTCCGGGTTCATCTCACCGAGACCTTTGTATCGCTGCGTGTGCAGTTTGGTGTCGTCGGCATCGCCGTTGCAGTATGTGTCGATGAACTTCATACGATCTTCCTCCGTGTAGCAGTACTCCTTGTGATTCTTGTATGAACACTGGTAGAGTGGCGGAGTAGCGATGTAGAGGTGTCCCTCCTGTATCACCTTCGGCATGAAGCGGAAGAAGAGTGTCATGATGAGCGTGTCGATGTGTGAACCATCGACGTCGGCATCGGTCATGATGATAATCTTGTCGTAGCGCAGCTTGTCGATGTTGGCTTCCTTGGAATCCTCACCGTCAACACCGAAACGCACGCCGATGGCCTGTAGTATGATGTTTACCGACTCTGCCTCGAACACCTTGTGCCACTGCACCTTCTCCACATTCAGAATCTTACCGCGGAGCGGCAGTATGGCCTGTGTGTTACGATCGCGGCCCTGCTTTGCTGAACCGCCTGCAGAGTCACCCTCGACAAGGAATATCTCTGTCTTCTTCGGATCGCGGCTTGAGCAGTCGGCAAGCTTGCCTGGTAGTCCGCCACCCGTCATCGGGTTCTTTCTCTGCACGCTCTCACGCGCCTTGCGTGCGGCAATACGTGCGGCAGCGGCAAGGATCACCTTCTCGCATATCTGGTGAGCCTCTTTCGGATGTTCCTCCAGATAGTTGCCCATTGCCTCGCCTACGGCCTTCTGCACGGCACCGTTCACCTCGCTGTTGCCCAGCTTGGTCTTTGTCTGACCCTCAAACTGAGGCTCTGCCACCTTCACAGAGATGATGGCTGTCAGTCCCTCACGGAAGTCGTCCTGTGCTATCTCCACCTTGGCTTTCTCTATCTGCTTGCGCAGCTGGTCGTCGTCGTCAGAGTATTTCTTCAGCGAGCGTGCCAGTGCTATGCGGAAGCCAGTGAGGTGCGTGCCGCCCTCAATGGTGTTGATGTTGTTTACGTATGAATGGATATTCTCCGAATAGTCGTTGTTATAGAGCAGTGCTATCTCGATAGGCACACCGTCCTTCTCTGTCTTCAGGCAGATAGGATCGCCGATGATGCTGGTGCGGTGACGGTCAACGTAGCGCACGAACTCCTTCAGTCCTTCCTTGGCATGGAACACCTCCGGCTTTCTGAGGTTGCCCTCCTCGTCGGGACGCTTGTCGGTAAGCGTGATGGTGATGCCGGCGTTGAGGAACGCGAGCTCACGCATACGGCGTGCCACGATGTCGTACTTATATTCCGTCGTGGTGAATATCGAGCCGTCAGGCCAGAACTGCTGGCGCGTACCGCGCTTGTCGGTCTCGCCCACCACCTTTACCGGATACAGCGGCTTACCCTTCTCGTATTCCTGCTGGTATATCTTGCCGTCGCGGAACACCTGCGACATCATGTGCGTAGAGAGCGCGTTCACACAACTCACGCCCACACCGTGCAGACCGCCTGACACCTTGTAAGAGCCCTTGTCGAACTTACCTCCGGCGTGCAGCACTGTCATAACCACCTCAAGTGCCGACTTGTGCAGTTTCGGATGCTCGTCAACAGGGATACCACGTCCGTTGTCCTCCACCGTGATGGAGTTATCTTCGTTGATTACCACCTGAATGTCTGTGCAGTAGCCAGCCATTGCCTCATCGATAGAGTTGTCCACGGTCTCGTTTACGAGATGGTGCAAGCCCTTCTCTGATATGTCGCCGATATACATCGCCGGACGTTTACGCACGGCTTCAAGGCCTTCAAGCACTTGAATACTACTGCCGGTGTAATTCGCTTCTGTGTTCTGGTTTTCTTCCATTTATCTTTTGTTTACGGTTTTCCTTGCAAAGTTACTAAAAATTATTTGATTACGCAAGAAATAGAAAACGAAAAATATTTTTTTTACAAACATTATCTTTTTTCATAATTGTCCTATTTCTCGCCTACTTATTTGTGAACAAATGACACATGATTTGAAAGCGCAAAAGAGATGTTAAAATAATTCACAATTCATAATGCACGATGCACAATCATGCTAAACGGAACGAATAATACGAGTTATACGCAACAATTGTGCATTATGCATTGTGCATTGTGCATTAAAACATAAGGTTTTACATGGTAAAAAATATGCAATTACAAGGTAAAAGCTATCGTATTACAATGTAAAAGGTATGCTTTTACAGTTGGAAGGGACGACTAAAATTGGTAATTCTTAGCTATATTGCTGTGATACAGCAATATACTAAACTTGCGAAATACTGGCGCAGACGAGAGCGCAGAAGCGGTTGGTGATTTCTATCGCAAGGAAACGGCAGTTTATTTCACCGTGATACCGGTTTGCGAGTGAGACTTGTGGAGAAAAAGAAAAAAGGTTGCTACCCCTCACGGGCTGCAACCTTTTCAAAAAAATTATTATGGAAACAATCTTGTGTTCTTTCCTATTTAAATATATCTATAAAGTCATTTTTATGCATTACTTATCCAAGCTTCTGAATGTGCTTGGTAAGGCTTGACTTGATGTTGGCAGCTTTGTTCTTGTGAATGATGTTCTGCTTTGCAAGTTTGTCAAGCATCTTCTGTACTTTTGGATAGAGCTCTACAGCCTCTTCCTTGTTTGTCATTGCGCGGAGTTTGCGCACTGCATTACGCATAGTCTTTGCGTAGTACTTGTTGTGAAGTGTACGTGTCTTAGTCTGACGAATGCGCTTCACTGATGATTTGTGATTTGCCATTTTTTAATAAAATCTTTTTGCCTCCACCTGATGTAGGGTTTCAGCGAATTAAATGATAGCCCATGGGTCTTACGCCACTACAGCAGCCCTAAGCAAGAACGTGTTACCACATTCCCATCACCACCAATTCGTCCATGTTAACGGAACTAAGCGCAACCACTGCGCGATGGTGAACATCCAAGTGAGTTAAATATTACAAAGTTGTAGCGTGTAGGGGAGTCGAACCCCTCTTGCGAGAATGAAAATCTCGAGTACTAACCGATATACGAACACGCCGCCTAAATATGACTAAGCGAACAAGCTGTCAACGACAGAACAACAGTTATGACAAGGCGTCACTGACCTTCTTTCACTTAGCGGGTGCAAAGGTACGGCTTTTTTCTGAATTGTGCAAATTTTCCATTGATTATTTTCTGTAAATCAGTTTTTTTTCGTATTTTTGCATTTGTAATGGAGATAAAAACGCGTGGAATAGTGCTCAGAACGGTGAAATATGGTGACAACAAGTTGATAGCCGACTTGCTGACACGTGAAGGTGGCCGTGTATCTGTAGCAGTAAAAACAGGTTCGTCGGCGAAAAGCCGTACCAAACGCCAGTTGTTCCAACCACTCACAATCCTCGATACAGAAATAAGCCAAACGCCGCGACAGCAGATAGCACAGCTACGCGAAGCACACATAGGCGAGGTATATACCACCATTCCTTATGACGGAGTTAAAATGTCGATAGCTTTCTTCACTGCCGAGTTTCTAAGTCATGCAACGCGCGATCTGCACACCGACCCGTATCTGTACGATTTCCTGGAACAAAGTTTCTTGTGGCTTGACGCCAGCGAGCGTGGCACTGCCAATTTCCACCTTATGCTGATGATGCACCTGACAAGGTTTCTCGGATTTCAACCAGACACTGAAAGTTTCTGTAAAGACAGTTTCTTCGACCTGCGCGAAGGGCGCTTCTGCACCACCGCACCCGTGCACCCGGACTTTCTCAACAAGGAAGAGGCACAACAAATGCTCATGCTACTGCGTATGTCTGCCCACAATGTGCATCTCTTCCATCTGTCACGCGATGAGCGTAACCGCATTACCGACTTCATACTGCGTTTCTACAACATACACATCCCATCGTTTCACGAACTGAAATCACTGGCTGTGCTGAGAGAATTGTGATACACCTTATTATATTAGTACATTTTAAGAGGATTGGCACCAAAAACAATGTTATTTGCATTTTTTAACAGCGTTTTTAATTTGTTATTGGTTATTTTTTAATAATTTTGCAGAATAGTATATTTTTTTGACTAAAACTGAAATAGCACTACAATACATATTATTATAATTCATACAACGAAACACAAACAATTAAACAATAATATCATGAAAACAGCAAACGAGAAAAATTATTTCACATGGTTGGCAACATTGTTGCTGACGATGACTGTGATGCTCGCAATGCCGCAAGTGACAAAAGCCAACGACGGTGAGTTCGATACTCCCGAGAAGGCTTTCAGTTGGTATTCGAAAGGGCCGGGCTGCATGCACGTGGCAGTTAAGTTGTGCAACAACAGTCCGAGGCGCACCTTCCATGACGGTGTATTCACGCTTACCGATTCGAAGACTGGGGAAAAGGTGATATGCTTTATTGTTGGTGAGACGAATAGTTCCAATACTGGATACTCAGCAATGAACATGAGCAACCAGTTGGAAGGCGAATCACACATTTTCCTGACCAACGTGAGGAACAAGAACGGACAGAAAACGTATGTGGTTTCAGGTACAAATAGTTACGAGATTACCGCCACTGGCAGCACTGCCTATTCGGAATGCTATGCCGAATTTGACTGGTATTATCCAGTGCGCTTCGCTGGTCGTTCATTCAATGTTTCTGTCGGGGGAGCAAGAATATGGAACGGAGACAATAGTTCTTACAGTAGTTATGCCAAGGAGAACTTCGCCACGATGGAGTTCGACGAGATCAACCTCGAAACCTACGATGCCATACCTGGTACAGAGGCCGAGAATGCAGGTCTGCTTCGCATCCCACTGTCATCAGACCGTGTAATGAACTATGCCGACGTGGACATCAAGACTGCCAATGGATGGCGCAGTCTGGGCCGTACAAAGTTTGATTCAAAAGCTTATTCCGGCTTCATCAAACTGCCGTCATACGAGGCTATCGACAGTGTGAAGATGAATGTCAACCTCGTTTCTGCTTCATGGACAGACGTCACAGGCAGCGCCCCGAAAAGTCTTGAAGGCAATGTGACAATTAAGAAAGGTGCTGTATCTGCCATACACAGCCCGAGATTGCTGAAGTCAGAGATGGTGGACGGACGCGAAGACTTGAGTCACGCCGGTGCAGTGAGACTGCAGTGGCAGATTGGCGACGTGGGCAAGGACGACCTGCTCGACGGTGACATGTTCCAGGTGCAGCGCTCGCTCACAGGCAGGATAGAGGACTATGAAGACATAGCTCTCGTACAGTTCGACAAGGACACCAAGGACTATCAGTATCTCGACACACTGCTCATTGAGTCACTCGACACGTCATTAATCGACAAGAACCTCGGCATACCACTGGTGCGCTACCGTGTGTACCGTGCAGCGACTTCCTCGCTGTGGGGTATGGAGCACAATCCCACAGTGGCATATACCATGCCGCAGATTCCTATGCTTGACCTGCACGAGATACTTGACTTCGACGCCGACTGGGCTGACGAGGAGGAGCACAAGCTGCGCGTGAAATGGGGCTACAGGTATGACGGCGGCGACGGCGACCGCATACGCGTGTGGGATGACCGTGCGCAGATCAAGATATGGTATAAGATGCGCAACCGCAACAAAGAAGAAATCGGCACTGGCGAGTATGTACTCAGCAAGGAAGAACTGATAAAGAAAGAAACAATCATACCGCTCAGCCGCTCATGCGTATATTATGACCTGTATATGGAGACATTCCCCGGCACATCGCCTATAGGGAAGGGTACGGGCGACATCTATGTGCAGTTGAAGACAGAGAATGACTGGAAGGACTTCGCAGCCCGCGTGGACGCCGGCGAGCAACAGCTCAACGCATTTCTGATGGAGGACATTACCGCACACTCAAAATACAGCAATGCTGACGTAACCATCGGAGGAACATACAAGGGCGTGTTCAACGGCAACGGACATAAACTGAACGTGCGCTGCAGTTCCAGTGACAAGAGACTGTCACCATTTGAGAACCTGGCCGACGGCGCAGTCGTCTTCAATTTGAATGTGGTCGGATACTTCCCGTCAAAGGGACGCTATGCGGCCGGCATCACCTCACACATAAAGTCGGGCGTGGTGTCCATAGAGCAGTGTGCCGTATCAACAGGCTTCTACCAGGGGTCCGGCGCGTGGTTTGCCGATAATTCGACTGGCGGTCTGGTCGGTACGGTTGACGATGCGGCCACCCTGCACATATACAACAGCTCATTCACCGGTGAGTTTGAAAATGAATATGCTCTTAATTCTGGCTACGGTGGATTCGTGGGATTCTGCGCCAATACCGCCTTTACGAAAGTCAGCAACAGTTATTTCAATCCGTCAAAGATACAGAATAGTTTCGGCGGCTCGCACACCTTCGTGCACTTTAACGAGGATGCATGCGTCTTGCCGCCGATGATAGATGGCTGTCGCTATATGACTGCGCTGGGCACCCCACAGGGTGTTTATTCCAACTTAGCCCCACAGAACAACTTGTGGAAGGACGGTGCACCGCTTCTTGTTCAATACATATTTGGCACCCACGTAACGGATTTAAGCACATGGCTCGACCCGGAGAAGTCAGCCAAACTCAACTGGTTCTACTATGAGAACTCAGGTCAGGTGCTTAAAAAATCTTTAGTGACGGAAACGCATCAGTCATCTGTTACGCTTAGTTGGGAGAGCGACGGCGGAGCCATCGACTCCTACGAGATATACCGCCGCAAGACTGACAAAGGCGCAACATGGGAGAAAATCGCCAGCAACATCACCCAGATGGAATATGAGGACAAGACAGTCAAGCCTGTATTCTCATATTACTATAAGGTGGCATCACTCGTGAGCTGTGAGGGAGAGAAACGCGTATATACCGACTCCGTTGCCGGCAACTGCGTGCAAACGGGTAAGGTAGAAGGCTATGTGCGCTTTGCTGATGGTTCGGGCATAGCCAAGACAACAGTCACTGTGTCGCAGTATGGCGAGGGCGCAAGTTCGCAGGAGTGGAATGCAACCACTGACGAGGCAGGTTTCTTCAGCATTGACGAACTGCCTTACTGGAAAGGACAGACAGGACAGTATCAGATTATGCCTAACATAAGCAGCGACGACCTTGCAACTGACTGCAAGACTGGTCTGTTCGTGACATTCAATTCAGAATGCAACCTCTACCAGAACCGCATATTCACCGTGACCAACGGCGTGAAGTTCTCTGGCTCCGTGCTATACAAAGGCACCAGCATACCTGTGCAGGGCGTGAAGTTCCTCGTTGACGGCACTGAGGTACGCTCTGGCAATGGTCCTGTGACATCCGACTTTGAGGGGCATTTCTCATTCCAGATGCTCGGCGGTTCGCACACTATACAGGCGGTAAAGGATGGTCATAAGTTCTGGCAGGACGGTTTTTATACTAACGAAAAAGGACAAACCTATGTTGAGTTCTCTACCGACAAGGCCGGCATTTACTTCTATGACGACACCAAGGTGAAACTCATAGGTCGTATAGCCGGTGGCAAGCAGCAGGGCGACATACCACTCGGCCACTCACTGTCGCGCAACAACCTGGGTAAGGACTTGAAGATGGTGATGACGCTCGAGGGCGACAACGCCTCATGGCTCGTGTTTGAGAATACAAACAAGGCTCTCACCGAACGTGACACCACATACATACACACCAAACATTCAAAGAACGACAATAACGTATATAAGACCAGTGTACACACCAACCGCCACCGCATGGAGATAACGCCCGACGTGAACACAGGCGAATATGAGGTATTGCTGCCTCCGGTGAAATGGAAGATACAGCAGATTACAGCACGCGGATATGCTACACTCTTCCAGGACGGCAAGACAAGCGACGTGATAGACCTTACCGACTCATTGACAGAGCACACCGACACTTACTACGGTGCGTGGTCAGTGGGCAACGGCGACACCATACGCGAGGCTGACGTGACGTACTACGCACAGTACAGCCGCATATACCGTGCTCCGATACAGATAGAGTACAAGCAGATAGGCTACGACAAGTTCGACTATTTCGGCGACCGCATCTACACGGCACAGTCGCTGGTGGGCGACAAGGTAAAGGTGCCGCTGGTATATCAGGCTCTGAAGGAGGAATACAAGGCTCTGAAGGACAAGTCAAAGTGGACAGGCAAGGACTCCACGGAGGTCAGATATACCTTCGGAGCGCCGGTATTCAATATCGACCGTCAGTATCCATTCCAGATTTCGGCAGTGGAGAAATATTTCTTCAACAACAATACGAAGTCTGACACCGTTGACATCGTAAGCGTTGACAGCGGTGAAGTGACAATACGCAACGGCATGGTGAGCGGCACACACAAGGAAGTAGTGAAGCTCGATGAAAACGGCGAGGGATACTACGTAATGAGCGCTGCACAGCGGCCATACAGCGTGACGGGCAAGGATGCACTATGCACCGTCAGCTTTACACTGCTGAAAGACGGTGTGACATACGAAGCTACACCGCTCAAGGCATTCACTCTGAACCAATACTCACGTCCGGGAGCCAAGGACTATGTCAGCGTGTCCACCCCTGTACTCGTTGACGTACTGCGCGACCCACCAGGTAGCGGCTCTTCGGCAAAACTCAGCAAGGGTTCTACACTGAAGATGGCATACCAGATGGACATGTCATGGGCTGCAGGTCTGTCGCTTGCAGTACAGGCCGGTGCCGGTGCCAACTACTATACGGGCATCGGAGGAATTGGCTTCGAGGCAGGTTTCATCAACAATGCCAAGACTGTGTTCAAGACTTCGTTTGACCTTATATTCTCAGGCAGCGGCCAGCGTGCATTCTCATACACCATGACCAACAACGAGGATATATCCACCGACGCAGGTTCAACAATGGTGGGAGCCGATGCTGACGTGTATATGGGTATCGTGACTGACATGTTTATGCGTCCCACGGTAATGATACGCGCCATACCTGACAGCACCTTCCAGCACAAGATAGGTGAACTGGCTGCAGGACAGATGGTGGAAATAGCAAAGGGCTACGGTGACGACGGTGGACTATTCCACCTCGTGCGCGACGAAGCAATAGGTTACGGCCAACGTGTGACGGCGGACTTCACTCATTCACAGCAGTACATTATCAAACAGTTGATACCAGACCTTGCCAATAAGGCACTGGCAAAGATGTATATAGGCACAAAGAGCGAGGCAGAGTCGCTGGCAAACTCCACCGGCGAACCGGTATATCTCTCACTTCGCAGTAAGGATGATGAGCGATTCGGCATGCTCAATACCGATTCCGTTACAAAACAATATGTCTATAACACCACACGAACCAGCAAGGATATAGACCAGTCGAAGATGAACTACCTCATCGTATTGCCAAGCACCGACGACGGCAAGACGCAGAATGATGAGATATATAACACTGCACAACTCATACTCGGCTGGACGAACATCATTGCACTGAACGAACAGCAAAAGCTTGAGGCCACCGACCTTGTGAAACACTTCGACGTGGATGGCGGTGCAAGCATATCATATAGTGAGGACTTTGCTACAGAGTACAACAACACACACACATTCAAGAACCCGATATCATCTTGGACTCACAACTATTTCGAGTGGGATGACGTAAATAATCACACCAGTGCTACAACGACAACTGCTGCAGTATTTTCGGGTATCGTAGCACTGCTGGGCAAAACCGCCGGGCAACTCATAGGCAGTGTAGCCCAGACATCAGTAGGCGGAAGCAGCATCAGTGGAGCGACAAACAATGGTGGTACATACACAACTGCTGCTGGTATAGACAATGCATTCAACTATACTTCTCTTGAGTTTGCTGGTTGGAAATGGAATTTCGGCCTGACGCCAGTTCTTTCCTTCGACACAACACCGAAGCAGACCACCGGTACGAAGTACAACCGCAAAGAATCGTTCACTATCAAGATGGACAAGAAGAGCCATCTGCTTTTCGATGTATATCGTGTGAATACTATTGACGACAACAAGGAGAACTCCACCGTGACAGGAAACCTTAAGGGTGACCGTGACATATTCGTGGAGACAAACTTCCTGCGCAACGTGGAATACGTGAAGAACTTCCTCGACCGCGACCTCGGAGTTTATCAGAAGGCAAAGTTCGAGTATCCGAAGAGTTTCGTCTATCGTACTCGTGGCGGTGCTACCGTTCGTACATGGGAAAACGAGCGCAAGACTCTCTTCTATAATGCGGGCACCGTACTCGACGAACGCACGAAGAAGATAGAGAACCCTATAATAAAACTCGACAAGCAAAGTATCAGCGGTGTGCCTTACAGTGATCCGGCACGTTTCAAAATCTATGTAACCAACGAAAGTGAGGAACCTGATGCCATAGGCGGTGCATTGAGATTCTTTACGCTCTATGCAGATTCTAAGTCTAATCCCAATGGCGCAAAGATGTTTGTTGATGGCATGCCGCTCACTGCTGACGGCATGACGGTGATGGCAGTGCCTGGTGAGGTCACACAAAAGACTCTCGAGGTTTATGCCGGTGAGTCGTTCGACTATGATGATCTGACAATAGGCATTATATCACCGGGTGACGTGCAGTGTGTAGATCAGGCGGCCTTCTCCGTTCACTACCTGCGCACGGCTGGCAGCGTGAGCATACAGACACCGGGCGACAAGTGGATAATGAACACCGACGCACCGTTTGACTCAATACGCGGATGGTACATGCCTGTCATCATCAGCGGATATGACCGCAACCAGAAGAACTTCGACCACATCGAGTTCCAATACAAGGAATCGACTCGCGGCGATGACTACTGGACGAACCTCTGCTCATTCTATGCCGACTCTACATATTACCGTCAGGCAAGTGGAACGCGCGAGATGATGCCAGAGAACGGCTACATCAACACAAAGTTCTACGGCGAAGGACAGGTGATGGAGAAAGCCTACGACCTGCGCGCAGTGCTCTTCTGCCGCAACGGCAACAGCTATATTACCAATTCATCGCCAGTGCTCACGGGTATCAAGGACACCCGAAGGCCTCAGCTATTCGGTTCTCCAGAACCAAAGGACGGCATAGTGGGAATTGGCGACAACATCATCTTCAACTTCTCTGAGCCGATAGAACACAACTACCTGCGCGAGGAGACAAACTTTGAGGTGATGGGCGAAACCAACGAGACAGCCCTGCAAGAAGAACCATCGCTGCAGTTCAATGCAACGGGTTACGTGGAGACCGACGCACGACGCAACTTCGCCGACAAGAGTGTGGCAGTTGATATGATGATACGACCAGACACTTTAATAGGCAAGGACATGCCACTCTTCTCGCACGGTACCGACGGCAACCGCCTGCAATTGTGGATTACTGATGACATGAGACTGAAGGCTGTGGTTGATAACAAAGAGTACTATAGCAATTATTCAATAGAGAAAGGCACGCTGCAGCACGTAGCTCTTATACTAAACCGCAACGACAGCACCCTGTCACTCTACAACGATTCCATCATAGCAACATACAACAAGGTGTGGTACAACGGTTATGGTTCGCTCATCTTCGGCGCGACAAACGAGAATGACATCAACATGCGCAGCCATTACAAGGGTCGCATGCTGGAGGCTCGTATATGGAACCGTGCCATGAACACGACCTTGATGAGACTCTATGCCAAGCGTCAGCTTACGGGCTATGAGATGGGACTCATCGACTACTACCCGATGAATGAGGGCGAAGGCAACTACGCTTACGACAAGGCACAGGGTGCACATGCTGAACTTAACGGTGCGGCATGGGCACTGCCACGCGGCATGTCTCTGCATCTTGACTGGAATGAAGAAAAGCCTGTCAAGGGTATCAAACTCCTTAAAGACCGCATGGCACGCAGTGCAGAGGATGACTACACGCTGATGTTCTGGTTCAAGACCAACGATAACGGCAAGGGTGCACTCGTCAGCAACGGCTCAGGCCGCGCCACCGACGACAATGCCGCCAACCGCTTCTACATTGGTTTTGAGGGCAATCAACTCATCTATCGCTCAAACGGCATGACACTCAACCTTGGAGACGACCTTGCCGATGATGAATGGCACCACTATGCCATGACTGTAAGCCGTGCGCACAAGGTGGCAAACATCTATGTTGACCGCACGCTGACGGCAAGTGTGCCTGCTGACACTCTCGGCGGCATGGACAGCGAGGAGTTCTACGTGGGCAACATGGTATGGCGTGAGGCCGGACTGCACGTCGACGTGCTGCATCAGGCTAATGCCCTGACAGGTAACATTGACGAGCTGTGTCTCTTCTCACAGGCCCTGCCACATTCTCTCATAAAGAGATTCTCCACAAAGAGCCCGAGCGGCAAGGAGAAAGGACTGCTCACCTATCTGGGCTTCAACCGCCAGCAACGTATGGATAACAACGACTATGTCTTGAGGCCATACGTTTACAACCAGGTGACAGAAACCGACAAGTATGGTAATGTCATAGAGAAAAAAGACTCTGTATTTGCCGAGCCGATGGCATACGTCATGAAGCACATTGACACGGAAGTCGGTGCACCGGTACAGCCCAACGTGGAACTGAAGAACCTCAACTTCAGCTTCGTGGGACGCGATCACCAGCTGCTCGTGAACATTGATGAGATAGACTCGCGCATCAACAAGCGCAACCTCTATGTCACCGTAAGTGATATTCCTGACCTCAACGGCAACTACATGACTTCACCATACACTGAAGTGTTCTATGTGGACCGTAACCCATTACGCTGGGAAAAGAAAATAATAAAGGAGAACTACTTCACTAACTCTGGAATGTATCTGTATACAAAGATTATCAACAACAGCGGTGCATCACACAAATACGTCATTGAGAATCTGCCGAACTGGCTCACTGTGGACCATCAGGAAGACATCATTGACGGCAAGAGTGAACAGGAGATTGTATTCTTCGTCAACAAAGACCTGAACGTCGGCACATACGACGAGACCATCTATCTGACAGACGAGAACGGACTGTCCGAGCCGTTGATTCTCAACATCACCAGGGAGGATATAATGCCAAGCGATTGGTATCCTTCCGACGACATGAAACGCTACTCCATGAGTCTTGTGGGACGCGTTATGATTGGCGACGCCATCGTCACCGACATCAATGACCGTCTTGGAGTGTTCGATGCCAACGGCCGAGGCATGGGCGTTGCAGACATCAACTACAACGAGACAACAGGTGTGAGTCTCGTGTTCCTGACAGTGTTCGACAGCACCGTGACAGAGAAGCCGCTGACATTCAAGTTGTGGCACAACCGCACCGGCAAGGTGATGCTCCTGCAACCAAGCAAGCCAATCACCTTCGTGCCGAGCAAGATAGAAGGTTCGGTGAACGACCCGATAGTCTTCCACACAACAAACCAGTTCGTACAGAGCATCAATCTTGACTACGGCTGGAACTGGGTATCGATGAATGTATATAACAATGACCTGCGCAACATCATTGACGTGCTCAACAAGTACGAGTGGGACAATGGTGACATCTTCGTCAGCGACCGCGACAACCTCACGCTGGTTTACAACGAGAAAATCAAGGCATGGGTAAAGAATATGACACAAGAGCAGGTTGACAAGGTGAAGATGCTTCCATGCAATGGTTACCGCATCTACCGCCACAAATATACGACCATCGAAATCGTTGGCGACAGACTCAGCCATATCAACTTACGCACGATACCTGTCAGCAGGGGCTGGAACAGCATTGGTTACACTCCGATGATCAACCTGCCGGTTACCACCGCATTGTCTGACTACAACACCTTTGCCAAAGACCGTGATGTAATCAAGAGCCGCGAGGCATTCGCCATCTTCACCGAGACGAAGAACGGTGGTGGATACTGGTCTGGCGACCTTACATACATGAAGCCTGGCGAGGGTTACATGCTCTACCGTCACGGTGAAGCCGATGTATCGTTCAAGTACCCATATTACGAACCGGGGAGCACCATCTTCGGAATGGGCGAGCTGCAGGCGAAAGCTGCCACCTTCATGGAGTATCCTACCACAATGTCGCTTGCGGCAAGTGTGACAGGCATCGACACCGAGGACGGCGACCAGCTCATAGCCATGACCGACATGGGTGAGGTTTGCGGCACAGCCACGCTCATCGACTCCGTATATTACATGAGCATCTGCAACGAGGCCAAGGCTGCCATCACCTTCGCCATTGAGCGCGACGGTGAGATAATAGCCACCGCAACCACCGCCATGCAGTATGAGGACAATGCAGTAAGCGGCAGCCCGTCAGAACCAACAGAGATTGATTTCACACGCTGCAACCCTGTGAAACTCAACGATGACTGGTACTCCATCGACGGACGCAAGCTTGACGGATGCCCGGCAAAGGCTGGCATATACATCCACAACGGCAGCAAGGTAGTGATTGAATAATATTATAAAAAAAGGGGAAACCGTTCGCGGTTTCCCCCCACTAAAGAACATAAGAATATGAAAAAAAATCTTTTCTACATACCATTTCTCACACTGCTCCTCACAGCTGTGACATCATGTACGTCTGACGGTGAGGACGGAGGCAACGGCAACACTGCAGTGTTTACCGCAGTAAGCAATGCACCCGATTGGCAAAGCAGTTTGCTGGAGGCCATGGTTTTCAACGATGCCAAGCCCGACTGGAAACTTGCCGACCTTTCCGACTATGAGAGTTTCACTGTGCTTGTGGTAAAACTGGATGAAGTACTTGCACCTCGCTCCAACGATGATGATGTCATGGCAGTCTTCATTGACAACGAATGTCGCGCCATATCACCACGCAACGTCACAGATGATGGCATCGTGTTCGTGTTCAACGTGCGTGGCTCCTCCACCGAAGGAGCGTCGGAATATCGCCTGAGCTACTACAGTGGCGGACTGCATCAGATTTTCAGTCTGTCAGAAACAGGTGGCTACCTTATCAACGAATACATACTCGGCACCGACAAGGACTTCGTACTGCCACTTACCTATGGCACCACAAAGTTCTCCACAAAGACTGCATGCACCGTCTCTATTCCGTCAAACGCACCATTCACTCCCTCTGAAGATGACCTTGTAGCAGCATTCATCGGCAACGAATGTCGCGGAGTGGGCAAACCCGGCAGTATATTTACCATTTACTCAAACAGCAGCAACGAACAGGTGCAACTGCGCTATTACAGTGCTGAGAAGCAAGGCGTATATTCTGACCCCACACCAATAACACTCTCTGACTTTGGCATAGACAAGGAATTCAATTTCTAACGCACAATTCTAAATTAATATACATAACCACAAGATGAAAAAAACAATTCTCTCATTGCTGCTGTTGCCAGCGATGGCATTGGTAGGTTGCTCGTCTGATGACGACAACATCACACCGCCTACCTACCGCCCACTGAATGTAGAAATTGACGAAACTCGTGCAGCAATCACGAAGACCAGTACACTGACGTCATTCAAATTGTATGCCGTTGATCCAGCTACAGAGTACACTCTTAACAAAGACGATGTCGGCAACTGGGTACCATCTCCCCTTTCATCATGGCCATTATCTGCCGATGACGATGATAAAGTAACTTTCTACGCCATAGACGGTGGTTCATACAGCCAGTCAGGTCAGCATGTGACACTGACAGTCAACGAGGATGCCTTTAATCAGAAAGACCTGCTCGTGGCTAAGACAGACACAAGTTATACAAAATCGGGGGGAACGCTTTGCTTGAAGTTCAATCATGTATGCACGGCTGTCAACTTCTATGTCAATGCAACAAACACTCTGTTGGGCAATCTTGGTGGAAGCACCCTCTACATCACGGAAATAAAACTCTGTAATGTAAAGAACAGCGGACGATACGACCTCGGCACTGGCGAATGGACTATACTGGACGGCACATCGTCATACACCCTAACCGATGGCACCATCGCCGTTACCAACACTGCTGTGGAACTCCCATGCAAATACTTGTTCATGATACCGCAGACACTTGGTGAGGATGCCAAGCTTGAGTTCAAGTACAAAATAGGAGAAAACGGTGCGGAGAAGAGCAACTCCATTTCTCTTAATGGAAAGACATGGAACGCTAACGAGCAGAAGAGAATTGACATAAAACTCGGAACATCCCTGATAGAGGTAAACTAATTGCACAATAAAAAAAAAATGAAGAAACAACAATACACACAACCCACAGTATGTTTCCACACTGTAAAGCCTCATGTGATGCATGTAGCCAGCGTGGAGGATTTTAAGGACAAGACGTCAGAAACAATAGGTGACGAGGACGAAGACTGATGTCATTCAGTGTTGAAAATGAGATGAACGCAACAAAGACCCTGCTTCCCTTTATGCACCTGATGGTGGATGCCTTGTGCGCATGCTGCCTGTGCCTGCTGTCAGTAAGGTACGGCGGTGCATACAACATACTCGAACTATACATACTGTATAATGTTGCGGCATTCCTAACGCAACCCCTTACAGGATATGTGGCCGACAGATGCAGCGTGGAGAGATATGCACCATCATTCTGCATCATGCTCACCCTCGTAGTGACGGCATTGGCATGGTTCGGGATAGGCAGTATGACACCTGATGGCAATGGCATGGTGATGTGGGTTACGGTCACGGTGCTTGGACTGGGCAACTCTGCCTTTCATGTATGGGCAGGACGGCTGACAACACTGCGCACCAACAACGACATACGGTGGCTCGGAGTGTTCGTCTCCACGGGAGCCGTGGGACTGTCCATCGGCACGTTGTTCGCTTCATGGTCACTGGCATGGCTGCTGGTAATAGGAATATGTACGTTCACCTTGTTGTATCTGCACAGCGAGAGGGAACTTCCTCAAACAACGACAAGCAGTGGCAATTCTTTCCACAAAACACTGGAAGCCTCACTTCAAGGTGACCAATACACTGAGGTGGATGCAAGCGTGGCTATCGTCTGCATCATAGTTGTGGCGCTGATGGCATTGGTATTCCTGCGTTCTATGGTGGGCGGCAACTTTAATGCTGCCTTGCCACATGCAAAGAGCATGATACTCATTGCAGGAATGATAACCATGACAGGCAAGATAGCAGGGGGATGGATAGCACGCTCCATGGGACTGGCCACCACTCTCATCGCTGCAGTCATAGCAACGGCATTGTGCAGCCTATATATTGACAAGAGCGTTGTGGCAGTACTGACAGGATTGTTTGCCGTCAACTGCACCATGCCGCTGACACTTTACCTGATAAACGTGGTGATGCGTGGTCGCGAGGCACTGGCATTCGGACTGCTTGCAGCTTCACTCATGCCGGCGTATCTCATCACATTAATATAATATTACAGATGTTGTCACTACTCATACCGCTCATACTGACCATTGTCATCGAAGTGCTCATACTGATAGCCCTGCGTGAGTACCGCATAAAAGTGTTGCTGGCATGCATGGCTATGAATGTGCTCACCAACATACCACTAAACCTATACATTCAATATATAGATTATAGCCTGATGGTTGTGATAGTTGGTGAATTTCTCGTGTTCCTAATAGAAGCCCTATTGTACCGCATCGTGGTCAAATGGCGCCCAGCCCTGACATACAGTGCCCTGTGCAATGCTGTAAGCTACTTCACAGGCATACTGATAATAAGCATACTTGAATTTATATTATAAAAGACTTTTACTATGCAGATACTTGACATCGTAATGCCTTCGCGTCTTGATATGATTAAGGAAGGCCCGCACTTCAGTTTTGAGGATACTCCAGAATACAAAGAGATGGTACGCCGCGCCACCGACTCCCTGCAACACATACAGGACTCCATCAGGGCTGCAGCCACTGACACCACGCAGGCTGTCAGCGACACCATACAGGCTACTGTGCCGATGGCAGGTTCTGCAGGTGGAAACGACGACATGTCGCTATTGTTCACACTGCTTGGCTCAATAGCAGCACTGTCTATGTGTGCATATCTCATCGTCAACATAAACAAAAACAGGAAACCATGCAGTTGTTAGACATTGCCACTCCGTCACTATGGGATACCATAAATTACGAATATGAGAATATCATTCTCCTTGTACTTTCAATCTTCATACTGACCATCGCCATATACTTCATCATCAAACTACGCAAAAACGGTATCAACACCAGTAAGCAGGACAATTCCCAGCAGTAACTACGTAACTACTGATATAACTGCATAAATAGAAAATCGGGCTTTTACTTACAGATTGTAAGCAAAAGCCCATTTTTCGTGACACAAGTTCCTAACGGATGTTAAATTCCATAGGGTATCGTAAAAGCATAGCTATTACACTGTAAAAGCTATCATATTACACTGTAAAAGCATAGCTATTACAAGGTAATACGATAGCTTTCATTTTGTCAAAGCATATCAATAACATTTAGCTATTTTCGCCTATGCTATATCATTGCCATAAAAAATAAAAAAGAGACGACCAAAAAGTCATCTCTTTTGCGCTCCCTCTTGGGCTTGAACCAAGGACCCCCTGATTAACAGTCAGATGCTCTAACCAACTGAGCTAAGGAAGCAATTTCTTATTTGCGAGTGCAAAGGTACTACGAAAAATCGAAACTACCAAACTTTTCGGCATTTTTTTTTGTTTTTGTGCGAAAAAAAGTTGAAATGATGCAAAATAAAACATAAAAATATGGTGTTTTCAAGGAAAATGTGTATTTTTGCAATATGAAACACATGAGAATTGTATTGTTATTTGTCTTCGCCGTATTGTCGCTGTCTGCGAAAGCCGACGAAAAGAAGAAAAACGACGCTTTCGCCGTTGCGCGCAATCTGGAGATATTCTCCGCTATATACAAACAACTTGACATGATGTACGTCGATACACTGGACGCTGACGTCACAGTGGGAGCCGGCATACGTTCCATGTTGAGGTCGCTTGATCCATATACCGAGTATTATCCACCAGAGGAGGTGAAAGACCTCAAGACCATGCTCACCGGCAAATACGCCGGCATAGGAGCATTGATAAAGCAGAACCTCAAGCTGAACCGCGTCATCATTGACGAACCTTACGAGGGTATGCCCGCTGCAGAGGTTGGACTGAAGAAAGGTGACATCATTCTTTCCATCGACGACACCACTATGGTGGGAAAGTCGGTGTCTTACGTGTCGAGCCACCTGCGCGGCGAACCCGGCACGACCTTCCTGCTGAAGGTGTTGCGCCCATCAGCTGACGGTGAGGTGTCCAAAGGAAAGAAAGACAAGCTGGCTGGCGACATTCCCGGCGAGGTGCTCAAGTTCAAAATCACGCGCAAAGCCATACAAATGCCGTCAGTGCCATACTACGGACTGATACCTTCGTCTGACGGAACGCCAAGCACGGTGGGATACCTGATGCTGTCACAGTTCACGGAAGACTGCTCACGCAATGTACGCCGTGCTCTCGTTGACATGCGCCAGAAGGGTATGAAAAGCCTTGTGTTCGACCTCAGGAACAATGGTGGAGGTTCGCTCAGCGAAGCTGTGAAGATAGTCAATATGTTCGTACCTAAGGACGTGACACTCGTAACCACCAAGGGACGCATCAAACGCTCCACCAATGAATACAAGACTGACTCAGAACCACTCGACACCCTGATGCCCGTGGTCGTATTGGTAAACGGCAACACGGCTTCGGCAAGCGAAATAACCAGCGGTTCACTGCAAGACCTGGACCGCGCCGTAATCATGGGCACACGCACCTTCGGCAAGGGACTGGTGCAGCAGACAGTGGAACTGCCTCATGATGCTTCTCTCAAACTTACTGTGTCAAAGTATTACATCCCAAGCGGACGATGCATACAGGCAATCAACTACAAGCACACCGGCGGCGGCTATCGCGAACACATACCTGATTCGCTGACACGTGAGTTCAAAACCCGCGGTGGCAGAACCGTACGCGACGGTGGCGGCATAAAGCCTGACGTAGAGGTGAAGCCCGACTCCATCCCCAATATCGCCGGTTACCTGTGCCAAGGTGGTTTCGACTCTACCGAGGTAGTGCTCAACTACGTTATGGACTACGTGCGCAAGCATCCATCTATAGCATCGGCAGAAGAGTTTCATCTCTCTGATGAGGAATACGCCGACTTCAAGCAGCGTGTCATAGAGAGTGGGTTCAAGTATGACCGAGAGACAAGCAAGGTGTATGATGAACTGGTAGAGATGGCGAAATTTGAAGGATATTACGATGATGCTAAGGATGAATTTGAGGCATTGAAGACAAAACTGAGCCACAACCTGTCACGCGAACTCGACAATAACCGCACCGTCATTTCGCACCTCATAGAACAAAGCATCATCACCACCTACTACTATCAGAAAGGTTCGATAGCATGCACACTAAGTTATGATACACAGGTGCAGGAAGCAGTAAAACTAATTAACGACAGAGAGAGATACGAGTCAATATTGAAATAAAAATGAAATAATCTACTTACTATGGCAAAATCAAAGGGAAAGAAGGGCGGCAAGCACATGACAAAGGCGCAGCTGGCCGAACAGTTGGAATCATATTTCCGTTCACGTCCGGGAGAGACAATCTCTTTTAAGACAATATTCAAGGACTTGCACCTTAACACTCATCCGCTGAAGATGCTCGCCATCGACACTCTTGAGGACATGGCATGGGATGATTTCCTCGTGCGTGTTACCGACTCATCATATAAACTTGCTGAGAACACACAGGTGATGGAGGGTGTTTTCCAGGCCAAAGCCAACGGACGTAACTCCATAACACCTGACGGAAGCGACAAACCTATATTCGTGGCAGAACGCAACTCCATGTATGCCATGACGGGCGACCGCGTGCGTTTCTGCATGATGGCACGTCGCAAGAGCCACATACGCGAGGCACAGGTGACGGAGATAATAAAGAGAAAGAAAGACCAGTTCGTGGGTCGTCTGCAAGTGGAAGACGGATATGCCGTACTCATTCCACAGGACCCTATGCCGTGCAGCATCTTCATACCGAAAGACAAGTTGCTTGGCGGCAAGACCAACGAGCGTGCAGTGGTGGCTGTAAGGAAATGGCCCGATGCAGAGCACCGCACCATCGTTGCAGAGGTTATCGACGTATTGGGCGAGCGTGGTGACAACGACGTTGAGATGAACACCATATTGGTGCAGTATGGCTTGCCATACAAATATCCGAAGGAGGTGGAGGATGCCGCCAACAAGATAAGCGACAAGATTACTCCTGAGGACATGGAGAACCGTGAGGACTTCCGCGATGTATTCACCTGTACCATCGACCCGCGCGATGCCAAGGACTTTGACGATGCGCTGTCAATAAGGAAAATTGAGAATGGAAAATTGAAAGTTAAAAATTCCGATTACTCACAGACTGATGAAACACTGGATTCAGCCAGCAAGGGTAATCATAATTCTCAACTTTCAACTCTCAACTCTCAATTATATGAGGTGGGTGTTCACATCGCTGATGTATCACATTATGTCACCGAAGGCTCCATTATAGATAAGGAGGCAGAGAAGCGTGCCACGAGTGTCTATCTCGTTGACCGCACCATCCCTATGCTGCCTGAGCGCCTGTGCAACTATATCTGTTCGCTGCGCCCCGATGAGGAGAAACTGGCATACAGTGTCATCTTCACCATGGATGAGGAAGCTAATGTGAAGGACTACCGCATCGTACACACCGTGATACGTTCTGACCGCCGCTATGCATACGAGGAGGTGCAGAAGGTGATAGAGGAAAGTTGGAAATGGCGCGGTGAGGACGGCAACCACTCTTCACCAGTGACTGCAAAAGGCATGGAAGCCCTGAAGAAGATGGATCCGAACGCCGAGCGACTGCTCATACTTGACAGCCTGGCCAAGAAGTTGCGCGAACATAGGTTCAAGAACGGCTCGGTGAAGTTCGACCGCGAGGAGATGAAGTTTGAAATCGACGACAAAGGCAAACCTGTAAGTTGTTATTTCAAGCGTTCTCTCGATGCCAACAAACTCATTGAGGAGTTCATGCTCCTTGCCAACCGCACCGTAGCCGAGCACATTGGCAAGGTACCTAAGGGCAAGAAGGCCAAGACATTGCCTTACCGCATACACGATGATCCAGACCCAGTGAAACTGGAGCAGTTGAAACAGTTCGTCGTGAAGTTCGGCCATCGCATGAAATCCACCAGCACCAAGGGTGCCACAGCACGCGCCATCAACACGCTGATGGACGAGGTGGAGGGCCGCCCTGAGTGCAATGCCGTGCAGATGGTGGCACTGAAGGCCATGATGAAGGCAAAGTATTCAACACACAACATCGGTCACTTCGGACTGGCGTTCGACTATTACACACACTTCACATCGCCCATACGCCGCTATCCAGACACAATGGTGCACCGTCTGCTCACTCGCTATGCCGAGGGTGCGCGTTCTGCCAACCAGGATCACTACGAGGAGCTCTGCGAACACTCGTCCGATATGGAACAGATAGCAGCCAATGCCGAGCGCGACTCAATAAAATATAAGATGGTGGAGTATATGAGCGAGTTCATCGGTCAGGAGTTCGATGCGCATATCTCCGGCATCACCAGCTACGGCATATACGCCGAGATAGACGAGAACCACTGCGAGGGCATGATTCTCATACGTGACCTCAAAGACGACTACTACGAGTTTGACGAGCGTAATTTCTGCCTCATCGGTCGCCGTCGCCACAACCGCTATCAGTTGGGCGACCCACTGCGCATCAAGGTGGCACGTGCCAATCTCGACAAGAAGCAACTCGACTTCGTGTTAGCGGAATAGATTTTATCTATAGTGGAGTTAAGAGGAGTTAGAGTAGTTAACTACCCACTAAAAACTCCCATTATCACTCAACAATGAAAAAAACACTACTATACTTTCTGATCTTTGTCGCCGTACAGTTAGGTATCGGCGGCATAGCCTCGGTGGTCATGAGCTTATGGTTCCCGAAGGTCAGTCCCACCAATCCAACAGCAATGATAATCATCACTGCTGTATGCAGCCTGCTGCTCATCGGTATGTTCCTATGGTTTAAGTGGTGCCCCGTCAGCCGCAACTACATACGCACACGACCATGGGCCACACTGGCATGGACGGTGCTGCTCGCCATCGGCATCGTCATACCACTGACATGGCTGATGGAACAGATACCGCAATCATGGATGCCCAATCTCATGGAAAATGAACTGAAAGGAATGATGTCAACGAGCGAGGGATATTTCGTCGTCTGTATGCTTGCTCCACTGATGGAGGAGGTGATATTCCGCGGAGCCATCATACGCGCCCTAAGCGAATGGTTCGCGAAGCGATGGGGCAACACACCCGTACTCAACGAACTCTCAAAAGCGGAATGGACGGCAATCATACTGTCAGCGGTAATCTTCGGCATAGCCCACTTCAACCCCGCACAGATACCTTACGCACTCATTGTCGGCATACTGTTGGGATGGCTGTTCGTAAAGACAGGCAGCATAGTACCGGGATTCCTCATACACTGGATAAACAACAGTGCAGCATACGTGGCTGTGAAACTCTTCCCCACCCTGCCCACCGATGCACGGCTTACCGACTATTTCGGTTCGTCATCGACAGTGCTCAGGGCTGTGGTATGCTCACTGATGATAGCCCTGCCTGCCCTGTATCAGTTAGTGAAGGTGAAGCGCAGCAGCATCCAGTCCTGATTGCAGGAATTTCAGATACTCGTCAATGTCCTCGTTATAGCCACGGGGCTGTGCCAGCAGGCGACCGTCATGGCTGAGTATAACATAAAACGGTTGGGCATTACTCCCAAACGTATTGCTTTCAAGAAAACTCCACTTCGCACCCACCGTGCGGAGTGTTTTCTTTTTTTCCGCTGCATCCGTTACTTCCAAAGGTTCCTTCAGCGGTGTCTTATCATCTACATATAATGATATGAGAATGTAGTCATTCTTCAATATAGAAGCCACGCGCGGATCTGTCCATACCGCTGCCTCCATCTTGCGGCAGTTTACACAACCATAGCCTGTGAAATCTATCATCACAGGCTTTTTTTGTGCGCGTGCCGCCGCCATTCCCTGATCATAGTCGGTATAGTGTGCTTTCACCGATTCCATCGGTGGGGCGAAGGCACTGACAAGTGTACATGGCGCTCCCCACAGTCCCGGCACCATATACACTGCCAGGGCTATCGATGCCAGTCCAAAGGTCATGCTGACCCATCGGACCATACCACGTCCTTTGCCTATCAGCAGATATATGCCGAGCGCACCGAAGATTATTATCCATAATATAAAGAACAGTTCACGACTCAGCAGGTGCCAGCCGTATGCCTGGTCGGCAACGCTGAGAAATTTCAAAGAAAACGCCAATTCAACGAAAGCTAGCGCCACTTTCATACGGTTCATCCATTCGCCAGAGCGCGGCATCTGTTTCATCCACGACGGAAAGAGTGCAAAGAACGTAAACGGCAATGCCAACGCCAGGGCAAAGCCAAACATTCCCATGAGTGGTGACAGCCAGTTGCCGGTGGTAGCCACCTGCACCAACAGCAGTCCCACAATCGGTGCGGTGCACGAGAACGACACCACCACCAGCGTCAGTGCCATGAAAAAGCTTTCCGCAAGTCTTCCCCACAGGGACGAACCACTTTTGCGCGAAAAACTATCCAATGCCGTGGCCCATGATGATGGCAGGCGCAGTTCAAACAGTCCGAAGAGCGACAGGGCAAACACCACAAGCATCAGGAATATTGCGATGTTAAACACAGCACTCGTTGAAAAAGCATTCAATGCATCAGAGCCAAACAATAGTGTTACCGCCAATCCCAGCGTAACGTAAATGACGATGATGCTCAGTCCGTAGAGCAAGGCATCCCTCACACCCTTGCGCCTGTCTTCCTTCGCGTTTCGCATAAAAAAAGACACTGTCATCGGTATTATCGGCCAAATGCAAGGCATCAGCACGGCAAGCAGGCCTCCCAACAGTCCGAGAAAGAATGTTTCTATCGGTGCAGATGGCGTGGTCGTTGGTGCATCTGCCGTATCTATGTAGGCTACAGAATCGGTGGATTCGATATTTTTCGCTATATCTGCAGAGTCACTGTTAGCTAGCGGCACGATGGAATCGGCATTTTCTTTCTTATCATCATCGAGTGTTTCTTCCTCTTTCTTATCAAAAGAAATGGTGCCGTTCTTCGTCAGTCTTACCTCACCGGGCGGCAGACACATCTCCTCATTGCATACGCCATACTCCAGATAGCAGTCTATGTCATACTGTGGTTTGGTGAACCTGATGCGCTGCACGAATACTGCGCGATGCTCCATATAACTCACCTCCATGCCGAACATATCGTCATATTTCCTCACCACACTTCCCTTAGGCTGAAGACTGCCCAACGTCTCCACACCTTCCATGCGGACAGCATTGAACGATGCTCGAATAGGACCGCCGCTCTTGATGTCGGTGGAATAGACGTGCCAGCCGTCATCAACAGTGCCAGTGAATACTATCTCTGCTTCCTTTTCACCTACCATTCGCATCTCCGAAGAGAAATGCGCAGGGTCATGCATCTGACCCCATATCGGAAAAGCTGATAATAAAGTTATGGCTAATAAAAGAATCCTGTTCGTCATAAGATGATGAAATTTTCCTGCAAAGTTAATAATAATCAGGTGAATTACAAAAAATATAGCGCAAAAACTTGTCTATATGGAAGTTTTTGAGTAAATTTGTTCTTTCAAGAATTTATTGGCATAAAACCAAGAGAAATTAACAACTATGAAAAAAAATATACTTTTCGCGTTATTCGCAAGTATGACACTGCTGACACAGGCACAGTCATGGACTGCCGACAATGGCAACGGCACATTTACCAACCCCTTGTTCTATGATGAGTTTTCCGACCCCGACATCATCCGCGTGGGTGACGACTACTATCTTGCCGGCACCACCATGCACACCGTGCCAGGACTGGTCATACTTCATTCACGCGACCTCGTGAACTGGGAGAACATCTCCTATTGCTTCGACCGCTTCGACTTCCAGGACGATGCCTTCTCACTCAAGAACCATAAGGAGATATACGGTCAGGGCATCTGGGCTCCGTGCATACGCTATGCCAACGGACAGTTCTATGTCTTCTCCAACATGAACGGCAAGGGACTGCAGTGCTATACCGCCAAGGACATACACGGTCCGTGGACTCACCACAACATGCAGGGACGCATATACGACCTCGGCGTATTGTTTGACGACGACGGAAAGATCTATGCCATACATGGCTACGGCGAGGTGCACTGCACTGAACTGAAGGCTGACATGTCGGGACCTATCGAGGGTACCGACCGCATCATCATACCAGAGGGTAACGGTGTGGGTGAAGGTCATCACATGTATAAAATCAACGGCATGTATTATCTCATATCCACCGACTATATGCCAAACGGCCGCACGCTCTGCTCTCGCTCCAAGAACATCTGGGGACCATACGAGACTCGCGTGATTACCGCCGACGAGACCTTCGGATATCACGCTGCCGGCATTACCGGCGTACCGCCACGCGGTCGCATCATGCCTGACGGCACACACTTTACACAGCCCGAACCAGACAAAGACGCTACGGCATGCACCAACATTCATCAGGGAGGCATTGTGCAGGACCAGAGCGGACAGTGGTGGGCACTGCTGATGATGGATTTCCATTCCATAGGGCGCACCGTGACGCTGGCTCCCATGACATGGCAGGACGGATGGCCCATGCTCGGACTGGAAGGCAACCTCGGACGTGCACCACGCACATGGCTGAAGCCAAACACTGGTATAACAGTAACGCCACATGCTCCGTATGAGCGCAATGAAGATTTCAACGGCAAGACACTGGGACGTGTATGGCAGTGGAACCATAACCCTGACGACAGCAAATGGGCACTCAAAGGTGGCAGACTCAGACTCAACACTATGCCGTCAGATCAACTGATGTGGGCACGCAACTCACTCACTCAGCGCGTAATAGGTCCTTCAAGCATTGCCACCGTGGAACTATACACCAAGGGTATGAAAGACGGCGACGTGGCCGGACTGGGTAACATCAACGTGCCTTGCTCATGGGTTGGCATAGTGAAAGAGAACGGCAAACTCACGCTGCGATGGTTTGACCAGACGAAAAACGACACCGTAGATATGCCCATCACACTGCCTAAGCAGAAGATATGGCTGCGCTGCTGCGGTGAATATGACAAGGATGAGATGGACTATGCCTACTCTACCGACGGCGAGACATTCCACAACCTCGGCTGCGCACTGCGCCTGACATACCAGCTGATTACTTTCCAGGGCTCGCGCCACGCTCTGTTTGCCTTCAACAAGGACGGCCGTGAGGGAGGCTTTGCCGAGTTTGACAACTTTACCGTACATGAATCAATGGCAGACCGCACGGAGAACATCCCATACGGCAAGACCATCCGCATCATCAACCTTGCCACTGGCAAACCGATGACAGCCACAAAGCACGGCGTACTTTATGACACCGCGCCTAATGACAAGTCACCACAGACTCTTTTCAGCATCATCGACAAGGGCAACGGACAGGTCATCTTGCAGTGCAAGGACGGCCGCTACCTTATGTCGTCAGGCCTCGGACTGGCAGGCGACGTGCGCATGACCACCGACCCGGCGCAAGCAGAAGTCTTCATGTGGCAGGACTACCTGAACCATGAGTTCATGCTCATGTCGATGCGCACCCACAAATACATTGGCAAGAGCCCTACCACTGGCAGTCCCTACTCCATGGACTACAGCGGCAGCGACCCAGCCCGCCGCAACGGTGCAGTGTTCAAGTGGGAAGAGACAGAGTGATATCTACTAACATAGTATAATACAAAAATGAAATTCCCCTTAATCTTGATAGCAGCATTAGCGTGTAGTTCGTTAGCTTACTCACAGTCAAAAAACAATGAATCTACATTCCCAGAAGGTAAAAATGCTTGGAAAGAATATCTCAAAAATAATCTGAGGTATCCTGAAGAAGCCAAGAAGGCAGGTAAGTATGGCACTGTCTTCGTAGAGTATAATACCAACAAAGATGGATATGTTACAAACATCCTTGTCAGAAAATCTTTAGATTCACTACTCGACAGAGAGGCTATGCGCGTAATTGCCACGATGCCTCAACGACAACCGGATGTGCCACACCTTATGAGAGTGCCAATATCATTTGGCGTAGATGATACAAAAGAATTTGAGAGGAAAGCAGATTCCGTTAAAAAAGCCAGACTGGAAAGGATGAACGTGCTTACAAAAGCAGAGAGGATGCCGTCATACCCTGGCGGCAACAAAGCCTTAAACGAGTTCCTTGAAGACAATCTGAAATACTCCAAGTCAGCATTAAAAGATGGCAAAAGCATAAGTGTACTCGTTGAATTCATCGTAAATCCTGACGGAAGCCTCTCCTATATAGGAATAAAAAGATCCGTAAATTCCCAACTTGATGCAGAGGCTATGCGCGTGGTAAACATGATGCCGAAATGGAAGCCCGGCACAATACAAGGTCAGCCCGTTGCTGTTTATTATGTGCAGCCTATAATATTCAAGGGAAAAGACCATTACAATGATAACGCTGGTGAAAAAAACAGGTATCCTTCATTTCATGGCGGACAAAAATATCTGAATGATTTCATCGAGAAAAACATCGAATATCCACAGGCTGCCAAGAACGACAGCATAGAAGGACGTGTGTTCGTTGATTTCATAGTCAACACCGACGGAAAGATATCTGACGCAAGAATATTAACCTCTACTGACACCATATTCAATGAAGAGGCCCTGCGCATAGTAAACAGTATGCCGAAATGGGATTGCGCCAAGAAAAAAGGAGATAAAATTGCAATGCGCTATGCCATTCCTATCAACTTCACACTGAACGACAAGAAGGACTGCCACCCTTTGTTTCCTGGTGGTGAAGAGGAACTGCAAGAGTATCTGCATAATGAGATAAAATATCCTTTAGAGGCCTTGATTACGGAAACTAACGGAAGCGTTGTGGTCAGATACACCATTGACGAAAAAGGCAAGACAACGGATGTTGAACTGCTAAATCCTGCTCCAGAAGTACTGTTCAGGGAAGTGAAGCGCGCTATAATAGGCATGCCTAAATGGATTCCGGGTAAGAAGGATGGCAAGGTTGCAAGCACACGCTGCACCATGCATATAAAGTTCGTGCATCCTAAAGATAAACATATTACAGCCAAGAGGCCTCACTACAAGTTTGAATTTGAACCATTCTTTCGTTAAAATAAAATGAATAAACAGAAAAGCATTATGAAGAAACTAACCGCAATCATCGTGCTGCTGCTCACACTGGGTTTCAGCACCAACGCCATGGCGCAGGCTAAGGGCAGGAGCGCCGTAGCAACTCCTGAAAGTAAGATTCTGGGCAGACACCCGCTGTCGCTGCAATGGATTTCATGGGACTATTTCGGCAGCGTGGAGGTAAGGAAGGAGAACGGCCGCCTGCACTGCATAGGCTCACAACGCAGCAAGGAGAACAGTGACTACGTGATAATAGACGGATACATCGAGATGATCGACGCACTGCGTTTCACCTTCACCGGCACCATCATAACGAAGATCTATCACATAAACAACGGTCAGCCATGCATACGCGACGGTCACTTCGAGTTTGCATCTACGCAGGGACGTAAGTACTGGCGACTGCAGCAGATGGAGAATCCATGCGACGGAGTCACCGACTATGTTGATATATATTTCGCCAAATCGAAATAAGCTTACGTCACAAGACAAGAATAAAGAGTATGAAACAGTTTGTTCTTTTAACCATGCTGATGTTTACCATATGCGTATATGCACAGGAACAAACAGTCAGCGACTCCTTAAAAGCACGAAGGGAAAGAAGAAAAGTTGATGTAGGCCCCTCATTCCCCGGAGGCAAGGAGGTGCTAAAGAGATATCTGGAACTTAACACCCACTATCCTGAAGATGCCCTGAATGCAGGCATCACAGGAAGTGTTATAATTGGTTTCTTTGTTGAACCAAACGGCAACATTGACAATGTAACCGTCTTGAAGTCTGTACATCCCCTGCTTGACGCAGAAGCCGTACGTGTGATATCTGCCATGCCACGATGGACTCCCGGATTGGTTGACGGCAAACCCGTACGGGTAAGGACACGAATACCCGTAACCTTTGGAAAAACAAGCGCAAGGCATGACACCATATCTACCGACGCAACAACGTCAAAAGACAAGGAAGATGCCTTAAAGACTCATAAACAGCCATCATTCCCAGGAGGTAGCGATGCTTTGAAAAAGTATCTGTCCGAAAACCTCCGATACCCTGAAGATGCTCAGAAAGCTGGCATACAAGGTAACGTAACCATTTGTTTTATCGTAGAAAAAGACGGTTCTATATCATGTCCGGAAATAGAGAAGCCTCTTCACCCGTCACTAAATGAAGAAGCCATGCGTGTAGTAAAGGAAATGCCACGATGGGAGCCCGGTATGAACAAAGGCAAGCCTATATCCGCAAAATATCATCTGCCAATCCATTTTCAACTTAAAAGCTACCAAACGCTGCAAAAGCCAATGTCAAGACCGGGTGTAAACAGGAATGTTTTTGGGAGATAACGAAAAGTAAATTACTTTTTCCTACCTCTCAGATATTCCTTCACGCGGTTATAGCCATCGACGCCAAGGATGGTGATGCCACCATACTGGCAGGTCTTGGCAAGTCCGAAGAGCACCGTCCACAGCACTCCCTTGGCGGCAGCGCTGATAGGCAGCAGCATCTGGGCGAACGACAGAATGTAAAATGGTATGCAGCACAGCAGCACTATGACACCGGTACGGAAAGAGAGTGACTGCAGC
>JAEEHW010000077.1 GCA_016281055.1 Prevotella sp.
AAGGCAGAACCTGTACCTTATGCTTACATTGAAAACGACACTGTGCTTTGCTTTACAGTTGGAGAATTACCAGAGAAAAACGCATGGAAGGCTTCAAATACCGGAAAAATGTCGCTGCCGGCGTATTGGCTTGATTATAATAAAAATATTAAAGTAGTGCGTTTCACGGAGGAATTCTCAAATGCGAGACCATTGACATGTCACATGTGGTTTTGTGGCATGACCAACCTTTATAAAATAGAGGGTATAGAAAATTTAAATACCTCCAGTGTGACAGGTATGGGTTATATGTTCTGTGGCTGTCATTTGCTTACAAGCATTGATGTTAGCCATTTCAATACATCCAACGTTACTGACATGTCTGCTATGTTCGAAAGCTGTTCAGGCCTTACTAATCTTGATCTTAGCCATTTCAATACATCCAACGTTACGAACATGGCTGTTATGTTCTGGGACTGTACAGGTCTTACAAGCCTTGACCTTAGCAATTTCAACACTTCAAATGTGACGTCTATGAATTGGATGTTCTATAACTGTAAATCGCTTACAAGTCTTGACCTTAGCCATTTCAATACGTCTAACGTTATCGACATGAAAGATATGTTTTATAATTGTGGTAACTTGACTACAATATATTGTAACGATTCATGGACTTGTGATAGTTCATCATGGATGTTTGCAGATTGCAATAACTTAAAAGGGGCCATACCATACAAATGGCCAAAAATAGAAGGCACCTACGCTAACCCCGAGACAGGTTACTTTACATATAAAGACTATGAAATATGGGTGAACGGCACACAGGTGACACATACCAACTGTAATGATTTGTCAGGAATCAGCGGAGTGAACGGTACAGTGAAGTATGACAAATATACAAACACCCTTATACTTGACAATGCTTCCATAACTGCCACGGGCAACAACGCATACACAATAAAGAGCGAGATGCCCGACCTGAAGATACAGGTAAAGGGCAACAGTACGCTGTCTTCTGCTAATGGCGGTGGCATACAGAGCACAGGCTCATTGGAGCTCTGCGGCACAGAGGCAAGCTCTCTGTCAGTCAGCGGCACCACAGCATTAGTGATGACATCTGAGGAAGCAAACCAATTGAATGTCAAAGACCTAGACCTGACGCTTGACGGTACCAAGTATTACGGTGTGCTCAGTTCATACAGCAACACAGTGATGGAGGTACAAGGCAACTCTGAAGTTAAAACCAGGGGCGTGCTGGAGTGCTACCGTAGCCTGAAAGACATTATAATTCCGGAATTTTACGAAATCACCGAGCCAGCAGGCGCCTACATAAGTGGTGGCAAGGTATATGCCACAGATGGCAGCAGCGTGAAGGACGAATGGGTAACAATAAAACCGAAGAAATATGATTTGTGGATAGGTGGGGTACAGGTAACGTCAGTCAATCGTAACAACATCAGCGGCAGTAACATCAAACAGGGTACTGTCATATACAACGACGAGACAAAGACGCTGACACTCATTGACTGCAGCATCGGCATGGACAACACCACCGGCACCGTCGGCATAAAGAGCAGTATAGATGGGCTCACCATACGCCTTGTGGGCAACAACAACATAGGCTTTGTGGATACAGGCATAGAGAGCTACGGCGATGTAACCATCGTTGGTCCCGGAAAAATGGGATTTGTGAGATGCAACACTGGCATATCTATGACAGGAATCACTCAAAACAAACTTACGATAGCGGATGGCACAAAGATAGACATGTTGCTTGTGTACACTGGTATATCAGGAAATAAGATAAAATCGAAAATAGCCGGCCAGACAATAACTATCTACTTAAAGACTCTCTACGTAAATGGTCGCAGGAGCGAAGTCAGCATTGTCGCCGAAACATCTGCCATCAGCAACATGAAAAAACTTGTTCTTAGCGACGGTCTTTCGCTGACCGCACCAGCAGGAGCAAAGTATGCGGACTATATGGTACAGGATAAGGACGACAATGAAGTCAAGGATAAGACCGTGCGTATCTCTCTGCTTGCTGGTGACGTAAACCATGACGGAGCGATAACGATGGCAGACGCTAATGCCATAGTGAATTACTTTCTTGCCGCCGAAAAGCCATCCGACTTTGACAAGGAGATAGCCGATGTAAACGGTGACAACGGTATAACCATGGCAGATGCCAACCAGATTGTCAACGCATTCCTGAGCGGTGCAGAGCTACAGGCGTTTGATCCCGCCAACGGTCATGACTACGTGGATCTCGGCCTAAGTGTGAAGTGGGCGAGGTGCAACGTGGGTGCGGAGCATCCTGAGGACTACGGCGATCACTTCGCATGGGGCGAGCCGGAGCCGAAGAATAATTACATATGGCAAACGTACAAATGGTGTGACGGTTCATACAAGAATCTAACCAAATACGTTATAAACGGTAATTACGGCACCGTGGACAAGAAAGACACCCTTGAGCCTGCCGACGATGCAGCCTCTGCTAACTGGGGCGGTTCATGGCGCATGCCGACAGCCAGAGATCTGAGGGTACTCCGTGACAGTTGCTACTGGGAGTGGACTGCAAACTATAACGAGAAAGGAGTGTCAGGCTACATTGTATATAAGGCCAAAGCACCTAGCGATATGGGGAAGAAGAAAACTGAAGGCGGCACTCTCCAGACATCTGCCACATATTCACTCTGTGATATCCACATTTTTCTTCCCATCGCCGGTTACCACCAAGGCACGTCGCTCTACAGTTCGGACGGCTGCTATTGGTCGTCTTCACTCATTGGGGGCGCACCGTACTATGCGTGGCGCATGTACTTCGACCCTAACCACATAAGCAGCGACAGCGACGCATACGAAAGCCGTTACTATGGACTTTCGGTTCGCCCAGTACTACCGTAAGGTCTGCTTCGCTTCGCTTTGAGTGAAAAGTGAAGAGTGAAGAGTGGAAAGTGGAAAGTGCAGAATACCATGGACGGTTTGACAGGGT
>JAEEHW010000078.1 GCA_016281055.1 Prevotella sp.
AACTTGCGAAGTCACCATGACAGCAAAAGAAATACGCGAGTCTTTCAAGAAATTCTTTGAAAGCAAGGAACACCTCATCGTGCCATCGGCACCAATGGTAGTTAAGGATGACCCGACGCTGATGTTTACCAACGCCGGCATGAACCAGTTTAAGGACATCATACTCGGCAATGCGACACCTAAGTGCCGCCGTCAGGCCGATACGCAGAAGTGTCTGCGTGTGTCAGGTAAGCACAACGACCTGGAGGAGGTTGGTCACGACACCTACCACCATACCATGTTTGAGATGCTCGGCAACTGGTCTTTCGGTGACTACTTCAAGAAAGAGGCTATTTCATGGGCATGGGAGTACATCGTCGATGTACTGAAGATTGATCCCGCTGACCTCTACGCCACCGTCTTCGAGGGCTCTCCTGAAGAGGGACTGGCACGCGACGACGAGGCAGCAAGCATCTGGGAGCAGTTCCTGCCTAAAGACCATATCATCAACGGCAACAAGCACGACAACTTCTGGGAGATGGGCGACACAGGTCCTTGCGGACCATGCTCTGAGCTCCACGTTGACAGCCGTCCTGCCGAGGAGAAGGCAAAGATTCCTGGACGCGAGCTCGTAAACAAAGACCACCCACAGGTCATCGAGATATGGAACCTCGTGTTCATGCAGTTCAACCGCAAGGCTGACGGCTCACTCGAGGGACTGCCTGCAAAGGTCATCGACACCGGCATGGGCTTCGAGCGCCTCGTGCGCACCCTGCAGGGCAAGACATCCAACTATGACACCGACGTCTTCCAGCCACTCATCAAGGCCATGGCAGACATGGCAGGCTGCAAGTACGGCGACGACGAGAAGAAAGACGTCGCACTGCGCGTCATCGTTGACCACCTCCGTGCCATCGCCTTCGCCATCGCCGACGGTCAGCTGCCGTCTAATGCCAAGGCAGGCTATGTGATACGCCGCATACTGCGCCGCGCAGTACGTTACGGATACACCTTCCTCGGACAGAAGGAGGCATTCATCTACAAGCTCGTCCCTACCCTCGTAGCAGAGATGGGCGAGGCATTCCCAGAGCTCCCTGCACAGCAGAAGCTCATCATGAAGGTCATGCAGGAAGAGGAGTCTTCATTCCTCCGCACCCTCGAAAACGGCATCAAGCTCCTGCAGGGCGTCATCGACGACACCAAGGCAGCCGGCAAGACAGAGATAGCAGGCGACAAGGCCTTCACCCTCTTCGACACCTTCGGATTCCCACTCGACCTCACCGAGCTCATCTGCCGTGAGCAGGGCATGACAGTCGATGAGAAAGGCTTCGATGCCTGCATGCAGGAACAGAAGAACCGTGCCCGCAACGCCGCAGAGGTGAAGCTGGGCGACTGGGTAGTCATCAAGGAAGCAGAATCAGAGTTCGTAGGCTACGACTATACCGAGTACCCTTGCCACATCGTGAAGTACCGCGAGGTGAAGCAGAAGAAGGGCACCGCCTATGAGATGATACTCGACCAGACACCTTTCTACGGAGAGATGGGTGGCGAGGTAGGCGACAGCGGCGTACTCGTTTCCGAGAACGAAGAGATACAGGTTCTCGACACCAAGAAGGAGAACGGCGTTGCCATACACATCGTCAACAAGATTCCTGCACAGCCAGAGGCAGAGTTCATGGCATGCGTCGATGTTGACCGCCGTCACGCCATCGAGAGCAACCATACATGTACGCACCTTATCGACGAGGCACTGCGCGAGGTCCTCGGCGAGCACGTAGAGCAGAAGGGCTCACTCGTCACCGCCGACTACTTGCGTTTCGACTTCTCACACTTTGAGAAGGTCACCCCGGAGCAGATTCGCCAGGTAGAGCATATCGTCAACGACCGCATACGTCAGAACATACCACTGCAGGAGTTCCGCGACACACCAATCGAGGAAGCAAAGCAACTCGGTGCCATCGCCCTCTTCGGAGAGAAGTACGGCGACAAGGTCCGCGTCGTTAAGTTCGGCTCATCTGTAGAATTCTGTGGTGGCTGCCATGCCAAGGCAACAGGTCAGATCGGCATGGTGCGCATCACCTCCGAGAGCAGTGTCGCAGCCGGCGTACGCCGTATCGAGGCTATCACCGGTGCAGCCGTAGAGAAGCTCATGGATGACGCCCAAGACCTTCAGAACGACCTTCGAGCCCTGTTCAACAACACGCCAAACCTTCTCGACACCATCAGCAAGGCCATCAGCGAGAACAAGGAGCTGCAGGCACAGGTAGAGGAGTTCAAGGCACAGAAGGCGGCACAGTTAAAGGAAGCCATGATCAGCAAGGCACAGGACATCAACGGCACCAAGGTCATCTCAGGCGTCCTGCCTATCGACCCACAGAATGCCAAGGACATCGCCTTCCAGCTCCGTGCCCAGTTCCCAGAGCGTCTGCTTGTCGCCATTGGTTGTGCAGCAGGTGGCAAGCCAACCCTCACCGTAGCATTCTCTGACGACCTTGTCAAGGAAGGCAAGCATGCCGGTCAGATAGTCCGTGAGGCAGGCAAGCTCATCCAGGGCGGCGGTGGTGGTCAGCCACACTTCGCCACAGCAGGTGGCAAGAACGCCGACGGCTTAAAGTCCGCCGTTGACAAGGTAATAGAGCTGGCACAGCTGTAATCCACAGGTAAACTTACAAGCTATTGTATAATTCAAGCGGAGGCTTCACGCAACGTGAACCCTCCGCTTTGTTTTATGTTCCATATCCAAAAATTAAGAAATAGAATTATCATTTTTTATTCTTCAACCTTCATTCTATATTCTTCATTTATATCCTCCACCTCGCAGGGTCTGAAGCCCATTTCCTTTGCCTTTTCCTCGTTCATTAGGAAATAGATGGCTTCGCCTTCGTTGCATACTTCGCCCTTGCTGTTTATTATCTCGGCATTGATGTATGCAAGGTTGCGCACCTGCTTCGTCACCTTCGCGCGTATGGTCAGCGCAGGTTCGGTGGTGGGTACCGCCTTGCGGAACTTCACGTTCAGCTGTACGGTGTAGCCGCTGGTCTGCAGCTTTCGCGTAACCACCCATCCGCACACCTCGTCAATCAGCGTGCTCAGGATGCCTCCGTGCATGGTGTCCACCCAGCCCTGATAGTTGCTCTCCGGGTGCCATGTGCTAACGATGTAGTCGCCGTCTTCATAAAACTCCATGTGCAGGCCTATCGGGTTTGCCGGACTGCATCCGAAACAGTTGTATTCCGGACAGTCGCACCACGGATTGATAATCTTCTTGCCCATTGGGCGATAACGCTCGGCAGATTTGCCGGCCTCGTTTTGTTCTCGTGTAATCATTGTTTGTTATTTTAAGGAGTCAAGGGACATTTAACCACAGACTTCACTCTGATTATTTATGCTTTGGATATTTGCTTTTTTACGTTAATGCCGTTAATATCATTCGTTAATACCATTAATGGTTTACCCTAAGATTATTAATGACATTAATGGTCTACATTAACGACATTAACGATAATAATATTACGTTGAGTTCACGTCATTTAGCAAGTGTCAGTCCCAACGCCACGGCGAGCAGTCCCATGACCACGCTGCCGGCGGCATAGAGCAGGAAGACGGAGTAGTTGCCCTGCTGCAGCAGTGCGAGGCTTTCTTTCGAGAAGGTGGAGAACGTGGTGAATCCTCCGCACAGTCCCACGCCGAGAAACAGGTTTAGATGCGGTGTGATGCTGGTGCAGCGAGTGGTAAAGCCCCACAGCGCCCCTATAAGCAGACAACCGAGTATGTTCACCGTGAACGTAGCCCATGGAAAGCCGCCGCAAGAGCGCATCATGAGCGAAACGGCATAACGCATTGCACCGCCAACGAAACTGCCGGCACCAACAAGTAGAATGTCTTTAATCATTGTCGTCAAGCTATACCTGTCAGTTCTATTTCAAATATCAGCGTAGAGCCACCAGGGATGCCAGGCTGCGAAAACTTGCCGTAACCCATCTCTGCCGGGATATACACCTCCCACTTGTCACCGACGTGCATCTGCTGCATGGCAATTATCCAGCCCTCTATAAGGTCGCAGAGCCTGCAGGCAAGCGGCACGCCGCCACGACTGCTGTCAAACGTCTTGCCATTGATGGTCTTGCCGGTATAGTGTGCAGTGATTATGCTGCGCACATTAGGAGTGGCACTTGACTGATTACCCTCGGAAAGCACCTTGTAGTAGATGCCCTTGGGCAAAGCCCTCACTCCCTCTTCCTTCGCTTTTTCAATAAGCCAATCTCTGTTGGCCTGTATATATTCTCTTTTTGCCATAATCATTCGTCAGGTGTCATGATCATATCATTCCATGTTAATTTCTGCAAAGTTACAAAATCTTATTGAATAACACAAGAAATACCGCCATTTGGTTATATATGAAAAATAAAAGGTGAAGAGTTTTGCTCTTCACCTTTCACTTTTCACCTTAATTAGTATCTCACGAAGTCACAAGCCTTGCGCAGGTCTTCGAGAGTGATAGTGTTAAGTTCTTTCTTTGACGGATTGGACTGTTTCGCCACTCGGTTGGCCTGCTCGGTGATGGTTTGCTCGAATACGTTGCGCACATAACGGCCGTTACCGAAGTTCTTCGACTTGTGCTGATAGACGTATTTGAACTTCTCCTGCAGATATTTATAAGCATCATCATCGAGCGTGTAACCGTATTTGTTCACACGACTCATGTATATCTCAACCAACTCGTCGGGTTTGAAATCGGGGAAGTCAATATATCGTGTGAAGCGTGACTGCAGACCAGGGTTGGCATTGATAAACTTCTTCATCTCATTAGTATATCCTGCCACAATGACCACAAGGCGGTCGCGATCGTCCTCCATACGCTTCAGCAGTGTAGCGATGGCCTCGCTGCCATAACCGCCGCTGCCTTCGTCGAGCAAGGCATAAGCCTCATCAATGAAGAGCACACCGTTGAGTGCAGAGTCACACAAGTGGTTGGTCTTTACAGCCGTCTGACCTACATATTCTGCAATAAGACCTGAGCGGTCGGTCTCCACAAGGTGACCGCTCTTCAGCACTCCGAGGTCCTTGTATATGCGTGCTATGATACGCGCCACGGTAGTCTTACCCGTACCAGGACTGCCGGTGAACACCAGGTGATAGGAAATCTGCGGTGTCTTCAGTCCCTGAGCCTCACGCTGCTTCTGCACCTTGATGAAGTTGGCCAGCGACTTCACCTCTGCCTTCACCTCCGGCATACCAGTGAGTGACTCCAATTCTTTCATCGGGTCGCCCTCAAGCACATCACGGCGCTGCACGGAATCGTTGCGTGTCTCACTCAGTCCCACCTGCGACTCGGTCACATCCTTTTTCTTGTCATCACCGTCAGCGAAGATGCCGATACACATGACTAAGGCAAACATGATGAACGACACTGCGCCGCATCCCATGAAGAATTTCTTCAGTCCATTGACCAATCCGTTGCTCTCTCCTCCAGAATAATTCATGCTCATCTTTTATAATATTTATTTAATCTTTTTCCATTCAATTCCCACCGACTTGTCACCATACATTTCATTGCCTTTCAGGATATAAGGCTCCACTGCTTGCTTTCTGACTGTCTTGCGCTTATCATAATTGAGTTGGCCGTCAGCAGTGATGGGGTACTCATAATAGTAATATTTGTAGGTGTCAGTCATATCATCGCCTTCACCAACCCATTTTATTACGGTTTCCTTCGACAGGCACTTCACCACACGACTGTCTTTCAGAAAGAACACATATTCCTCGCTGTCGCCATGATTGCTGTGGAAATAATACAAAGCCTTATATTTCTTGTGCAGGCACAGGCTGTAGTCGCTGGCACCCGCCGTCATACCATACGTCTGCTGTATCAGCGTCAGTTTGCCGTCGGCGCTGCATGTGAACACTGCCTCGCAATGTCCGTTGCCCTGATATTCCTCACCGTCGAAATTGGTAAGGAACACCTCCTGCCGACCATCATCGTCGATGTCGGCCAGGGCATAGCGTGCAAGCGTGGCCTCACCCTCACCGAAACATTCATCATAGGCACGGTGCATCTCATCAAAAGAGCATGGTACCTGTGCAGATATGCTTCCGCATAATGCTGTTGCCACAAAGGCAAGGATTATTGTTTTCTTTATCATCTCTTAACTGTCGGTTGCTTTATTACTCCATCGTGAAGTTTGCCATTGCATCAAAGGCACTCTTGTAGCGCTGTTGTTCACGCATGGCATCCATGCCGTCTATGTCCTGCAGTTCATCAGGATAGTATGCACCGCCGTTGCCTTGACGCGGAGTCAGTTTCACGCTGCCGGAGTTGTATGTGCCGTCAGCGTTGTAGTAGTAGCGTCTCTCTACCTTCACCTCCTCGCCGGCCCACCAGTAGTTATATGTATGATAATAGAAGATAAGGTTGCCCGTAGAGGTATCAAACAAGAACTCGGTGTATGTATCGCCAATCGATGCCTCCAGGCGCTTATAGCTGAAACGCACCAACCTCAGTTCGAAGAACGTCATCGATGTTCTCTCATCCTCCTTGCAATCCGAGAAAAACTCTATCGTCTCTTCCACCTTGCCTATAGCAGGTTCTATGCGTGGCCATTTCACCGTGATATACTGCCCGGCGTGACTATCTTTCTTTTGTCTCTCGGCATACTGCTGTGCCTCAGAGTATTTCTGGCGCACCACCTGCTGGCGTGCCTTCTGCGATGCGGACAACGGACGCTGCGCTTCCACCGTAACGGTAACGAAGAACATAGCCACCAGAAGGATTGTAGAATTAAAGAATTGAAGGATTGAAGTTTTCATATAGTCAAAAATAATTGTGAATTATGAATTGTGCATTGTGAATTGTGCATTGTGAATTGTGCATTGCAAACACGTTTGCAAAGTTAGTGATTTATTTTCAAATGCACAAATTAATCTTGTAAAATACAGAAAAAGCAATCAGAATATTCTTGTCGAAGAAAAATAAATGCAAACATTTTTATCTCGGCAGGCCTATAAATCCAAAATTTTTATGTAATTTTGCACCGGAATTAAAAAGAAACGACATGTACTTCACAGGCATCATCATCGCCATCATGACCTTTTTCGCCATAGGCATCTGGCATCCCATCGTCATCAAGACGGAGTATTACTGGGGCACCCGCCCCTGGATTCTTTATCTGCTCATCGGCATCTGCTGCTGCATGGCGGCACTGTTCATCGCCAACATCTACCTTTCATCGTTCCTCGGCGTTTTCGGAGCCTCTGCCCTCTGGGGTATCGGCGAACTATTCTCACAGAAGAAGCGCGTAGAGAAAGGTTGGTTCCCCATGAATCCCAAACGCAAGCACGAATACAGTTCTGCTGCGGAATGATTATTTAACCGCAAAGACATCTGCACTCCTGTGTCAGCCCTTTTTCAGTCCGCGCAGCATCGTCTCTGTCTGCCTTAGGCGTGCCACCTGCAAGGGCGTGGCAGTGGCGGTGGCAGACTTATATGCTTCGAGTGCCTCACTGAAAAGCTTGACCACCTCGTCGGTGTCGCCCTGCGTCAGGTAGTGCGCAAAGGCATTATGGAACAGCACATCGCCCCTGTCGTTGCCTGTCACCAGTGGCAGCGCCTGCTCGTAATACTTTATCGCCTCCGCATAGCGTTCCAGATGGAACAGGCTCTCTGCACACGAATACGTATAAACCGCTTGTTCGTGCGGTGAGTATGCCTTCAGTTCCGGCAGACTCTGCCTGAGATATTCCACCGCCTCCTCATACTGCATCTCCTTGTAGTAACTCATGCCGAGATACGCCATGAAGCGCGGGTTCAGCTTATAGTCCTTGCGCAACTGTTCGAAAGCCAGTATGCTTTCGTGATATTTCCCTCCCTGATAGTATTCTATGGCCCTTCCGAGCAAGTCCACATCTGCCGTACCTGCCCCGTATGCCGTGGCAGGCAATGCCAGCAGCAACGCCAGCACCATCTTCATGGCATATCTCAAAAGTCTCTTGATGTAAGGTCTTTCCCAGTCGGCAAGGTGGTGTTTCTCATCGCCATAGCGCAGTATGTCGATATCCATCATCACCTTTCCCTCGCGCCGCAGTTCTGCAGTATCCCCCATCTGCTGTTCCAGATGTTTCAGTTTCTGCACCAGCTTCTCCCTTTCCATATCGGTATCAAACTCCGCCAGCATATTCGAATATATCCCCTCTCCCGGACATGCCGGTGATGTCAGCGTACGCGTGAACCTAATCCCGATGAAACAGCGGGACAAGAGATGTCTGGCAAGAGCCATCTGTCTCCTGCCTTCCATGTTACTTCCTATGGAGATAAGTACCTTTTCCACTTTTGTAAGTGCAATTTATATCGCACGAAGCAAATAGTGCGTGTCATTCGTTAGAATGGCGCACGTCTATGATTTGCAAGTGCAATGTATCGCACGAAGCAAGCAATGAGGGTCTGCGATGCAGGCTCATGGTCGCCAACGGCGAGTTTGCGAGTGCAATGTATCGCACGAAGCAAATAGTGCGAGTCATTCGTTAGAATGGCGCACGTCTATGATTTG
>JAEEHW010000079.1 GCA_016281055.1 Prevotella sp.
ACTTGGCAAAAGAGCGTGAGGCTTGGTATGAACGGATAAAAGCAAGAGGAGGCAAAATATGAGAAAGGCTATTGTTGCCATCATGCTGTGTTGCGCCACAGCAGCAACGGCACAGGGACTGACAGACATGAGTAACAGTAGTCAGGCTCGTATGAAGAATACGCCTTTGGGTGCTGTCAAATGGACTGGCGGTTTTTGGGGCAATCGTTTCAATATGCTCTCCACCACAGGCATCTGGGACATGTGGAACACATGGAACACACCTTGGGAAGTCATAGATGACATGGGGCTGCACGGCAGTAACGGTTTCCGCAACTTTGAAGTGGCTGCCGGAACGGTAAAGGGTAAGCACCATGGCCCTCCGTTCCATGATGGTGATATGTATAAATGGCTGGAGGCATGTGCTACCGTTTATGCTATTACCAAGGACCCGAAGATAGATGCCCTGATGGACAAGTTTATTGAACAGGTTGCACTAGCACAGCGCAACGATGGTTATATTCATACCCCCGTTGTCATCTCGGAGCGCAATGCTGGCTTTGACTCCCATGCTAAAACAGAGAACGCTGCTGGAATTGAAATCGGGAAAGACCAGAAACACGCCTTTGCCTCCCGTCTAAACTTTGAGACCTATAACCTCGGACATCTGATGACGGCAGGTATTATCCACAAACGTGCCACTGGCAAGACAACCTTGTTCAACTGCAGTAAGAAAGCAGCAGATTTCCTATATAATTTCCTTACCAATGATGCAGCAGAACTGTCTCGTAATGCCATCTGTCCCAGCCACTATATGGGAGCAGTAGAGATGTATCGTGAGACGGGTGACGAGAAATATCTGACACTGGCAAAGGGGTTAATAGCCATACGTGACAGTGTAACAAACGGCGAGGATCACAACCAGGATCGCCATAAGTTTCGTGACCAATATGAGGCAATGGGCCATGCCGTTCGTGCCAACTACCTCTATGCTGGTGTTGCAGACCTATATGCCGAGACAGGTGAGGAACAGCTGATGAAGAATCTCTCAGCCATATGGGATGACATTATACAGCATAAGATATACATCATGGGAGGATGCGGTGCGCTCTACGATGGAGTTTCGCCTGATGGTACAACTTATGACCAGCCTTCAATCCAACAGATTCATCAGGCTTATGGACGACAGTTTCAATTACCACAGGAGGCAGCCCATAATGAGATATGTGCACAGATTGGCATGATGCTATTCTCCTGGCGTATGTTTCAAACAACAGGCGATGGCAAGTATATTGACAACATCGAGAACGAACTGTATAATGGCATTCTCTCTGGAATCTCACTCGATGGTAAGGATTTCTTCTATACGGAGGCACTACGTCGCACGAAGGAGTTTCCTTATGTAATGCGTTGGCCTAAGCATCGGCAGCATTACATTACTTGCTTCTGTTGTCCTCCAAACACCCTGCGCACCCTCTGTCAGGCACAGGAATATGCTTATGCTGTCAACCAAAATACGCTATATGTAAATCTCTACGGACAAAACGTATTGAAGACCAAAGAAATGGAAGTTGAACAGACTACCAACTACCCGTGGGACGGCAAAGTCACGATAACTATCCAAAAAGCCAAAGACCTATCAACCGTCAAGTTACACAAGCCCAATTGGGTAGAACAATACACAGTAAAGGTGAACGGTGAAACAGCTGATTTGGATATCTCCCGCAAATGGAAGAAGGGCGATGTTATCGAGGTTAACTTTGACATGCGTCCCCGATTGATAGAGGCTAACCCACTGGTCGAGGAGGCGAAAAACCAAATTGCTGTCAAGCGTGGTCCTATCGTATACTGTCTTGAAGGCGAGGATATCGAGGGCGGCTACAATATCAACGACATTGCCATTCCAGCCGACATACAATTTACAGAACAAAAAATGTCTCTCAATGGTCATGAGATGATGGTTCTGAAAGGTGAAGCAGTCCTCGTAAATCAGAAGAAATGGGACAACCAAACGCTCTATCGGGAGTTGCAGCCCATCACAAAGAAAAAAGTAAAGATACAACTAATCCCATACTATGCGTGGGACAACCGGGGTATACAAGACATGTCTCTCTGGTTGCCATTAGCACGATAACATTATGAGAATAATTACTATCATCCTATTAGGACTATTAGTTAGGGGCGCATCTGCACATGCGTCCCTATCGGACTTCTATATAACACCCGACTCCTCTCTTACAAAAACCATACAGAAGGCCCGTGAATTGAAGAGGTTAGGACAGGCAACAGCAGTAACAATACACTTGGGGGCTGGCACTTATCAGCTCTATGAACCGTTACGGCTTCGTCCGGAGGACAGTGGACTGACTATCCTCGGGAAAAATGCTGTCATTAGTGGGGGTATAGAGATCAGAAATTGGAGAAAAGAAGGTAAACTGCTGGTGGCAGATGTACCCGACTTCAACGGTCGTCCCATCGACTTCCGCCAATTATGGGTCAATGGCAAGAAAGCAATAAGAGCCCGTGATGTGAGTGACTTCGAACAGATGCACCGCATCATGACCTATGACAAGAAAAAACAAGTATTGTGGGTGCCAAAGGAGGCTGTTGTCAATATTTTGAAAGCGCCTTATGCCGAAATGGTTCTCCACGAAATGTGGTGTACCTCCAACTTGCGCATCAGGAGTATCACCATACAGGGGGATTCTGCTGCAGTCCGTTTTCACAATCCAGAGGCTGACATACAGTTCAAGCATCCATGGCCCTCTCCCATGACTCCCAATACTGGACATCCGTCACCATTCTATCTGACAAATGCCAAGGAACTGCTTGACGAACCGGGGGAATGGTATCATGATATCCGTGAGCATAAACTCTATTATATGCCACAAGAGAATGAGAAAGAAATGGTGAATAGTAAGA
>JAEEHW010000080.1 GCA_016281055.1 Prevotella sp.
ACAACTTACAGCAACCCTGCTGTGGAGCACACCAGCCAATGCCGTGTGTCATACCTGAGATGTCTTTGATTTCCTTTGCCTGAATCCACTTGCCCTCTTCTGGTATTGGAGCTGGACCGTGGTTAGGACCTTTTGCAACGATACACATATCGTTGACTTCCTTTGTGTAAATCATATTTAAGTTATTTGTAAAAATTAAAGTTTATGAATACAAAATTACAAAAAAAAATCCAATTAATACCCCTTTTTAGGTATGTTTTTACAGTTTCTCCGCATATTTCGAGGATTAACAGTCGTTTTTTGGTATTATTTTTGTAACTTTGCAATCTGTAAGTTACAAGTCATTATGATAGAAGTAAAAATAAAAGACAGCGAACTGGCTCTTGCCGCAGGGGAAGGAACTGACTCTTTCCTCAACCTCATCATCGAGAAGACGCGTCACGCCATTGGTGGTGAACTGAATGCCGACAACATGCCTCTCATGTCGTCCAAGCAGATCACCCTCATCGGCTATGCCACGTTGCGCGATGAGGTTATGGACGGCGGTTTCGTGCAACTGATACACAACGGCTATGGACCATTCTTCTTTCGCAACCTCTTCGACCTCGCCGTCAAGCAGTGGGGACTCGACGAACTGTGCCGCCTCATGCGAAAGGCAAAGAAACTGTACTTCAAGTATCAGTCAACCCTTGAGTGCGAGATGACCGACGAGGAGTTCATGGCGATATACGAGCAGTTACCCGACTTCGAGGACTTGGACGACACTTTCATCACCAACGAGGAAGCGTGGACAGACATGGTTGCGCACTACGTTGACGAAAATCTAACCGAATTTATAACAATAGAACAGTGAACAAAGAACAGCAAGAACTGAGAAAGAAGAGTCCTGTGCAGATAAAGAACAAAAAGGCAGCATTCGACTATCATTTCATCGACACATACACGGCAGGCATAGTCCTTACCGGCACAGAGATAAAGAGCATCCGCATGGGCAAGGCTTCCCTTGTGGACACCTTCTGCTACATATATAATGGTGAGATATGGGTCAAAGGCATGAATATCTCTCCTTATTTCTACGGCTCATACAACAACCACGAGGCGAAGCGCGACCGCAAGCTATTGCTCAACAAGCGTGAGATACGCCATTTGTTTGAGGACACCAAAGCACCTGGCTTCACCATCGTCCCCACCCTCATCTTCATCGATGACAAGGGGCGCGCCAAGGTTGACATCGCCCTCTGCCGAGGCAAGAAGGAGTATGACAAGCGCGAGACGCTGAAAGAAAAACAGGACAAGCGTGAAATGGACAGAGCCATGAAAAGGTTCTGACCATTTTACAATGGCGTTCGGTTCAGTATTGAGCGTCCAAGCGTCACCTCATCTGTATATTGCAACTCGTCACCTACGCTGATGCCCCGTGCTATGACTGACAGTTTCAAATCAGGAAACTGTTTCAATCTGCGTGAGATATAGAAATTCGTTGTATCTCCCTCCATGGTACTTGCCAAAGCAAATATCACCTCTTTTATTTCATTGCCGTCTTCTTTGTCTGGCATATCATACACCGCCGCTATACGTGCCACCAATTCGTCTATCCGTATATCGCCGGGACCGATGCCGTCCATAGGTGAGATTACTCCACCCAGCACATGATATAGTCCATGATACTGTCCTGTCTGCTCTATGGCCATTACATCCTGAATGTTCTCTACCACACATACGACGGTGGTATCTCTCCTCTTGTCTGAACAGATAGGACACACTTCCGTTTCCGAGATATTATAGCACACCCTGCAATACTTTACGTCGCGCTTGAGGATGGTAAGGGCTTCCGTAAACGCTTTCACGTCATCATCTTCCTGGCGCAGCATGTGCAGCACCAGTCTGAGGGCAGTCTTACGACCTATGCCCGGCAATCTCGAGAATTGCGACACCGCATTATCTAAAAGTGTAGAAGCCATATTCTTTTTTCTTCAAAAGATGCTACTGCATCTTTTTCAACCCCTCCCATTTTACATTCCATTTTCCATTATGCGGGAATCCCGGATTCTTAACATCCGGGCAGCCGTCCCATCCGGCACACATCATAGCCACTGCATCGAGCAGAGCTCCGTTGCCAGGAAGATAGAGGCGCAGGCGCTTAGGTTCCTGATAGTTATGACCTGAAACGAGGTATGTGTTTTTACCCTTGTCAATGAGGAGAGCCTTGACGGCATTCTCACCATCGCCGAGACGTGCTGCGCACATGGCAGTCATGCCATAGTCCCAGCCCCAGGTAGTGTCCCAGTTCCAGTTGTCCATTACCCATGACAACGTACGCTGCATCTCAGCACGGTCATACAGTCCGTAATCAGGCAGCAGTCCGCAAGCACCGAGCACGGCAGGATGGTCGGAACGGCACTTGAGGTAGAACTCATCTTCCGACATCTGTTTCTTTCCGCTGTCTCCACCATAGTTGAACGGATCGAAGGCTACTGCCTTGGCTGTGTCTGAGTTAAGGAAGGGCTGTGTGGGTATACCAGCCGTATATATACCTTCATGCTCTGGCAACTGTGCCATGCGCTTAATTATCTCGTCCCACTCCTTGTGGCGTGGCAGTCCCTGACGCTCACGCCATTTCTGTGCCGTTGTCAGTCCATATACCCAGTATGCCTGTTCAAATGGATGGCAGTATGAGAAATCCTTTGACATGGACTCCTGCATGGCAGTCTGACCATGCAAGCGTATCGGTTCTCCGTCTTTTGCACACGACAGTGCGAAATCTGCCATAAATTCGGCAGTTTCCTCCACGTACTTTGCATATTTCACTATTGTGGCACTGGTAGGATTATGACGATACATTTCCTCCGCCATATATATATAATGTGGCTGCTGCCATGTGAGGAACGAACCTACGTTGGATGGTGCCTCACCCACCCAGGGGTCGGTCATCTTCATCCAGCGGATGCCTTTGAAGTGCTGGCGCTGGGCTATCTGCTTAGCATAAGGATAAGCCTTGTTGTTATACCACTCAAGAATCCGTTCCATTATCTCAGGACGGTTCCAGAGAGAGAAATCCACCATGTGCCACCACGTCATCTCAAGGTGCGGGCGGCCGAACCATGAGTTATATGTAAGACCTGTCTCCTGCGGCGGCGTGTTGTTGGCACAGTTGATATAGGTGAGATACTGCGAAAGTACCACGCGGCGCTCCAGTTCCTTTGCCCTTGCGTCTGTGCACTCTGAGAAATCAACGATGGCACCTTTTTGCCACCATTCGTTCCAGAAATCCTTTGTCCTTGTTAAAAGTCTATTAAGCCAGGAACCGCCATTAGAGTATTTTACCTCATCAGAGAAATATTCTACGCTTACCGTCACATCGTCAGATTTAGGAACGAGAGCAAACGTATGTGCCTTGGTTTCTGATATGGAAGCCTTGCCTGTCCATGACACCACAACCCAATAATAGGTTTTGTCTATGACATGACGAATTTTTACACAGTTAGAAAGCTTTTCTTCTATTTTTGACTGATGTTTGTCTGCATTGCCCCAGTCTGATGCTGCATCAGCATGCTTTCCTGTAACGTAAGGCAATGTAAGACAGATGTATGCGTTTCCTTTCTTGAATGCTTTTGTCTTTACATTGAAAACCATCTGAGATGACTCCGAGGCTGCTGCCGTAGTGACATGATAAGCGTTGCCCTTGACGGTGTAACTTGATGTTATATTCCCGTCGTAGAGGTTAAGAGTCTGCTTGATGTCCTTTACCTCTGTTATCGGAAGTTCCTTGCCTCCGTCAGTGAACACCAGGCCTACGTTGCCAAGATTCAGGCGGTGAGGGTTTACGCGAAAGTATTCCGTGGCATCCTTGTTCTTGCCTTCCGTCTTATACTCAACGGCATACACCTCTTCATGGCCATGACCGAGGTTCATGGTCTTTTGTGTATCCTCAGGCTTGAGTCCCTTGATGTTAGGGAACGAGTGCCATCCCCAGTCAGACATGGCGCACAGCGGCACGCCATTCTCATAGTCACGAGGAAAAGACTGAAGACCGGTAACATCGACGGTAACGGCGAAATGTCCGTTGCCCACGCTCAAGGAACTTAGGGCGTCATATTTAGTGACCACAGGATTGTTTCTGGTCACTACGGCACGTCTGTCTATGCTCTGTGCATTGATGCTTACGACGAATAAGGTTGCAAAGATTGCCAAGATGTTTTTCATATTTTGTTTTCCTGTTTGTTTCTTAATTTCAAACTGTCTGTCCGCAAAGAGTCTGTGGCAGTACTGTCATTCTTCTCTGACTGTTTCGGCACTGCGGGGGGTGCAGTATGCGTATGCAACAGTTTCACATTTCGCACGGCAGCCAGTCGCAGTGTCGTCCCATTGCGTTCTGTGGACTCCGAAACGAGGTTCTTGCCCAACATAAAATAGCCTTTTATCGCCTTCACATGCTTGCGTGCCACATCATTGTTGACGGTAGCTATGCCGTGGCCGTCATAGGTGACATGTGTCACGGTCGTTGCAACGCTGTCATTGTCATAATACACAGCCATGAATGCCGTCACGTCACGATAACCATCCTGAAACACATACTGTACGTCAAACTGCAGAGTTATCTTGTCGCCATCCTCGAAAGTAGAATCCGGTTCGATGCTGTATGACACCACATTGAACGGCGGTTGCTGCATCAGGATGAAACTGCTCTCGCTGTTCCACACGTTGGCTGTATCGGCTTCTTCTCCCTGCATGCCATCCACCTTACCGCCGAGCGCAATGACATTGGTTTGTATTCTTTCGCTAAGGCGCATATATATGCCGTGCAGCAAGTCGGCGTTGCGACAGTAATAGAAGAACGAAGAATCCCACTCCGCCTGCGTCACGTCGTATTTCTTCAGCACTGCCGCCCTGAGGCTTATCACGTCGGCTTCGCTGTTGTTCTCACCCATAGCCTGTGCCACATGCATGTCGTAAAGTATGTCCTCCATGTCTCCTTCTGACAACACTCCGGAGGGTCGTGACGGCGTACAGGCCGTCACCGCCATGACAAACAAAGCAAAGAAGAATGAGAACTGAAGTGTGAGATTTTTTCTATTCATATCCACATGCACTACTTGGATTCACAAACACTATTTATTTATTCAGCAATGCAAATTCTTTCCTGCAGAATATCATCAGCGCCACCACGCTTACAGAAATGCAGGCATCAGCAAAGTTGAATATCGGCGAGAAGAAGATAAACGGCTGACCGCCCCACACCGGGAACCAGTCGGGATAGGTGGTCACTATCAGCGGGAAATAGAACATATCCACCACCCTGCCCTGCAGGAACGGAGCATAGCCCGTACCGAAGTCCACCAGGAAAGATGTATAATTGGATGACGAACCGCTGAATATCAAACCATAGAACATACAGTCAATGAGATTGCCAGCTGCTCCTGCCAGCACCATTGACAGAAGGATGATCCACACCTTGCGTGCCCCGGCCTTTATCTGTTTCCAGATATACCAGACGAGGAAGCCGCAGGCTATCAGCCTAAAGATGCTCAGTGCATATTTCGGTATGAATGTCATGCCATACGCCATGCCGTTGTTCTCTATGAACGACAGATAGAACCAGTCAGTCACGTGTATGCTCTCATGCAGACACATATTCGTCTTTACCCAGATCTTTATCGCCTGGTCTATAAACAGCAATACCAGTATGAACAACGCATACGCTGCGCCTTGCTTTATAAATTTTGAATTCACTATTTCTTTCTTTTACTTTACCTTTATAGTCTGTATCGCACGAATCTGGCTCGTGGTCGCCTTTGCGAATTTGTTTATGCAATGCATCGCACGAAGTAAATAGTGCGTGTCAATCGAAGATTGGCGCACGTTTCCAATTTACGAGTGCAAAGTTACAAAAACTTTCTCGAAACAGCAAAGAAAAAGATTAAAAAAGGGAGTTAAGAGGAGTTAAGGGGAGTTATCGCTGCTTTCAGCCGCTGAAGAGTTAAAAGACATCACGCTTAGTTATTCGTACAGTCAAACACATGTGTCCCTATCACTCCATTATCACTCCCCTTCTACTCCCCTATCACTCCCCAAAATAATTATTCAAAATCTCCACTCCCAAGAAAACTCATTTTAAGCGAGTATTTCGAGGGCGGTGGACAAAGAGTCCAGAAAAAAGGTTACCCACTCTAAAAACAGTCTTAAAAGGCGAAATACGGACTCGGGCATTTCCAGAATTTAGAAAAGAACACAAAAAAGGCGTGTTTTATCATCGTTTTGATGGTAAAACACGCCTTTTATGTTGTAAAAGCATTGCTTTTGCGTTGTTATCTCTATCCTTTTACCATGTAATACGATAGCTTTTACATTGTAATACGATAGCTTTTACACCGCGTTAAGAAAACTTTACATTTTTAACATTTGCCTAAATGTCGGATTATCCCCACACAGATTGCAAGGGATTGTAAAGATTTCTATTCTCCCAGCGATTATTTTCTCCCACAGATTCCACTGATATCACAGATATTCGTTGATGAACTCCTATATAACAAATGAATAGTGAAAAGTAAAAAATACGCTGGTGACACAGACTTGATGATAAGTCTAAACGTTACTTGTATTTTTCACTTTTCACTATTCACTATTCACTTCCCCCTCCCTACTGGGGAGGGTCGGGGTGGGGCTTACTGTCCCAGGAACATATTCACTATCATGTTGGCATCTGCCATCGTGATTGTGCCGTCTTCGTTCACGTCGGCAGTCGTCTTGTCGAAGTCCTCCGGTTTGTCGGTGGAGAGGAAATAGTTCACTACGACATTGGCATCTGCCATTGTTATCGAACCGTCATGGTTCACGTCACCAGGCTGGTATGTCACAGTCTTCTCTATCACTACTGCTGTGTCTTTCACCGGCGTGAGCGTCGTGGTTGCAGAACCGGACAATTCCTTACCGAATGATACCGACAGCCTGCAGAAGGTGTGATAATCCACACCATCTGATGCGCCGTAGTATGCAGTGCGCGACGGTGCTGTCACCTCATAGCCATTTGCAGGAGTGAAGCCGCCGAGGTTCAGGAAGCACCTCGTCGTACCGTTCACGCTGAGTTTCGAGTTCGCACCGCCAACCTTCAGTGTGGTACGGTAGTATATTTTTGTTGTTTCGCCTAATACACGCTGAATATCCGTTGCACCTTGCACGCCGTAGTTGTCTGCGGTGACGTTCACCGTTACATTACCGTCGATGACGAGGCTGTTCCGATTGGTGTTCGTCATCACTATGCCGTTGCCACCGGTGATATTCAGCGTGCCTGTGCCAGTTATTATCAATGTCTTGCTGTTGTTCTTGATGCCAGTGCCTGCGGCTGACGATATGCTGCAGTCGCCCGTCACATTGATTTTCAATGAGTCAATCTCGTTCTCTACCGCCAAACGGCCTGCCATTGTCATCTCCGCAATGCTAGCATCCTCCAGATACAAAGTATTCGTCTCGCTGTCGTATGATGCCGTGCCCGTAACGCCGGGGATGGCGGTGAGGTCGCTGCAGTTCAAACCGGTTACGAACTGACCTGCTATTTTTATATCGAAAGTATCAGTATACAAAGGCACAGACGCACGTAATGTGAACTTCGTTCTATTGGTATTTACATCAACACCTCTAAAGTTAACACTTTGAGCATTTATTTTCACTGTTTCCAGTTCTGTAGTTTGAATGGGGAACACAGCATAATGGTCTTTGTTATATCTTGTACTCAATTCCATACGAACCTCATATTCCTCGCCAGCCTCAAACGTATCAGTACCGCTCATAGCGGTGGAGTTTCCTGCATCATCCATACGATAAAACACAAGATCGTTTATTCCATACGTCTCGTCTGCTGACACACAAGACTCTTTTACCTCATTCACCGTCACCCCATATCCCAACATCGGAGCGTTAATATTTACATTCTTTATCACCTCATCATATTTCCTGTAGGTGTATGTAACTACATTGTCGTTTTCTGTAAACGTACTTCCACACCAATCAAATCTGGGATATTGTGAATTATAGACCATTGCTCCTTTCGAACCCTCATACCTGTAGCTGAACACCATTTTCGAAGCATTGTCCGCCTCCACATTGTAGCCGTTTGTATACATCGACCATGCTCCACCAACTGCATCCGAAGCATCAATAGTAATTGTACCTATTGTGTTTATATATATGCTTTTGGCCTCCACACCGCAACTGTAGGCATCCACTGCAACAGACTGTTTTATCTTAACATCAAGGTTGACGTTGCCAATCACACTGAGTTTGCCATTAGGTGCGACAATGGCCTTTGTTTGATTTGAAATATTCTTCTGTTCGGAATATAGAGACACACTAGAAGGTGTAGTGTCATCCTCCGTGTATATGTTCACGTCACCATGACTTGTTATACACGTAGAACCAGGCAAATCATAGTATGTGCCTGATGTGCTTGCATCATCTCCATTTATAGTGTACGCACCAGCCGGATTGCTGTTTCTGATAGTCAAGCTCGCCCCTTTTGCCATGACTATGTTAAGTTTTTTGACAATGGCATATATTGAAGGCATATTTGAATTTGCACTTGTGATTTTACAGTCACCGACCACCCTTATCGTCAGTTCTGAACCACCACCATCCCAGTTATGGATGGGAGCGCCATCATAGTTACGAAGTGTCAAAACGCCTGTATTTGGATTATAACCAATACTGCCACCATCGTCACTGGTGTAATGAACGGCATTTGTGTAAGAATACGCACCATCTTTCTTCAATGCCGTTATACTCGTTGGATAGTCTGCCATACACAACATACTAACGAATGACAGCACAATCAATGTTATTTTTCTTTTCATATTCATGTTTTATATTTATTGGTTATTTGATATATTACATACGCAAACCGTCCGCACACAGAGCATCAACGCTCCGCATGCGGACGGTTTTTATGTTTTCCTCTTATAGAGGTTATAGTGAGTGAGTGAGTGAGTGAGTGAGTGAGTGAGTGATATACAAATTATTGGATTGAGCAAATGTTTGCCCAACTAAATTCAGTGCGTTTGTATTATTTAACCGTTCACAGCCGCCCATCTAACCACTTATTATGCTTTACCTAAAAAATGTCAGAATGACTACCCGTTCGCACAAGGCGAATGACCCTCACACAATCGTTGACATCATACAATAACAACCAGTCTGGACCAATATGGCACTCCCATACACCTTGCCAATTACCAGAAAGAATATGCGGCCGATAAGAAGAAGGAACCTGCCCTTCCCTTTCAAGTATATGCAACACTTCACGTAATGCCTCTATATCAGCACTACGCTTAGCCATACGCTTAAGGTCTTTCTTAAACTGACCCGAATACTCCAGATTCCACATAATCAATTTAGACACTGGGATATTAAATCATCTGCAGAGGATGCCTTAAACGTCTTTCCTGCCTTAACAGCCTTGATAGCTTTAATCGTTGTAGAATTCAGTGCAGATTTTCTTGCAGCAGATTTTCTTGCAGGAAGAAGTGTTACTCCTTCCAATGCACCAAGAACCTTCTTCAAACTTGGCAGTATTGACTGGTTTTCTATTTGCAATGTTATCGTATTCATTTTATTTCAGTTTGTGAATGTAATTTTCAAGTACAATGTATCGCACGAAGTAAACAACGAGTGTCTGCAAAGCAGGCTCGCGGTCGCCTAAAGCGATTTCCTGAGTGCAAAGTTACAAAAACTTTCTTGAAACCACAAAATTTTAATTGTAAAATTAAAAGATTCAAGTTTCGCTTTTGCTCACTTCTGGGAAGTTAAAAGGAGTTAAGGGGAGTTATCGCGGCTTTTCAGCCGCTCGGGGAGTTAAAGGACATTACTTCTGCTTTTCCCTTTTTGAGGAGTCGGGCTTGTTTTCGAGGGG
>JAEEHW010000081.1 GCA_016281055.1 Prevotella sp.
AACTTTCCTGCCAGGATGCGCGATTCCTCTTCATTCAGAACAGGTATCATCTCCCGCCACATGCTTGTGCGGGCCTCAACCGTCGGCTTATCAAACTTTATCTTATACAGAAAGCGGCGCTCAAACGCCTTGTCCATGTTCTGCGCAAGGTTTGTGGTGGCAATGAGAATACCATCAAGCATCTCCATTTCCTGTAGGATGATATTCTGAATGGAATTCTCCATCTTGTCAACAGAGCGCAGTGTCCCCTCCTGACGTTTGCCTATTATGGCATCCGCCTCGTTGAAGAGAAGTATCGGAGTTGTCTGGCTGTCGTTTACCATTGCCCTGTAATTGTCAAACACCTGCTTGATGTTCTTCTCGCTCTCGCCCACCCACATGCTCTTTATCTGCGATATGTTCACCTGCATGATGTCGCGCCCCGTCTGTCTTGCCAACTGTAGCACTGTCTCGGTTTTGCCGGTGCCCGGTGCTCCATACAGCAGGCAGGTGAACGCACAGCGGAAGCCTGTGTCCTTCATCCGAGAGCGTATCTGGTTGTATTTCTCATCGTCAAGAAGGCTGGCCAGTTCTTCCACCTGTGCCTTGTTCTTCTCATTATAAAACAATGCCTTGGGCACTATGTTCTCGTACCTGACAATGTCACCACGTTTTGACCTTTTATTCATTGATGTCAGGTTCAGTTCACCAAACAACTCATTCTTTGCCTTGTTTGTCATACGGAAAGAATTTCTGTCACCAAAGCCACCGTCATTGTTATTCTCGATAATATTCGCCTCCAACAAAGGATGGTCGCCACGACTAAGACAATTTTTTATGTAACTCCACGTTGCCCTGCCATCATACATGAATTCCAAATCATGCCAGCCGACATTGTCGTCACTATTGTTGACAAACAGATGAGAGAAGAGTATCAGCAACATCCTTGCACGTTCTGAAAAGCCATAACTCTTTACCTTCTGAACGTATTCAAGGTTGCTGTTACAACAAAACAGGTCATCTATTTTTTTCACCATATCACCATATCTCAACTCCTTATTCTCTCGCATGTCGAAGATATTTGCCAGCTCACCGAACAATTCCACACAGGTAAGCCCCGTGTAATCCTTCGGCACATACTTCTCATTTCTCTTTAATGCCTCTATCAACTCCACTGGAACCCTATAGGTGACGTCGTTATGACTATGCCTGCCCCTTATTAATTCCCTTTTCTCCAACACATCGATGTCATTCATATATCTGAGGAGTCTGCTTGTGCGGCAGCCAAGATATTCCCCAAATGAACTTATCGTGATGTCGGTATCACAGCTGTTGTCAACGAACAATGCCAGCATCACGCTCTGCTCCTTGGTCAGCTCCATCACCTCCGACACATACCTGATGTATCTATCCGCCTTTCTGAAGAACTCGGCACTGAGCCCCGTTCCCTTTGCCTTGTCAACAATCTGCTCTATTGCTGCAAGCAAATCCATTTTCTTTCTTGCTGCCATATCCTTATTCCCTTTTTTGTTTATATATAGTTTTATGGTGCAAAGAAAACAAAGACCTCCGCCAACTCGTGGCAGAGGTCAGAGAAAATTTCTAAAAAAGAGAAAAGAGAAAAGAGATTTTACTGCAACCCCGACGACAACGGATTACATGGATTGACAGGATGGACTTTTCGACAACGGATTAAAACGGATTATACGAATTACAACAACGACCACAGATTATGCGAATTGACAGGATTGGCTTTTTGACAACACCTTATATGCATACTCGCCCATGAAACGACCTAATTTTTGACAGCATTTCTCCACTCTGCCACTTGTTTGTTCTTGATTGCTCATACTCTGTTCCTTTATAATATAACGTTAGATGAAATTTTTTAGGTTTTTTCCAAACTCCTCGGGGTAGTCCTTCTTCAATCTCGCCAAGACTACGGATATATACACGTCGCCAGCTACCTCCGACACACTCAGGAAGGGCTTGTCCCTGCCAAACCACGAGCCCCAGATGCTGTTCAGTTCAGACTCACAGAAGCCGTTATCCATCCCCTGCTTCAGGTAGAAGTGTTTCAATGGCTCTGCCTCGCGCCACATTTTCTTGTCGGCAAACTTTATCACCTGTACGGCTTGTCTCCATGAAAATCCTATCCAACCATTCAGGAACCATGCCACGTCTTCCTTGTATAGGAATCCAAAAGGAAACGACGTCCTGCCTAATACATCCAACAGACCATGTCTTTTCTTGTATCGGGCAATTTCTTCCTCGTCACAAAGAATTATGTCATTGTTGTATAACCCCATAACATCAAGCAGACAATCAAATGCTCCAAATTCTGCTTTTTGCATCAACGCCTTCGTCATCTTCTGGATTACTGTGCCGCCAAACCTCGGTATGCCGTCCAGATTCCCACTATAAAACAAATCGTAGTTTTCATGCCATATCCACTTGTATAACTGTGGTGCCTCCTTCCCGTTCTTCTCTATAAGTGCCAGCACGCGTTTTATTTTTGTCACCTCCAGCGGTAAGTAAATATCGAAGTGGTACCCGCTTTTCTGCGTGTATTCATCCACCTTCTTCTTTACGAAGTCATAGGAATCAGCGTCCACATCAATATTAATCATCGGCGTGCACTCATCATCCCCCCATGTAACAATAGGTGTCAGTCCGGCAGGTATAAAACTCGTCAGTCCCAATGCGCAGCATACGTGCGAACCGACCATCCAACCTCGTCCCGGACCTAATAGAATCCCCTCATGTCCTTTAAGTTCGTTTATCAGCTCCTGTGCAACGAGGAAATATTCCTCCATCCCCTTACGCTCAATAAAGTTCAACTCATTCTCAAGAGTCATCCTCTTCACGTCATGTTTCTCTTTTGAGTCAACTCCTGCTATAACAGCCTCCCTCAACCGTTCAATATTTGTCTTCATACATCGTCCCCATCTTTTAATGTCAAATACTGTTATGTGTCTCTATATTAATCTCCGTCTCAAACTTACGTACATAGATGAAATCCGTAATAGCAAACATCGTATGCTCAAACAGATTATGAAATGCACTGGTCAGGTGCAAGTCCTTTGTCAGTTCACGGTCAAGCCCCTCATTCCAATTCGGTGGTGGGTACTCCATGCCTATCAGGGCATTAAAACTCTCCTTTTCATCAGACGGGAAACGTAATGTGTTCAAAGTTACACCATCATTATATAGCTTATTCCAACCAATGTCACAAAGAGCACTCCACAACATCTGCATCTCATCTCCTCCTTGTATGGGGTGCAGTTTAGGATAATCGTTTGATAGGAAACACTTCGCAGTCAACTCTGTACTCTCTCCGAAACACTTATTCTCCCTTATAGCGTCCCACATACCATGCGCCCTATCATACATCTCACGCAGAGCATTGCTAAGAGCATCATTAAAGGCAATGATGTCAGGCAGTATCTCCTCCTGATGCGCCAACGCCCGTTCGTTAATCATATCCTTCCGCAAAGACAGCAAGCAATCATAGTCAGTGTAGTCACACTTCATAGTATAATAAAACTTGCTAAAAATTTCCTGCTCTACGCAGCAAATGTCATAATCATATATATCAACCATAATCCTGCTTGTATTTTAAGAAATTAATCATACTATCCCATAAAGAGTTAACCCTTTCAGTCATTGACATCCTCTTCACTATAACCGGGGGCAGAGGAATATACCCTCCCCCTATGACAGCAAAGTCGAGTAAAACCATAAGAAGAATCTCCTTTTCACATTTCATCCGAACATACTGCCGCCTAACAAACACATCGCAATAGGCATCAATCTTCCGGTTCACCTTCTCTGCAGCCTTCAAATATCGTTGCTCCTCCCCTACAGGCACATTCACCTCCATATCAATGTCAAATACATGGAGCTTCATCTTCTTCAACTCCCTCGTTTTCTTTCTTTCCTTTTCCATACCACACGTTATATTATATTTCTGAGTGCAAAGAAAACAAAGACCTCCGCCAACTCGTGGCGGAGGTCTTGGAAAAAAGAAACTTTTTGGAAAACATCTTTCCTATTTCGTATCAGTTCTTACATTTCTATTCAAGAAAGATTATTTTGTTCATGACATATCACCCAAATTTTTATCTATTAACCCTATAAGATAATCCAATTTTGACTTTAGGTGTTTTTTCATTTCATCATTATACAAAGCCTCAATAGCTTTAATGTCTGACCAGTCCTGATACTGTTCATCTATTTTATACCAAGGATACCAATTACTGGCTTGTCCCCCTTCTATATTAGCAAGTTTCATTTTTATTTCCTCGCGTATGCCTTTATCTATTTGCAAGTTTTGGAATTTTATCCCATAACCAAAATTTTTGAGATTATTACTATAAAACTCAAAACTGATAGTAATATTCTTCCATTCCTTTTTATTAAAGGAAACTCCACAATACTGTATGCACCATTTTTCTCCATAATACTGTATCTCCATATCATATTTCAAAGCGATATCTTTACATATAGATTTTAATTTCTCCTCACACATTTGATGTAGTATTTCTCCTAAATTATCTTTTAAGAAGATGGTACTTAGTATTTGCTTCTCATCTTTTACTATGCTACTAATCAATTCGTCTTGTTTATTCTTTTCCATAATGTTCAGTATTTCTTTTAGGTTGATTATATATTGATGAATAGTTTCTCTTATTAAAGGATGCCGCACCGCAACCTTTTCGCAACATTCAAGCCAGGGTAGAATGTCGTTTCGATAACTAATGCATATATATTCGAGATTCTCCTTGTCAGTAGAGTATTCGCTGGCTTCGTATCCCTCTTTTGTCAAATACAATAACACCTTGTTTTTGTATTTGTTTTCTGCGAAATTATTATAGCGCAACAATTGATATTCTTGGTCACCAGCATTGATTTTATTTTCTATTATTATTGCATTACCCTTACCATCTTCTATAAGTAAGTCTATTCTTCCTCCACTTTTCTTGTCTTCCGAAATCGGACCTATATAGTATTCAACATAAACTTTGGCTTTTTCGACTGCGAAATCTAAAGAATTATCCTTATCCTTCCGTAGAACCATGTTTAAGAACAATTCCAAAAACTGTTTCCCTAAACCATGGCTACCTTCTGGGTTCAACAACTCTGCAAGGAAAGCGGAATGTAGTCGTACTTCCTTTGTCTCTAATCTTAAGACAGAAAAGATATTAAAGTACTCACCACGTTTCTGCTTTTCTTCCTTTTGTGTTTTCTCTTTCTGAATAATTTCAGAAACCTTTTTCAACAATTCATTTAGTTTCTCCATATTGCATATTGTTTATGGTTTACAGGAACAAAGTTAATAAAAAGAATGAGTCAATCCAAATTTATCTTGTTAAAAATATGTTTTTATGCAAAGATAACAAAGTCCCCTACTCCATGATTTATTATCGTCTTGAAATCAGCTGGGATTATACTTCTCGATAACTTGCTTGAACTCTTCTGGATAATTGGCTTTCAAATAAGCCATTTGATAGGCCAGCCAAGTGTAGCAAACAGCGTGAGACTTATTAAAAGCATACAATCCTTTCCTCTCCATTTCATTCCATACCTTTTCAAGAGCATTCTTCTTATGGCCATTCTTCATTCCACCCTCTATAAATTTTGGTTTCAGAACAGAAAGCACATCCATTTTCCTTTTACCGAGGGCTTTTCTTAGCAAGTCGCTCTCACTTCTATCGAAGTTGGCTATCAATCGGGAAAGCATCATAATCTGTTCCTGATAAACAATAATGCCATAAGTATTGTGAAGATACTTTTCCATACAAGGAATGATATACTTTATTCCTTTCTTTGATTTTTTTAGTTTGATGAGCATTGGTATATCTTCCATTGGCCCTGGGCGATACATACTGTTCAAGACGACCAAATCCTCAAAGCATGTAGGGTGAAGTTTTTGCAAGTATTTCTGCATTCCTTTTAAGTTGAACTGAAACACGTCATCGGTTTGGCCTGTTTGGAAAAGTTCCATCGTCTTCTCATCATCAATCGGAATCTTTTCAATATCGAAATCCTTATCATAGTGAACTTTTACACTCGCACATATATCCCTCATTTGGGAAAGCGTTTCAAGCCCAAGGAAATCAAATTTTATAAGACCAGACGACTCCACATGCCATCCACCGTATTGAGTACAATTCACTATTTGTTCATTACCCTTTGAATTTTCTATTGAACAAGTTGAAATAGGTGCCCAATCTGACACAGGCTTGTCAGCAACAACAAACCCACAGGCATGAACACCTAATCCACAAATTTTACTTTCTAATATAGCAGTATTAGCAAAGGCATTACGCAAAGGTTTCCCGACTTTTCTAATAGCTTTTCTTATCTCTGGTTCATATTTGACGTAATTCTTTATCGAACGCCAAGGATAACCTGATAGGAGTTCATTAATAGCCAGAGTCTCAGGAGTATGCAACTGGGTTACTCGGGCTATGGTACTGAATGCATTAGCTGTTGAGAATTCGCGGAAAGAAACAATATGAGCGCAGCATTCCTTGCCATATTTTTGTTGAAGCCATTCGAGGACACGTTCTCTTCCTTCATCATCGAAGTCTATATCTATGTCTGGGAGTGTTACCCTATCTATACTTAAAAATCTTTCAAAAAGTAAATCGTGTTTCAATGGATCAATCTTAGTAATACCTAAGCAATAACACACAAGA
>JAEEHW010000007.1 GCA_016281055.1 Prevotella sp.
ACGTGGTGAGAGAGGATTGGTCATTGACAATTCTGTCTTTGACTGTCCCAAACGGAAGTTCACCGCCTTTGACGGGCGATACTCCATATAATACTCCAACAGATTACCAGCCTTGAACTCATGCATGATGAACGCATAGAACTGCGGTGTAATCTCTGCGCCGAGCATCATTACCACACGCTTCATGTCAAACGTATTAGTGTTCTTGCCATTCTCCTGGATTGTAGCAGTGTAACCAGCCTGTGCATAGCCCAGCACCTTGACACGCGACAATACTGATTGTGCCCAATATGCAGCGTCCTTGTCCTCTTTCTCGGCAGGAGCCGCCATAAGTGTGTTTTTGCTTTCCAACATAGACATCTCTGTAGATGCAGTAGAGATGTTAAACTCATTTTCCAAAATTTCTGTCTCTGCATTCATGGTCATCGCTAATGCAGCCAATGCAGATACAAGCACTGTTTTCTTCATCTTTTTACCTAAGATTATTTTCTTCTTTTTAATGTTAAAATGTTATTTTTTCAAATCCGTTTCTGACAAGAAATCCAACTTGTTGAGCATGATAACCTCATTGGCTTTCTCTGGATTGTCTGCACGGAACGTCAACACTCCTCTGCCGTCAAGCATAAAGGAATACATATACTTTATTCCCACGCCTGCCTCCGTGATGAGGGTCATGACGTCAGCTGCCGCACCCACCTTGTTGTCCTTAAGACGTATGGCATGCACATCGCTCAGCGTAACATTGACATTCTTCTCACGCAATATCTTAAACGCCTTCTCCGTATCATTGCATATTATGCGATAAATGCCGAAGTCTGCCGTATCGCTGATATTACTTATTACTATGCTGATGCCGTTGTCTCTCAGCAGTTTGAGAATATTAAGCAGTGAACCGCTCTTATTCTCCATGAATATTGATATCTGTTTTACAGTCATAGTTTTATCACATTTATTTATATTTATTGATAAACGGTTCTCTTGTCAACAACCCTGACAGCCTTGCCTTCACTCACTGGCAGCGAGCCTTTAGGCACAAGCTTGACAATAGGTGTCAGAAGTATCTCATCCTTCAGCGCACGTGTCACACTCTTCTGAAGCTGAGCCAAACGCTGATAATCGTCCGTGAAGAGTTCTTCCAACTCAACCTCAACAGTCATGTTGTCGTTGTTGTCGTCTGTTGTAAGAGTAATCAGATAGTTGCTGGCCAGTTCCTTGAACTGCATCAGTATCTTTTCTATCTGTATTGGGAAGATATTCACGCCACGCAACACCATCATGTCGTCGGAACGTCCTTTCATACGGTCTATACGCACATGGTTGCGGCCACACGGGCATGAACGTCCCAGCACTCGCGTAAGATCACGTGTACGATAACGCAACAGCGGCATAGCCTCACGGTTGATGCTTGTGAGCACCAACTCGCCTATCTCTCCGTCAGGTACAGGCTCCAATGTTTCTGGATCAACAATCTCAACTATATAATAGTCTTCCCAGAAATGCAGACCGTTCTGTTCCTTACATTCAAAGCCCACACCAGGACCGCACATCTCACTCATACCGAATGAATTATAGGCTTTCACGCCAAGCATATTCTCGATGCGCTTGCGCTGCTCCTCTGAGTGTGGCTCTGCACCAATGGCGAGCACTTTCAGTTTTGTGTCCTTACGTGGGTCAACGCCCGTTTCCTGCATCACCTCATAGAGGCGTGTCACGTATGACGGTACAGCATGAACAGCCGTTGTGCCAAAGTCTTTCATGAACTTTATCTGACGCAGTGAATTGCCGGCAGCAGCAGGTATTGTAAGCATGCCAAGACGCTCAGCACCATACTGGAAACCGAGACCACCAGTAAACATACCATAACCTGATGAATTTTGGAACACATCATCTGGACGCAGTCCAACCATCCACAGGTTACGAGCCACCTGATTGGCCCATTCATCAAGGTCTTTCTGGGTATGCAATATCACGGTCGGATTTCCCGTAGTACCTGACGAAGAATGCAGTCGTACGCACTCCGTCAAAGGCACTGAAGCCAGTCCAAACGGATAATTATCACGCAAATCTTGTTTAGTGGTGAAAGGAATACGGCGAATGTCGCTCACTGACTTGATATTCTCAGGCGACACACCTGCCTCTTCCAGACGTTGTTTGTAGATAGGATTGTTCATACAGTGAGCCACAGTGGCCTTCAGACGTTCCACCTGCAAAGCCTCAATCTGCTCACGAGTCATGGTTTCAATTTCTGGGTCAAGGTATTCTGACTTCCAGTCTGGTAATTCTCTTCTGTACATTACTTTATTGTGTCTGTAAACAGTATTATTAATAAAACAAATGCAAAGTTACAAAACTTTTTCCACATTACAAAATTTTCACACTAATAAATTCCTGTAACATTACTCACAGACTTTCACTTTGTCACAAAACCGCGCTATAATCTTACACATTGATTTCGCGAAAGTCATTTTCCTTGGCTTATTTCAAAATTATCCCCCGCTGATTTCACACACGCAAATTATGCGTTTTTTATAATGCTTTGACTATCCGCCAGTTGCATTTTTAACCATTTTTCAAAGCATTGTAATTTACCTCTTTTTACCACATAAAAGGTATGCTTCTACACCGTAAAAGCTATGCTTTCACATGGTAAAAGCTACCAAATTGCACCAAACATCATAACCAGATGCCTACGATTTACAGAAAGCACCTTTTGGATATTCCATATTTCCTTTCCTACTTTTCTATTTTTGCACCTCAAGCCATACTTTTTCATTTTGACACTTTGCAACCCATACACACCAAAACGCTTACATAATGTAAAATTTCAAAAACAAAGCACAGTAAAAAAAACTTTATGAAATTTGCCAGTTTCATATTTTTTTCGTAACTTTGCATATTAATATTAAGAACACCTTAAACCCAAAGGAATAAAAACACTTCTATAATGGACAATAGATATATGCTTCGCGGTGTAAGTGCCGCAAAAGAAGACGTACACAACGCTATCAAGAACATTGACAAAGGCATCTTTCCACAGGCTTTCTGCAAGATTATACCCGACATTCTCGGCGGTGACCCGAAATATTGCAACATCATGCACGCTGACGGTGCGGGTACAAAATCAAGCCTCGCCTATATGTACTGGAAAGAGACAGGTGACTTGTCAGTATGGAAAGGCATAGCGCAGGATGCACTTATCATGAACACCGACGACTTGCTGTGTGTGGGTGCCGTGGACAACATCCTCGTCAGCTCAACTATCGGACGTAACAAGATGCTTGTTCCTGGTGAGGTAATCTCTGCCATCATCAACGGCACGGACGAACTACTTGCAGAAATGCGCGATATGGGAGTTGGAATCTATGCCACTGGCGGTGAGACAGCCGACGTGGGCGACTTGACACGCACCATCATCGTTGACTCAACCGTGACATGCCGCATGAAGCGCAGCGATGTCATTGACAATGCCAACATTCGTCCTGGCGATGTCATTGTTGGTTTAGCAAGCTTCGGACAGGCTACATACGAGAAGGAATATAACGGCGGCATGGGTAGCAACGGACTGACATCTGCACGTCATGACGTATTCTCTAAATACTATGCAGAGAAATATCCAGAAAGCTATGACCACGCTGTACCAGAGGAACTCGTTTACTCTGGCGGTTGCCGTTTTGAGGACAAAGTGGAAGGCGCACCTGTAAATGCAGGAAAACTGGTACTCTCCCCTACCCGAACATACGCACCGGTTATCAAACGCATACTCGATGAGATGCGCCCTGAAATTCATGGCATGGTGCACTGCACAGGTGGTGCACAGACCAAAGTGCTGCATTTTGTCAGCGACAACTGTCGTGTGATAAAAGACAACATGTTCCCTGTACCACCATTGTTCAAGTTGATACATGAGCAGAGTGGAACAGACTGGAAGGAAATGTACAAGGTCTTCAACATGGGACACCGCATGGAAATATACGTCAGTCCGGAACAAGCCGAGAAGGTTATCGAGATAAGCAAGAGTTTCAATATTGATGCGCAGATAGTCGGCCACATCGAGGAGGGTGCGAAATCTCTGACCATCAAGAGTGAGTATGGAGAGTTCAACTACTAAAAAAAGACATGGACAATAACAGCATACTACAGAAACTCGACGGACTTGAAGCAAGATACGAGGAGGTGACGACACTGATCACCGACCCGTCAGTAATAGCCGACCAGCAGCGTTTCGTGAAACTCACCAGGGAATACAAAGACCTTGGCGACATCATGAACATACGCAAACGCTACATCAGTTGCCTTGAGGCAATTAGCGAGGCTAAAGACATCATAATGAACGAGGCTGATCCTGAAATGAAGGAGATGGCCCGTGAACAGCTCAGCGAAAACGAGGCTGCATTGCCTGCGCTTGAAGAAGAGGTTAAGGTGGCTCTCGTACCGAAAGACCCGGAGGATGCCAAGAACGTACAGATGGAGATTCGCGCAGGAACTGGTGGCGATGAAGCATGCCTCTTTGCCGGCGACCTGTTCAACATGTATAAGCGTTTCTGCGACTCCAAAGGATGGAACCTCAGCGTCACCGATGCCAATGAAGGTGCTGTGGGTGGCTTCAAGGAAATAGACTTTGCCATAAGCGGTGACAACGTGTATGGAACGCTGAAATATGAATCGGGCGTACACCGTGTGCAACGCGTTCCTGTGACGGAAAGTAACGGACGCATGCAGACGTCTGCCGCTACAGTGGCTGTTCTGCCAGAGGCAGAGCCTTTCGACGTGCAGATAAACGAAGGCGAGATAAAATGGGATACATTCCGTTCATCAGGTGCCGGCGGCCAGAATGTGAACAAGGTGGAATCTGGAGTACGAGCACGATATATGTGGAAGAATCCAAACACAGGTGAAGTGGAGGAAATCCTCATAGAGTGTACGGAAACGCGTGACCAGCCAAAGAACAAGGAACGCGCACTGTCGCGCCTGCGTACGTATATATATGACCGCGAGCACCAGAAATACATGGATGACATCGCGAGCCGACGCAAGACACTCGTGTCAACAGGCGACCGCTCTGCGAAGATACGAACATACAATTTCCCACAGGGACGTGTGACAGACCACCGCATCGGCTTCACCACACATGACCTTAACGGATTCCTCGGAGGCGACATACAACAGATGATTGATGCGCTGACCGTTGCCGAGAATGCAGAACGAATGAAAGAGGCGGAACTGTAGGCTTAAATTATTTAATTCTAAAAAAATGGGAGTATTCACAAGCATCAAGAAAAAAGAAGACAAGAAGGATGAGCGCACAGTGCCAGCCTCTGAATTCATAGAGCGCATAACAAAGATGCAGCAGGAGAAAAAACAACTGAAGGATATTCCAAACACTGAAATGCCCAAGGACAATTAAAATCATGACAAGACAAGAACTTATACAGAACATATTCAAGAAGAAGTCCTTCCTTTGCGTAGGACTGGATGTTGACCTTGCAAAAGTGCCACAGCACCTGCTTGCAGAGGAGGATCCAATATTCGAATTCAACAAACAGATAATAGATGCTACCGCACCTTACTGCGTTGCATATAAGCCAAACCTGGCATTCTATGAGGCATACGGTGTGAAGGGGCTGATATCATTTGAAAAGACCGTAGCATACCTGCAGAAGAACTATCCAGAACAGTTTATCATTGCAGATGCAAAACGCGGCGACATAGGCAACACTTCAAAGATGTATGCCAAAACCTTCTTCGGTGAATACAAGGTGGATGCCCTTACCGTGGCTCCATATATGGGCGAAGACAGCGTTGTACCGTTCCTTGAGTATGAAGCTGAGAAAAAGCCCTGGGTCATATTGCTTGCCCTGACATCAAACAAAGGTTCTTTCGACTTTCAGCAGACAACCGACACAGAGGAAACACGCCTGTTTGAGAAAGTGATAAAGAAAAGTCAGGAATGGGGAACGCCAAACAACCTGATGTACGTTGTTGGCGCAACACGCGGAGAAATGTTCAAGGACATACGCCGCGTCGCTCCAGAGCATTTCCTTCTCGTACCGGGTGTTGGTGCACAGGGAGGGTCTCTTGAGGAAGTCTGCAAATACGGTATGACAAAAGAATGTGGACTACTCGTCAATTCAAGCCGTGGCATTATCTTTGCAGACAACACTGAGAACTTTGCATCTGTAGCTGCAGAGAAAGCAAAGGAACTGCAGCAGCAGATGGAGGCAGAACTTGCCAAAATATAAATGATTTTTTCCACCTTAATTATATATAACAAATGGAATTCACCGCCGAACAAATAGCACAACTGATACAAGGAACCATTGAGGGTGACCCACAGGCAAAAGTCAACTCTTTCACAAAGATTGAAGACGGTAAGCCAGGGGCTATCTCATTCCTCGCCAACCAGAAATATCTTAACTTCATCTACGATACGAAATCAAGTGTCGTATTGATTGACGAGGGCATCAAATTGGAGCATCCTGTAAAAGCAACACTCATACGCGTCAAGAGCGCATACGAGGCAGTTGCCAAACTGATGCAGATGTACGCCTCAATGAAACCAAAGAAGAAAGGCATCGACTCTTTGGCTTTCATCGACCCAACAGCAAAGGTCGGCAAGGACTGCTATATAGGTCCGTTTGTAGCTATCGGTCCTGGCGTGACTATCGGTGACGGCTGTGTGTTGCATCCACACGTAACTATAGGTGAGAAAGCAACCGTGGGCAACAACACCGAGATATACAGCAATGCTGTAATATACCACGATTGCAAGGTGGGTTCTAACTGTATATTACACGCAGGATGTGTAATCGGAGCCGACGGCTTCGGGTTTGCACCTACAGAGCACGGCTATGACAAGATTCCGCAACTCGGTATCGTAGTAATAGAGGATGACGTTGAAATCGGTGCAAATACGTGTGTTGACCGTTCCACCATGGGCTGCACGTGTGTACACCATGGAGTAAAACTCGACAACCTCGTACAGATAGCACATAATACAGTTATTGGAGCAAATACCGTGATGTCCTCACAGGTAGGCATTGCTGGCTCCACTAAAGTAGGCGAATGGTGTATGTTCGGTGGTCAGGTAGGCATTGCTGGACACATCACGATAGGCAACCATGTGCAACTCGGTGCTCAATCAGGCGTGCCAAGCAGTATAAAAGACGGTGAGAGCCTTATTGGCACACCACCACTTTCAATGACAAACTATTTCCGCTCACAAGCAGTGTTTAAGCGTTTGCCTGACATGTATCGTCAAATGAATGAAATGCAAAAGACTATAGATGAACTGAAAAAGCAAATAAAGGAAAATGTATAAACAGAACACCATCAAAGGCAGTTTCTCGCTCTGTGGTAAGGGACTGCATACAGGTCTTAATCTGACTGTAACCTTTAATCCTGCTGCAGAAAACACAGGATACAAAATACAACGCATTGATCTCGAGGGAATGCCAACGATTGATGCAGTAGCTGAGAAAGTTGTAGACACACAACGTGGCACAGTACTTGGCATTGGCAATGACATACGCGTAAGCACTGTAGAACATGCACTGTCAGCCTTGTATGCCATGGGAATTGACAACTGTCTCATTCAGGTAAACGGTCCTGAGTTTCCTATCCTCGACGGCTCTGCCATACAATACGTAGAGAAAATCAATGAGGTGGGAATTCAAGAGCAGAATGCCCCCAAGGACTATTACATCATCCGCAAGAAAATCGAGGTGAAGGACGAGGAGTCTGGCTCATGCATAACTATCCTGCCAGATGAGGAGTTCTCCATTACGGCAATGTGTTCGTTTGAATCGAAATTCATCAACTCACAGTTCGCCACAATCGAGAACATGGAAACCTTCCCCACAGAGATAGCATCTGCACGCACATTCGTTTTCGTACGCGACATCGTTCCACTGTTGCAGGCAGGACTTATCAAAGGCGGTGACATGGATAACGCTATCGTTATCTATGAAAACGAACAGCCACAGGAGAACATTGACAAACTGTGCGATTACCTTGGCGTTCCACACATGGACGCCACAAAACTTGGCTACCTGCAGCACAAGCCTTTGAAGTGGGAGAACGAATGTACACGTCATAAGTTGCTTGACATCATTGGTGATATGGCTCTCATTGGAAAGCCACTGAAAGGACGTATCATTGCCACACGTCCAGGACATACCATCAACAACAAGTTCGCCCGTCTGATGCGTCAGGAAATACGCAAGCATGAGATTCAGGCACCAATATATGACCCAAACCAGGAGCCTGTACTTGATGTCAACCGCATTCGAGAAGTACTACCACATCGTTACCCTATGCAGCTGGTTGACAAAGTGATAAGCATCAGCGGTACAACCATCGTGGGCATTAAGAACGTAACATCTAACGAGCCATTCTTCCAGGGCCATTTCCCTGAAGAACCCGTAATGCCAGGTGTACTCATGATTGAGGCTATGTCACAGTGCGGCGGTCTGCTCGTACTCAACACCCTTGATGATCCTGAGAAATATTCTACATATTTCCTTAAAATCGACAATGTGAAATACCGCAAGAAGGTGGTACCAGGCGATACACTCATCTTCAAAGTGGAACTACTTGCTCCTGTACGCCACGGTATATCCTCAATGCAGGGTTACATCTTCGTCGGTGACACACTCGTGGCAGAAGCCACATTCACTGGTCAGATCGTGAAAAACAAATAATTTAATATATGGCAAACCAAATTAGTCCATTGGCATACGTGCATCCCGATGCAAAACTCGGTGACGGTAACGTAATAGGTCCTTTTTGCTACATCGACGCAGATGTGGTGATAGGCGACAACAACATTATGCAGAATGGTGTAACACTGCACCAGGGACTGCGTATGGGCTCAAACAACGAAATAATGCCTGGGGCAAGTCTTAGTACCAAGCCACAGGACTTGAAATTCCATGGTGAGGTCACAACTTGCGAAATAGGTGACAACAACTCCATACGTGAGAATGTAACCATAAGTCGCGGTACATTCTCTAAGGGCAAGACTATTGTCGGGTCAAACAACCTGCTGATGGAAAGCATGCACATTGCACATGACTGTGTCATCGGCAACAACTGCATAATCGGAAACTCCACTAAATTCGCAGGCGAAGTGACCGTTGACGACTGTGCCATCATCTCCGCCAGTGTTTTGGTTCACCAATTCGTCCACATCGGTGGATATGTAATGGTGCAGGGAGGATGCCGCACTTCACAGGACATCCCACCATACATCATTGCGGGAAAAGAACCCATACGTTTTGCTGGCCTGAACCTCATTGGACTGCGTCGCCGTGGTTTCGCAAACGAAACAATACTTGCCATACGCGAGGCTTACAACACCATATATTCAAAAGGAATAATAAAGGAAGGATTGGAGGAAGTACGCAAGACAATGGAAATCACACCAGAAATCCAATACGTACTTGACTTCATAGAAAAAGCAGAACGAGGGATTATAAGGTAAATGACATCACTAATCGTCATAACTGGTCCTACAGGAGTCGGAAAAACTGATTTGTGTCTTTCTTTGGCAGAGCGATACAATACAGAGATTATCAACGCTGATTCACGACAGATATATCGTGAAATCCCCATCGGCACTGCCGCACCTACTACAGAACAGCAGCAGAGAGTCAGACATCATTTCGTAGGCACACAGAGCATAACAGACTACTACTCTGCGGCAATGTATGAGCAGGAGGTGATGAAGTTAATGGAAGATACCAAAAAGGAAGTAATGATACTCAGCGGTGGTTCTATGATGTATATCGATGCAGTATGTAACGGCATAGACGACATCCCTACCGTCCGTGACGACATCCGCATCAAGATGAAAAAAAGACTTGAGGACGAAGGCATCGAGTCATTGACGGCAGAACTGCAACGGCTGGACCCTTTATACTGGGAAAAAGTGGACAGAAACAATCCACGCCGCATCGTTCATGCTTTAGAAATCTGTCATCAAACTGGTCATCCCTACTCTTCCCTACTGACAGGAAAAAGAAAGGAAAGACCTTTCAAGACAATAAAGATAGGACTTACACGCGATACCATTGCTAAGGTGAAACGAGGACAGACAATATATGACCACAGTGCATTGTATGAGCGCATAAATGACAGGGTGCTGACCATGATTAACAACGGACTTATTCAGGAAGCACAGAACATGCTGCCTCACAGACATGAAAACGCTCTAAACACCGTAGGCTACAAAGAACTGTTCCAATATTTTGACGGAGCCATAGACCGTGACGAGGCAATACGCCAGATACAAAGCCATACACGCGAATATGCCCGCAAACAACTTACTTGGTACAAGAAAGACACAGAGATGACATGGTTTCATCCTGACGACATTCATAAGATAACACAATTTATAGAAACTAATCTATGAAAATACTTTCAAATGCATTAAAGAAAATCGGCAGACTTTCTGTTCGTTCCTGGAATCTTTACAAAGGATGTTTCAAGGGACGTCCCTGGTATATAAAAACTCTGTCAACAATCGGCACACTGATATTGCTGTTCATGCTTTACCTTGGTGCCGTTGACATTAACCTATTCTGGCTCTTCGGCAAATCACCCGGATGGGCAGAAATCAGCGAACACAAAACAAGCCAGGCATCAGAGCTTTATTCCGCAGACGGTGTATTGTTGGGAAAATACTTCAACGAGAACCGCACCCCTGTAGATTTCAATGATGTGAACCCTATGTTCTGGAAAGCACTCATCGACACTGAAGACGAGCGCTTCTATGACCATTGGGGCATAGACCCGCTGGGTCTGCTCGGAGCTGCAAAAGATGCTGCCACCGGAGCTGGTGCACGCGGTGCCTCTACCATCACACAGCAACTTGCAAAGAATATGTTCCGTACACGTACACAATACAGTACGGGACTACTCGGCAAGATTCCTGGCGTGAAGATGCTCATCATGAAAACAAAGGAGTGGATTACCGCCATCAAACTGGAACTCTATTTTGCAGCAACAAAAGGACGCAAAGCTGGAAAAGACGAGATATTGGTGCAGTATGCCAACACCGTTGACTTCGGCCACAATGCCTTTGGCATCAAAACTGCTGCAATGACCTACTTCAACTGTTCACCTAAAGAACTGACCGTAGAACAAGCCGCTGTACTTGTAGGCATGCTCAAGGCAACAACATACTACAACCCCATCTCACATCCAGAGAATGCACTGATGCGCCGCAACGTAGTGCTTGAAAATATGCGCAACCATGGTGACTTGACTGCACAGCAGTATGTTGATGCGAAAAACACTGGCATTGACGTATCTGAATTCAAGGTTGAGGACAATTACGACGGCAAAGCAAAATATTTCCGCGAGGCTGTAGCAAAATACCTGAAACAGCTGGGTGAAGAGGACGAAAGACTTGAAGGCCTTGACTTGTATAGTGATGGTCTGAAGATATACACCACCCTCGACACCAAGATGCAGGAATATGCCGAGAAAGCCGCCATCAAACACATGAAGATAATACAGCAGCGCTTTGACCAACACTGGCGTGGCATGGAGCCCTGGCAGGATGAGAACCACCAGGTGATAAAGAACTTCATAGAAGACATCGCCAAGCAGCAACCTGTATATAAATATCTGTCTGATAAATTCAAGAACAACCAAGACTCCATCAATTACTACCTTAACAAGCCACACACCGTAAAGGTGTTTGACTATGAGAAAGGAGAAATAGAGAAGGAACTCTCCACTATGGACTCCATACGTTATATGGTAAGTTTCATGCACTGCGCCTTTGTCGCCATGGAGCCACAGACAGGCTATGTCAAGGCTTGGGTAGGTGACATAGACTTCGACCACTGGAAATACGACAAGGTAACAGCAATGCGCCAACCTGGTTCAACCTTCAAACTCTTCGTTTACACCGAAGCTATGGAACAGGGACTGACTCCGTGTGACAAACGCCGCGACGAATATTTCCAGATGGAGGTATGGGACGAGAAAGAAAAGAAGAATGTGATATGGCGCCCTACCAATTCCGACGGTCATTTCACCGGTGACTCTATGCCGTTACGTGCAGCATTCGCCCGCAGTGTCAACTCTGTGGCTGTACGCCTCGGACAGGAGATGGGAATCAAGAACATCATCGAGACGGCCCATAACATGGGCATCAAGAGCAAACTTGACGATGCACCGTCTCTCGCCTTGGGATCAAGTGACGTGACACTGCTCGAACTCGCCAACGCATACAGTTGCATAGCAAACAATGGTAAAGCACATGACCATGCCATACTCGTAACGAAAATAGTGGACAGCAAGGGTGATGTCATATACGAGGCACCAACAGAGACAAAACAGGCAGTTACCGAAAAGACTGCCTACCTCATGCAGCAGATACTGCATGCCGGCGTAACCGAAGGCTATGCCACTTCGCAACCACTATGGAGATATGTAATGAACTATCCCGACTGTGAGTTTGGTGGAAAGACTGGTACATCCAACAACCACTCTGACGCATGGTTCGTGGCCACAAGCCCCAACCTTGTATGCGCCACATGGGTAGGAGGCGAATACCGCTGCATACACTTCCGTACCGGACAACTGGGACAAGGCTCGCGAGCTGCACTGCCATTGTGTGGATATTTCCTCGAAGCAGTACTGGCTGACCCAAAACTGAAGAGGTATCACGGCAAATATACCAAGCCAGATGCTACCATCACACGTGCTATGTACGAATGTTCATACTTCAGCAGTTACCGCAGCGACACCATTGATGTTGATTCACTCGGAGGTGCTGGCGGCATGGTGTTTGACGAAGACGGCAACCCTGTTTCCAACACGTCATCTGAAGCCTCTCAGGAGGGAGCAGCAGCAAGTGCAGAGCCAACGACAGAAAATGCCACAGAATGACAAGCATCACAATACATAAGACAATAAACTCAAAGCTTGCTTGCAAAGTATCCCTTTTGCTGCTGTTGCTTTCTCTGACGATGCAGACAGCAGCCAGGGGCAAGCGTGAGTTTCGCGGAGCATGGATACAGTGTGTCAACGGACAGTTTCAGGGTATGGGTACTGAAACCATGCAGCAGACACTGACCTATCAACTGGATGAACTGAAGAAAGACGGTGCCAACGCCATAATCTTTCAGGTACGTCCAGAATGTGATGCACTCTATGAAAGCCCATATGAGCCATGGAGCCGTTTCCTCACCGACAAGCAGGGCACGCCACCGCAACCATACTGGGACCCACTGCAATGGATGATAACGGAGTGTCACAAACGCGGTATGGAACTCCACGCATGGATAAATCCTTTCCGCGCAAAGACAAAGGTTACAAAGGAACTGGCACGCAACCACATAGCAATGCGCCGTCCAGACCTTGTATTCCCCTATGACGGACTATACATTCTTGACCCAGCAAAGGAGGAGAACAGAACATACATCTGCCAGATAGCCGCTGACATTACCAGACGATACGACATTGACGGTCTGCACATCGACGACTATTTCTACCCCTACCCTGCCGAAGGATGTGTCATCCCTGATGAAAACGAATTTCGTACCGACTCGCAAGGCTTTACGGACATAGGCGACTGGCGACGCAACAACGTCAACATCTTTATACGCCAACTGCACGACACCATACGTAACATCAAGCCTTGGGTAAAATTCGGAGTGTCACCTTTCGGCATATACCGAAACAAAAAAAGCGACCCCATGCACGGTTCCGACACTAACGGACTGCAGAACTACGATCAACTCTATGCCGATGTCATACTTTGGGTAAACAATGGTTGGATAGACTACTGCGTACCGCAGTTGTACTGGGAGATAGGCCATAAGGCTGCCGACTACACCACTCTGATGCAATGGTGGAACCATTATGCCGCCAACCGTCCCCTGTTCATTGGCGAGGACGTAGAGCGTACAGTGAAAAACGCTGACCCCAACTATCCTCAGCAGCATCAGATGGCAGCAAAATACTATCAGCACGACATGCTGCCGAATATCAACGGCACCGTATTGTGGTATGCCAAAGCCGCTGTTGACAACATCGGCAACTATGGCACTCTGTTGCGCACAAACTATTGGCGCACTCCTGCCCTGCAACCGCTGATGCCATTCATAGACAGCACCACGCCAGGAATGGTGAGCAAACTGAAACCCGTATGGACCAGCGACGGATACATGCTTTTCTGGCAGGAACCGTCATACACCAGTTGGAGAAACAAAGCCGTAAAATACGTCGTTTACCAGTTTGATATAAAAGAACCAATAAACACCGACGATCCCACACACATCGTGGGGATAACGGACAATCCCTGGTTTCTGTTACCTTACAACAACGGCAAAACGAAATACATGTATGTAGTAACGGCGCTCAACCGCCTAAGCAACGAAGGCGCACCTGCGAAGAAGAAAATCAAACTGTAGCAAGCCCACACTATTCAAGCCGCATAACGCAGAAAAACAATAATACCAGATGTTGGTACCATCAGTACCAACATCTGGTATTTTTCGTACCAACATAAAGTATCACCAATACCAACCGTTGGTAATAAATTCCATATCATTGCCTATACTAATGGCATTACATCTCTGCAAGACAAAATCTCCAATTCAAATCCGCATAAAATTCGACATAAAGAAAACAATCAAAAACATATAAATAGAAAAAATCCCCAACACATTATTGTGCCAGGGATTTTACTTATCTCTTATTATCGTTTTATTTGCTGAATTCCTTTATACGCTGTTCTTCGGAGAGTTTGCATATAAGGAGACGACCATCGCGCTCTGCAACGATGTAGCCGTCAAGGCCCTGCACTACGACCTGCTTGGCACCCTCTACGTTGACAAGGCAGTTGGATGTTTCGTAGGTCTTGACATTAGTACTTATCAAGGCATTGTTGTTTGCATCCTTCTTAGACAAGGTGTGGAGCGACCCCCATGTACCGAGGTCTGACCAACCGAAGTCTGCAGGGAACACGAAGATTTCTTCTGCCTTCTCCATGATAGCATAGTCAACGGAAATATTCTCACAATCACCATAACGCTCATTAATCATGGCCTGCTCCTTGTCAGTACCAAAATATTCTGTCATAGACTCGAATATGTCATTGATGGTTGGCTGATACATACGGAAGGCATTGACAACAGTGCTTACATTCCAGATAAAAATACCCGCATTCCAATAATAATTATTGTGTCTTACGTATTCCTCTGCGGTCGCTATGTCTGGTTTTTCACGGAAGGAGTTGACACGGTATATTTCTTTGTTACGCATACTCTGCGCACTCATGTCGGCCTCTATATAACCATAGCCTGTCTCTGGGCGCGTCGGTTTCATGCCAAGCGTAACAATAGCATCAGTTTCGCCTGCGAAACGCAGGGCGCCATTGATGACACGCTGAAACTCCGTAACATTCATTACAACATGGTCGCTCGGTGTCACCACAATGTTTGCGTCGGCATCTTTTGACTTTATACGGTGGCTAACATAGGCTATGCAGGGGGCGGTATTACGACGGCATGGCTCACTGAGTATGTTGCCACATGGTATCTCTGGCAGCTGTTCGTGCACTTTTGCTACATAATCGGCACTGGTGACCACCCATACATTGTCTGCATCGCATACTCCCTTGAAACGGTCGTATGTCAACTGCATAAGGGAACGTCCCACGCCAAGCACATCAATAAACTGCTTCGGATTGTCCTCGGTGCTCATAGGCCAGAATCTACTGCCTACACCACCTGCCATTATTACAAGATGATTCATTTTGCTACTGTTTATTAAACGAACAAATATTACATCCTTATCCCAGATACTTGATCAGAATCTTTGCATTACCGCTGTCGCGAAGCTTTGCAATGGATTTCTCACGTATCTGACGTACACGTTCACGAGTGAGACCAAGTTCATCACCTATCTCCTCAAGACCTTTCTCTGGGCAACCGATGCCGTAGCACTCACGAATGATAATAATCTCGCGTTCTTTCAGAACACGGTTAAGAACGGCATTGAGTTCCTGAGCCATTGACTCATGATCAACGGAACGGTCTGTGCGCGAGTCGTCGCCACTAGCCATGACGTCAAGCATACAGTTTTCCTCTCCATCCTGGAACGGAGCGTCGATGCTGACATGATGTCCGTCTGCCATCAGGCTCTGTCCAATCTTCTCCTCGTCTATATTTGTGGCCTCTGAGAGTTCACCGACACTTGGATGGCGCTGATTCTCCTGCTCAAACTTATTAATTTCATGGTTGATGCGGTTGAGGGAGCCAACCTGATTGAGCGGCAAACGCACAATACGGCTCTGCTCAGCAATAGCCTGCAGTATGCTCTGACGAATCCACCATACGGCATAAGAGATGAATTTGAAACCACGGGTTTCATCAAATTTCTGTGCAGCCTTGATAAGTCCAATGTTTCCCTCGTCGATAAGGTCTGTCAATGACAATCCCTGATGCTGGTATTGCTTTGCTACAGACACGACGAAACGCAAGTTGGCAGTCACAAGCTTGTCTTTTGCCCGCTCGCCAGCAGGGCCACCCTTCTTAATCAACTGTGCCAACTCAATTTCTTCATCAATAGAAATAAGCGGTGCACGACCGATCTCCACAAGATACTTGTCGAGCGCTTCACTTGAGCGATTGGTGATGCTCTTCTGAATTTTTAATTGTCTCATTAGTTTCCTTTTGTATTCTCGAGTGCATTATTATACTTTTACATAACGCTACTGAACGTGTTTTATTTTATCAAAAACACAAAAAATACGAAAAAAATGCTCCACAAAGAAAAATATGTTCAATGTGGAGCATCTGATTTCCTATTTCGTCTGATAGTTTTCCAAACGACACTGAGCCATCTGCTCGTATTTCGTGCCTGGTCTACCATAATTTGCATACGGATAAATGGAAATGCCCCCTCTCGGAAGGAATATGCCCGTCACCTCTATATATTTCGGCTCCATCAGTCTGATGAGGTCTTTCATGATGATGTTCACACAATCCTCATGAAAGTCTCCATGATTACGGAACGAGAAAAGATAGAGTTTCAAACTTTTGCTCTCCACCATACGGCGGTCCGGGATATACATTATCTTTATCTCGGCAAAATCCGGCTGTCCAGTGATAGGACACAAAGAGGTGAATTCCGGACAGTTGAACTGAACCCAATAGTCATTATCAGGGTGCATGTTCTCAAAGGTTTCCAACACCTCTGGAGCATAGTCGCTCTTGTAGTCGGTTTCACTTCCGAGCAATTTTAATCCTTCCTTGCTTCTTTTCATTCTTCCTCGCGATCATCAATATTATCACCGTTTGTCGGCTTCAAAATCTCTTCAAAATCAGTTATTCCTGCGGTAACAAGTATGTCGTACCACTGCAAAAGTTTCTTAATGTCGCTGTTGTGTACACGGTCACGGTCGAAATTGGGCAGGAACTTAGCGAAATAATCCTGCAGTTCCTTTGCAGAAGCCTTGCGCCAGTTCAGGCTAACCTTCTTGCCTTCCTCCATATCACGCAGGGCCATCATGATTTCTCCTAATGGTTTGTCCTCATCGTCTGTGTACATGGCAATGTCTGCCAATGAAGTCACACGGTCTGTAGCGAATGCTGTAGAGCGTTTATGTGTTTCATCAAGTGCTTCTACTATAAGTCCTGATTTAGAACGAGATACGAGTTCATAAAGTCCTGGTTTGCCACTAATGGCGAGAATTGTCTTTTTCATTTACTATTTACTATTTTAATATATCCTTATTTATAATATCATATCACAATCAATACTCCGATATTTTCTCAAGTACAAAGTCTATTTGTGGAGCGAGAGGCTTAACACCATCGTTTTCTATAACATAGTCCGCCCTGCTTTGTACTATCTCCTGTGGCACCTGCTTGTTTATCCATTCCTCAGCCATGTCCATGCTGATGCCGTCACGCTGCATAATGCGTTTCACCCTTACTTCATGAGGGGCAGTCACAGCAACTACCAAGTCGGCAAACTTTTCCAAATGCGCCTCATACAATATTGCACATTCCATCCACTGAATACCAGAATCAAGAAAATCCCGCATCACGACGGGATGCACTATTGCATTAATCGCCTTCTTATTGGCTTCAGAAACGAGCAGGAAACCTGCAATGAGGGGTTTATTTAATCTCCCATCGGGCATGTATGCATCTTTTCCTATCAACGCCGTCAGTCTTTCTCGAATCTCTGGTGATGTGACCATCAAACGCTTTGCTGCACTGTCACAATCATAGACAACAATACCATGATGCTTCATCATCGTACACACATAGGATTTGCCAGAACCTATCCCACCTGTTATGCAATAGTGTTTCATCATTTCAAATGTTCTATGATATAATCTATTTCCGTAGTCTTGAGGTAAGCCTTTATGATGCCCTTGGGCTGAGCTGTCAGCCTAAGAGGAAAACGCTTGTGCGAATCCTTCGGCATATCTTTATAGTCCACCACCACACTGAAGAGATCAGGTTTTACCAGACTCAGATTGGATACTCCTACAGAGACCCTAACACCAACCATTGCAGGAAAGGTCTTTATCTGAATATTGTCCGGCCAGTTTACCATCTTTACTGGCACACTAACCGTTATCTCTGTCAGGCGATCTACGAATATTGACACGCTTACTGTGTCAGACTTGCTGAATTTTGTGCCATATACATGCTGAAGACGCTGTGACATTTTCACCGATTCCGTAAGGCCGTCAAGCACGAATGGTTCCGTATATATTGCCGTAATGGTATCAAACGCTTCCTCTGAAGCATATACTGTGACGCTGTCGGGGTATATGCTTGTGCGCATAACGTAATAGTCAGACTTTGCCTTTATCTGTCCACCGATTAGCACTGGCAATTTCCTGTGTTCACCATAAGTGTAATAGAAATCCCAGTGTTCGGCCTTCACAGCAACAATCTTGGTAGACTCAGACACATGCTGTTTCATCATCTTCAGCACGTCCGCCGATGTTATGCCACCATGTCCTCCTTTGCCGGCATAATGAGAAAACTGTAGTCTAAGCGGCTGTATAGGAGATATAGTAATGTATCGCAACAGGTTAAAACCTTTGTCACGAACAGTCATCTTAAACGTCTCTGGTAGGTTCTCAGTTATTACCACACGCTCAGGTACTTTCTCCAACCTCAATTCAACAATGATATCTGTTTCGTATGTATCATTGAGTGTGGTAAGAAACCAAAACGACGTGCTGACCGTCAGAAAAAACAAAAACACCAAGAACTCCTTGCTCCAAAAACGAAGAAAGAAGTCCTTAATGCTCCTATATTTTTCTCTCCGCGCCACTTACAAACGTATTATCTCTGCTGTTGTGATGCTGCATTCTCAAACACGTAGCCACGGTCAACAGTGATGACAACACCGCGAGACACTTCTATGTCTATTGAATTATTCTCGATGTTAACGTGTTTCACTGTTCCATATACGCCACCAGCAGTGACTACCTTCGTACCCTCTGTGAGGGAGTTCTGAAAGTTGCGGATTGCCTTCTGCCTTTTCTGCTGTGGCAGAATCATAAAGAAATACATGATGGCAAAAATAGCCACCATCATGATAAGCATTGAATAGTTTCCCATTTTTTATTATTCTTATAATATTAATTATTCATTAAATCATTGTCTTGTTTCTTCCCTTCTCCTTACTTTCGGTTCAGGCATGGTCTTCATCATTTTCCTTGTCTTGATGAGATGCCTTGCAATGGCATCCAACATTCCATTGATGTAACCTCCTGAGCGAGGTGTCGAATAGGATTTGGCCAACTCAACATATTCGTTTATAGTAACACTTACCGGTATCGCAGGGAACGTAAGCATCTCGGCTATAGCCAACTGCATTATCACTACGTCCATGTATGCCAATCGAGAGAAATCCCAATTACGACTTGCCTCTGTCATGTACCGCTGATATTGGTCGGCATTCATTATAGTTACCCGGAACAACTTACGTGCATATTCCTTGTCCTCCTCATCGTCATATTCGGGTAACAGTTCATAGTTCTTACCGCTCTTCTCGTCGAACCTTTTTATTGTCTTTATAACAAAAGAGTCAACTACGTCCTTGTCATCATTCCAATACAGACTATCTTCTTCGAGCAGAGCCTCTATGTCGATGTTGTTTGCAATAAACTGTTTATATATCTTACGCCAGAACTCACGATGTACATCATAGCTGTCATCTTCAGACTCCATGTACCGTTTGTATTCTTCACTTTGTTCTATCCTTAGAAAAAGATTCTTTACAAACTCCACTTTGTCATCCCAGATATTCTTTTGTTCCTCGACATAAGTCTGCAGCATACGGTTTTCCTCCAACTGTACTGCAAATTTATTATAAGCAAAACGTCCGGAAGGCAACGTCAGTCCTTCTCGTTCTGCTTTCACCATAGCCACGTCCATACGTTTCCTTGCCATCTTTGTAACAGCCACAATAAGCAAAAGCAAAGTGTTATACAGATGGTAAGCCTTTGACAGAGAGAACAGCAGTTCTTTCTCTGCGCTATCTATATTATGGTTCCCGTTTTGAAAATAGGCATAGGTTAACTGGACTGCCTTCTTCCTTATAAGTTCTCTGTTTATCATATCCTTTTTATAAAATAAGATCGCCGTGTTATTTAATCTGAATACAAAGTTATACAAAAATGGTGGGATAGCCAAGTTTTCGTCAAGTTTTTTGAATATTTTAATACTATTTCCAGACAATTCTTTGCGTATGTCAAAAAAAAGTAGTAATTTTGCAGTCGCTTTTACAAAAGCATCCGTGTGATGGTGAGTTAAGCAATAATTAAATTTTTATTAACAACTTAATTTAGAGTAACACAAAATGTTAGAAATTAATCTTTCAGGAAAGAAGCGTGCCGACATTGGCAAGAAGGCTTCTAAGATGATGCGCAAGGAGGGGCTTATCCCTTGTAACCTTTATGGTGAGAAGAAAGGCGAGAATGGACTGCCAGAGGCACTTGCATTCGCTATTCCTTTTTCAGAGCTCCGCAAGGCTGTTTACACTCCAAACATCTATGTTATCAACCTTGACATAGAGGGTGAGGCACACATCGCTATCATCAAGGAGATTCAGTTCCACCCAGTAACAGACGCAATCCTGCACGTTGACTTCTTCGAAATCACTCCTGAGAAGAACATCACAGTAGGTATTCCTGTCAACCTCGTTGGTTTGGCTGCTGGTGTACGTCTCGGTGGACGTATGAGCCTCTCTATCCGCCAGATTAAGGTTACAGCACCATACAAGCAGATTCCAGAGAAGCTTGACATCGACGTAACAAACCTCGAAATCGGCAAGAGTATCAAGGTAGGCAGCCTCTCATTCGAAGGACTTGAGATTGCTACACCTGCTGAGGTTGTCGTATGCTCTGTCAAGATGACACGTGCCGCTCAGGCTGCTGCTGCAGCTGCTGAGGCTGAGAAATAATAGTTTGAACAACTGAAAAACAAAAGGTGAAAAGAGCCTTCCGGATATAAATGGAATATAACCATTCGGAGTCCTCTTTTCATCTTTTTTCATTTATACCATCATCTGCTTAATGGAGAAGTATTTGATTGTTGGTTTGGGAAACCCCGGACCCGAATATCATGAGACAAGACATAATGCAGGCTGGATAGTCATCGATTCTTTCGCACAGGAACAGGGTGTATCATTCGATGACCGTCGCTATGGATTCATTGCGGAAACAAGCATAAAGGGTAGAAAACTGTTCCTACTCAAGCCTACCACATTCATGAACCTTAGCGGAAACGCTGTACGTTACTGGCTTGAAAAAGAAAACATCCCCAACGAACATCTGCTTGTCATTGTCGATGACCTTGCGCTTCCGATCGGGAAAATGCGCATGAAAGCAAGTGGCTCAAACGGAGGGCATAATGGATTGGGGCACATCCAGCAACTTATAGGACAGAAATATGCACGGTTGCGCATCGGTATCGGCAACGACTTTCAACGTGGACAACAGGTTGACTGGGTTCTCGGAAAACTATCCGACGAGGAGAAGCAAACACTTGCACCAGTTGTTGACACCGCACGGGAAATGATAAAGAGTTTTTGTTTGGCAGGCGTGGATATTACCATGAACCAATTCAACAAGAAATAAAAGGCAAACAAGTGGAAGAGAAGAAATTAAAGGTACAAGACACAGCGCGCCTCGACAAATGGTTATGGGCTGCGCGCATATTCAAAACACGCACCATAGCAGCTGACGCCTGCAAAAATGGCAGAGTGACAGTATCTGACAACAAACCTGTTGCCAACGGACAAGTGAACGGCAGCGTGAATGCTAAACCATCACGAACTGTGAAAATCGGTGAAACAGTGCATGTAAAGAAGCCACCCATCACCTACTCTTTCAAGATTATCAATGCCATAGAAACACGCGTCGGTGCAAAATTCATCCCACAAGTATATGAGAACGTCACCGATGCCAAACAATATGAATTACTTGAAATGTCACGCATCAGTGGGTTCATAGACCGTGCTAAAGGTACAGGCCGTCCAACGAAGAAAGACAGACGAGCAATGGAATCATTTATAGAACCTGCCCTATTCGGATGGGATGATGATGACGATGAGATGTTTGATTTCAGCGAATAAATAAAACTTTACGACATGCGTTTACTCTTGATTTTACTTTTCACCGCAACAACTGCACTGGCACAGAAGAACCCTATATTACCAGCCTTTCATGCTGACCCAGAAATACTCTACTCCGAGCAAACCGGCAAATACTATATCTATAGTACAACGGACGGATACCCTGGCTGGGGAGGCTGGACATTCAGTGTTTTTTCATCATACGACCTTAAAACATGGTCAGACGAAGGTGTCATACTTGACGTCAAAAGCGAAGCCGTGCCATGGGCCAACGGTAATGCATGGGCGCCATGTATAATAGAACGCAAGATGAGCAACGGGCTCTTCAAGTATTATTTTTACTTTTCAGCCAACAATCCAATATCCAAACGCAAGGAAATAAGTGTAGCCATAAGCGATCACCCTACAGGACCTTTCACGCCCCTTGACCATCCCATAATAACAGACAAGGACCGCCCTGCAGAATTAAAAGGTGGTCAGGCCATTGACGTTGACGTATTCAAAGACCCACAGACAGGAAAGTATTATCTGTATTGGGGAAATGGTTTTATGGCTGGAGCAGAATTGTCTGATGACATGACAAGTATAAAACAAGATACGAAAGTCAACCTTACCCCAAAAGGCGGAACACTGCAGACGTGGAGCTATCGTGAGGGTGCTTATGTATTTTATCGTAAGGGAAAATATTATTTCTTATGGTCTGTTGACGACACCGGTTCGCCTAACTACCATGTATGCTATGCAACATCGACATCTCCACTCGGACCTCTGAACATTGACCCAGTACACTATATGGTAATCAGCCAGTTACCCCAAAAAGAAATATACGGAACTGCTCATAACTCAATTCTGCAGATTCCGAACAAAGACAAATGGTATATCGTTTACCATCGTATCAACAAAGATTTCATAAACGGAGGTAAAGGTGTTCCTGGCACACATCGCGAGGTATGTATCGACAAGATGAAATTTGACAAACACGGAAATATCATCCCCGTCAAACCCACACGTTGATATTACTACTCTTCAAGCAAGGAGTAGTCTGGTATTTCGGGCAACTGAAGCCATTTCTCTTTGTCAATATCATAATGCAGGCAGCAATGCTCGTTACCATTGCTTACAATAAGGTAATTCACATGCAGCAGCATATTATACGTCATGATTTGAGTCAGGACTTTGTCTGTCAGTTGTACACTCTCTGCCTTGTACTCTATAATCATACGCGGCTGACATTGACTGTTGAACAATACTGAATCGCATCTCAACCGCTTCTCTCCCACACGCAATTCTATTTCGTTTGCCATCAATGCCATGGGATACCCCTTATCGGTGACAAGATAATTAACAAAATGCTGACGCACCCACTCTTCCGGTGTCAAGGATACAAAACGACGACGCAGAATGTCAAGTACCTCGTACTTGCCACTCTGCGTTTTTCGTATCTTAATATCCTTATATTCCGGCAGGTTCATATTATTATCTGAATGAATCCGTCAATAATTTTATCTCCACTTCTGGCGTAATGCGTTCATAAAGAATATTATATACAGCATCCAGTATAGGCATGTTCACATGCAGATGACGGTTTATCTCCTTCATACATTTCGTTCCGAAATATCCTTCTGCAATCATTTCCATCTCTATCTGCGCCGATTTCACACTATAACCCTTGCCTATCATCGTTCCAAAGGTACGGTTACGCGAGAAATTTGAATACCCGGTTACCAACAGGTCACCTATATAGACAGAATCTTCTATCCTTCTCTCTATCGGGCGAACACAGGCGAGGAAACGTGACATTTCCTGCAACGCATTTGCCATCAACACTGCCTGAAAGTTGTCTCCATACTTCAAACCGGAGCATATACCTGCAGCTATGGCATATACATTCTTCAATACTGAAGAATATTCTATGCCTATGACATCCTCTGACACTTTAGTTTTGATGAACCTACCCTTCAACACATCTGCAAAAGCCAATGCCTTGTCCTTGTCTGAGCAACCGATGGTAAGATATGACAATCGTTCCATCGCCACTTCCTCTGCATGTGAGGGGCCACCTATACATGCAAGGTTGTCATACGGAACATCAAACACCTCATGGAAATATTCTGAGCAAACCAGATTCTCATCTGGCACAATACCCTTTATCGCGGTCACAATAAACTTATCCCTGATACCCACCTTCAGTTTCTTCAGGTGATTTTTAAGGTATGGCGAAGGCGTCACAAACACCAGCGTGTCATACTCACGGGCTATGTGGTTTATGTCTGAGGTAAAATCAATCTCATCCAGCTTAAAGTGAACGCTCGTCAGATATGCCGGATTGTGCCCCATTCGCTTGAAATCGTCTATACGGTCATCGCGCCGCATATACCACCCTATGCGATGAGTATTGTTCACCACAATCTTCGCTATGGCTGTAGCCCAACTACCGCCACCGATTATTGCTATTTTTCCACAGTTATGCATACGACACTTATGCCTCAGCAACCTTGTCTATCCAACCCTGTATGTCATTGACAGAGGGCTTCTGCATATCCAATTTGAATTTCTTCACAATGTCTCCAATCTTCTGCTGCAAGCCCTGTGCCTTCTCGTCCTTTATATTCTGGACCATATTAAAACCAGCCTTGCGGAGCACTGGCACCCATTCCTCTGCAACACCAATCTCAGCCCACTCATCAACAGAACTTTGAGGAGTCTTTGCCTCAGGTTTCATTTGTGGGAAGAAGAGAACTTCTTGTATGAAAGCATTGCCTGTCATAAGCATCACCAATCTGTCTATGCCGATGCCGATGCCAGATGTTGGAGGCATACCATACTGCAATGCACGAAGGAAATCATGGTCAATGACCATTGCCTCATCATCACCCTTGTCAGCAAGTTTCATCTGTTCTATGAAACGCTCTTCCTGATCTATCGGATCATTAAGTTCTGAATATGCATTAGCCAATTCCTTACCGTTCACCATCAACTCAAAGCGTTCTGTAAGTCCTGGCTTTGAACGGTGCATCTTTGTAAGCGGAGACATCTCCACTGGATAATCAGTAATGAATGTAGGCTGTATAAACGTACCTTCGCAGAACTCGCCAAAGAGTTCGTCAATGAGTTTTCCCTTACCCATGGTTTCGTCCACGTCCATTCCCTTTTCCTTACAGAAAGCGCGTATCTCGTCTTCTGTCTTACCGTTGCAGTCAAAACCTGTCTTTTCCTTTATTGCATCAAGTATTGGCAGACGGCGGAACGGAGCTTTGAAAGATATCACCTTTCCGTCTATTTCTGTTTCAGGCTTGCCATTTACAGCCACACATATTTCTTCAAGCAATTTCTCGGTAAACGACATCATCCAGTTGTAGTCCTTATAGCTTACATACAACTCCATGCATGTAAACTCAGGATTATGGTTTTTGTCCATACCCTCATTGCGGAAGTTCTTACCTATTTCATATACGCCCTCAAAACCGCCCACGATAAGACGCTTCAGGTAAAGCTCAGTAGCAATACGCATATACATAGGAATATTGAGAGCATTGAAATGCGTTATGAACGGACGTGCACTTGCACCACCCGCAATGCTCTGCAGCGTAGGTGTCTCAACCTCGGTATAACCTGCCTCGTCAAGCACTCTGCGCAGGGTACGCACCACGGTGGCTCGCTTCAAGAAAGTGTCCTTTACGCCATCATTGACCACAAGGTCAACGTAACGCTGACGATAACGCAACTCTGGATCGTCAAACTTATCGTATGCCACGCCATCCTTGTATTTCACGATAGGCAATGGTTTCAACGACTTAGACAACATGGTCAACTCCATGGCATGAACTGATATTTCACCAGTCTGCGTACGGAATACATATCCTTTAACACCAACGAAGTCACCTATATCCATCAGTTTCTTAAAGACTTTATTATACAAGTCCTTATTCTCATCTGGACAGATGGCATCACGCTGCACATAAACCTGTATGCGTCCTTTAGAATCCTGTATTTCCATAAAGCCTGCCTTACCCATTATACGGCGGCTCATCATACGTCCTGCAATGGAAACAACACGACTATTCTCAAGTGTTGCCTTACCCGGAACTTCATTTCCTTCCTCATCTTTTTCCGTAGGCAAATCAACAAAACTGCTTATTATCTCCGTAGAAAAAGCATCAGTGGTATATTCCGCTGCTGGATATGGATCTATACCCATATTACGCAACTCCTGCAGACTCTCTCTGCGACCTATCTCCTGTTCTGAAAGTTCCAATATATTCATTGGTCAATTTATTTTTTTTAGTGATTTATGCTTTATTCTGCAAAGTTACTAATTTTCCTTGAAACAACAAAATTATTTCCATCTAAAAACCATCATACGCTCCATATTACGGCATACATCAATATAATGACGATGACGCATACCGGCACCCATGTCTGTCTTGACGGTGTGACTGGTGTGAAATGCATGTATCTTACATGGAGCCAACGCAACAGCAGAACCACAAGGAAGGCATATACCAGTCCGCCGAGAATGTCACCCGGATAATGGAAACCGAGATAAACACGAGAATAGCATATCAGCAGCGTAAGCACCGCCATACTTATCGTAAGCAGTCTGCTACGCAGCCAGTGGGCCATGACGAACGTAAGCATCCACATGTTGGCACTGTGGGCTGAGGGAAAACCGCAGCCGTTGCCATGCTTTCCGTTCACTATATGCACCATCGGCGCAATGGGGTTGTCTGGGTTGCTGGGGCGAAGCCTGCCTATCCACGGACGTATGACCTGCGAATTGAGAAAGTCAGTGAAGAACATGCACACCCCCACCATCAGCAACACGCCAAGCACACCACGCCATGAATAGTTGCGCCACACCACATAGAGCAGCGAAACGTAAAGCGGCACCCACACCAGCTTTCCCGTAACCAGCCACAGAAACTGGTCGAGGAAGATGTTGTGAGTGCCGTTTACTGCAAAAAATATCTGTTCGTCCATTTAGAATAAATATGCCTTTTCAAACCAGTAGCACAGGATGCCCGCCACATAACCCACGAAGGCAATCCATGTGACATTCTTCATATACCATCCGAAACTGATGCGTTCCAGTCCCATCACCACCACGCCGGCAGCACTTCCGATGATGAGCATCGAACCGCCGACTCCGGCGCAATATGCCAGCAACTGCCAGAAGATGCCGTCAACGGCGAGGTTGACTGAATTCGGATCAATGGCGTACATCTTCATAGCCCCTGCCACGAGAGGTACATTGTCAACGATTGATGACAGTATGCCTATTGCACCCGTAACAAGGAAATCATTGCCTACGGCCTCGTCGAGCCACTTCCCAACAGAGGTAAGCACTCCTATCTCGCTGAGCACTGCCACAGCCATCAGTATGCCAAGGAAGAACATTATGGTTGACAAGTCTATGCGCGAGAGCATCTTGGTAACACGTTTTGCCATAGGGTCATGTTCTTCTTTCTGGCGATAAATTATCTCCGTCACGCACCACAACACACCGAGTACTCCGAGTATGCCCATGAATGCCGGCAACTCTGTCAGTGTATGAAACACCGGTACGAAACACAGTCCACCTACGCCGAGCCAGAATATCATTATGCGCTCGTTCTTTGTCAGGTGACTTATCTCCGCCTCATGCTCGTCAACCACCTTAGGCAGTTCTCCTTTCAGATGCATCTGCATGACAGCTGTCGGTACTATGAAAGCGATAAATGATGGCACAATGATTTCAGAAATCACACCCAGCGCCGTAATCATCTTTCCATTCCAAAGCATGATGGTGGTAACATCTCCTATCGGTGAGAACGCCCCACCAGCGTTGGCAGCAATGATTACACATACGGCATACCAGATACGGTCCTTCGGATCCTGCACCAGTTTTCGCAGTATCATTATCATTACTATGGAAGTGGTGAGATTGTCGAGAACAGCCGAGAGAATAGCCGTCATAAACGCTATCTTCCACAGCAATGAGCGTTTGGTCTTTGATGCCAGGGCACTGCGTACCCAGTTGAACCCTCCATGCTGATCCACGACTTCTACGATTGTCATGGCTCCCATAAGGAAGAACAGTGTCGTGCCAGCTTCGCCAAGATTCTTCTCTATGGCTTCACTCAATTCAAATCCCTGAATACCAAGTTCCTCATAGCCACACGCCAGAAGCGTCCAGCATACTACACACATTAGAACGGCAATGGCCGCCTTGTTGATTTTTGTCACGCTCTCAAGGGCAATGAATGCATAGCCTATGACAAAAGCGCACACAATAATTGTAATAAGTGACATTTTTTATAGTAATTGTAGATTTAAAGTGTTTTGCAAACTCGACTTTGCAATTTAAATACAAAATTACTAAAAAACTTTCATAAACGTATCATTTGCCGTTATATTTTACATAATTTAATATTTCGGCTTATAAAAATGAATGAAGAATCCCTTACGGGAAGTGAAAGGAAGTGAAAAATGAAAAGTGAAAAGTGAATAATACAAGTAACGTTTAGACTCATCATCAAGTCTGTGTCATCAACGTATTATTCACTTTTCACTATTCACTTCCCCTCCCCCCACGGGGGAGGCAGGTGGGGGCTTTACTGATTCAGGAACATATTTACTATCTGGTTGGCGTCAGCCATCGTGATTGCAGGTTTACCGTTATTGTCGGTATCTCCGTTCACGTTGGCATTGTCAACGTCAAAGTCGGAAGGTTTGTCGGTGGCAAGGAAATAGTTCACCACGGCATTGGCGTCAGCCATAGTGATTGCACCGTCATTGTTCACGTCGCCCAGATGTGAAATGCGCACGGTCTTGAGACTGCCAACTACGTTGCCGTCCTTGTCGCACACGGCGTGGTTCTCGAACTTCGCTCCTACAGGCGCAGTCAGTGAAAGGCCGTCACTGAGAACAAGGTCATCTATGTCGCTGATGGCAGATGTGCTGGCCATAATGCTGACATCGGTCATGCCGCCGCTTACGTAGAGTTTATTTCGGTACAGAATACGTCGTGTCTTGCCATCTACGATTATAGGCCGCGTTTTTCCCAATATACCTGTAATGACAAGCATATTCAAGTTAGCACCATCTATTATCCTGATGTCACAGGCACTATTTCTTGTCATAGATATGCCAGTGGTGCAAAGCCCCCAATCCAGTTTGCCGGGCCCGGCAATGGTCAGGTCGCCGTTGCTCACTATACCTGTATCCGCCGCGGCTATGAAGTTGCTTCCCACAAGGTGTATGGCGAGGCTGTCCATGGTGCTTTTTATTCCGTTAGTACCTTCTGTTAATTTGTCAAAAAAGATGCGGCAGTCGGTAAGCGTCAGTGTCTTTGTCTCGTCATCGTAAGTGGCAGTGCCCTCTGAGATGTAGCGACCGACGATGTTGTCACAATTGGCTGATGTCACTGGCACACCGCCAAACCACAGGCCGTATTTCGTGACCGGTCCAATCTTCATACTCGGACAATCTACACCGTCAACGGTGATAAGTCTACCTCGCTTTAAGTGTGGAGGCTCCGCTGGTTCATAAATATCTATACCGTCACTAAAAACAAATTCTTTAATTGCTTCTATACAAGGTAAAGAAGAATCCGGGAATTTTTCTGCTTCCAAAAGTGTTTGCTCACCGAACACCTCAATTGTCACGTTACCTGTTCTTTCTGCTGCTTCTCCCATGTAGGTTCCCACTATACACTCATATCCTTTCAAATCAAGATGTGCATCATTGGTAACGCTCATTTTTTGATAATTTATACTATTAAAATTAATGGAAGCACTAGCCGTCACTTTCAATGTACAGCCACTCACTGTCAAATTACAATTATCAAGGTTTATTCCGAATAAACCTTTATTATCCAGAAACCCGTTTATAGACAGTGTGCCACTACCATTTATAATGAGATTACCAGACGCATCTATAATCTTACTGCTTTCTGCACTAGAAGAAAGACTGTTCGTACCAATCACATTTATCGTCAATCCCTCTATTTCGCTTTCAATTTGACTTACAATATTACGCGTCATAGTTGCATTGTCCAGCGTCAAAGTCTTAGTTGACGGATTATATTTTACGGTGCCGCTCACACCATTAATGACCGACAGGTCATCTTTGTTTGCATCAGTCACTCGCGTACCACAAATCACTAGGTCATAGCTCGCTGCACTGACGTTCATGACCGTTGTCACGAGGAATAAGATTAGGAGACAAATTCGCCTCATTCTGTTTTTTGTTTTCATCGTTTTATTCTTTATGTTTGTATGTTATTTATTTCGATAATAATTTCATGAATAATTACATGGGGATTATATGGACATTATATGTTTCAAAGCGAGGGTCTGCTTTAGCAGGCTCGCGGTCGCTTAAAGCGATTTCCTGAGTGCAAAGTTACAATTATTTCATGAAACCGCCAAATAAAATTGAAAGATTGAAGGATTGAAAAGTTGAAGCACATGGCAACACGGAAAGCTTCAATTCTTCAATCCTTCAGTCCTTCAATTTTTTCAATTCTTCAATTCTTCAATCCTTATTTTTTTTGTCCAATTTCTCCACTGTCAAGAAAACTCATTTTAAGCGAGGATAAAGAACTCGGTGGACAACATTCCCAGAAAAGGGGTACAATGCGATAGAGAGGCCTTAAAACGCTTTTTTCAATTCAGAATTCAGAATTCATAATGCATAATTGGGCCATGCAGGATAATAAATGCGAACTATACGTAATAATTGTGCATTGTGCATTATGCATTGTGCATTGAAAAGGCTGTAAAAGCAGCCAAATTACACTGTAATAGCTATCAGATAGCCCAGTAATACGACAGCTTTTACCATGCAATATGATAGCTTTTACAGCGCATTAAGAAAACTTTACATTTTTAACATTTGCCTAAATGTCGGATTTCAGACATCCAAGGATAATGTGAACTTGGCATTTTTCTTATCGTTAATGCCATAAATATTAACCATTAATGTCATTAATAATCTTTGGGTAAAGCATTAACGGTATTAACGTAAAAAAAGATCACTATGTATCACAGAGAACAAATACCATTATATATGACTTCATTTCATGACAAAAAACATCGAATTAACCAGAGAAAGTACACTTTTATTATTTTTTCACAAAAAAAAATCACGGAGAAAACGCTCTATGTCATTTTTTTTCCGTACCTTTGCACACAAGACTAATAAAAATACTAACTATACTACCATAAACGTACTATGGAAAAGAAAGAAAACAACGAATGTTTTTTCGCCGTTGACCTCGGCGCCACCAGTGGCCGCACCATTATCGGAGCCTTGAACAACGGCAAGGTAGAGCTTGAAGAGCTCACACGTTTCGACAACAATCTCATAGAGGTGAATGGACACTTCTACTGGGACATCTATGCTCTCTACTTCGAGATTGTAAAGGGATTGAAGAAGGCAAAGCAGCAGAACCTGCAGATTACCAGCATCGGCATCGACACATGGGGCGTTGACTTCGTTTGCGTGGCAGAGGACGGCAGCGTTAGCCAGCCGCTGGCATACCGCGACCCTCACACGTTTGACGCCATGGACGACTACCTTGAGAACGTGATGTCGCGCGAGAAGGTGTATGACGTGACTGGCATACAGTTCATGAACTTCAACTCTATCTTCCAGCTCTACGCCATGAAGCGCGCCGGCAACAGTGCACTGAAGAACGCACAAAAGATACTCTTCATTCCTGACGCACTGAGCTATATGCTCACGGGCAACATGGTTTGCGAATACACCATAGCCTCTACGGCGCAGTTGCTCGACCCACGCACCAAGCAGCTCGACCCACGCCTGCTGGCTTCGCTCGGACTGAACCAGAGCAAGTTTGGCCGCATGGTGAACCCCGGCGAACTTATCGGTGCACTGACCCCTGCCGTGCAGAAGGAGACAGGACTCGGTGCCATACCAGTAGTGGCAGTGGCAGGTCACGACACAGGCTCTGCCGTGGCAGCAGTACCTGCAAAGGATGAGAAATTCGCTTACCTGTCAAGCGGTACATGGTCGCTGATGGGAATAGAGACAAAGGATGCTATTATAAATAAGGTGTCATACGACCGCAACTTCACCAACGAGGGCGGCATCGAGGGAACCACACGATTCCTGAAGAACATCTGCGGCATGTGGCTCTATGAGCGTTGCCGCAAGGAATGGACCGATGCACCGAAGTCGCACCCAGAGTTGCAGGCCGAGGCAATGAAGCAGCCGGCATTCCAGAGCATCATCAACCCTGACGATGCAATGTTTGCCAACCCGTCATCAATGGTGGAGGCCATACAGTCGTATTGCGAGCAGACTGGTCAGCACGTGCCGCAGGGCTACGCAGAGATATGCCGCTGCATATTCGACTCACTGGCACTGCGCTACCGTCAGGTATTCTCATACCTCACGGAGATGGCATCATTCCCTATCGAGGTGCTCCACATCATCGGCGGCGGCTCACTGAACAACTACCTCAACCAGTTCACCGCCAACTCATGCGGCGTGGAGGTACTGGCAGGTCCGCAGGAAGGCACCGCACTGGGCAACATCATGGTTCAGGCAAAGGCTGCCGGCAAGGTGAAAGACCTCTGGGACATGCGCAAGGTAATAGCCAACAGTCTCGAACTGAAGCGCTTCACGCCAACAGACAAGGCAGAATGGGATGCCGCATTCAAGAAATTCGAGGAAATCGTGGCAAAGAAAGGATAATAAACAAAAACAGTATTAACTAATAAAAATAAAAAAGCTAAACAATGAAAACAGAACTTATTTCAAAGGCTTATGAGGTAGCGAAAGAGCGCTACGCAGAGATTGGTGTAGATACCGAGAAAGTACTTAAGCAGCTGCAGGACTTCCACCTGTCACTTCACTGCTGGCAGGCAGATGATGTAAAGGGATTCGAGGTACAGGCAGGCGCTATGTCTGGCGGTATTCAGTCAACAGGTGACTTCCCAGGTGCAGCACGCAATATTGACGAGCTCCGTCAGGACATCCTGAAGGCTAAGTCACTCATTCCTGGTAACCACCGTCTGAACCTTCACGAGATATATGGTGACTTCAAGGGCAAGGTCGTTGACCGCGACGAGGTTACTGTAGAATACTTCCAGTCTTGGATTGACTGGGCTAAGGAGAACAACACGAAGCTCGACTTCAACTCTTCTTCTTTCTCACATCCAAAGTCTGGCTCACTGTCACTTGCAAACCCTGACGAGAGCATCCGCAAGTTCTGGGTAGAGCACACAAAGCGTTGCCGTGACATCGCAAACGCAATGGGTGAGGCACAGAATGACCCATGTATCATGAACCTTTGGGTACACGAC
>JAEEHW010000082.1 GCA_016281055.1 Prevotella sp.
CGAGGGTAAGCGTAAGTATATAGGCGGTGGCGAGGAGTCATTTGGATACCTGCCATACGATAAAGTACGCGATAAGGATGCACCGGCATCTATCTGCCTTATCTGTGAGATTGCAGCTTGGGCAAAGGATCAGGGCAAGACACTCTATGACCTGCTGCTTGATATATATAAGGAGTACGGATTCCAGAAAGAAGCGGCTGTAAGCGTTACCAAGCCAGGCAAGAGCGGTGCTGACGAGATAAAGAAGATGATGGAAGACTTCCGTCAGACGCCTCCAACGGAGATTGCCGGTTCAAAGGTGGTTACTGTAAAGGACTACAAGACTCTGAAGCAGACTGCCGCCGACGGCACAGTGACAGACCTCAACATGCCGACCACGAGCAACGTGCTGCAATGGTTTACTGAGGATGGTATGAAGATTTCCGTTCGTCCGTCAGGTACTGAGCCTAAGATTAAGTTCTATTGTGAAGTGCCTGTAGCCGGTCAGTTTGATGGCGACTATAATGCATTCACAGCCAAGGCCGATGCCCGCATTGTAGAGATAAAGAAGAGCCTCGGACTGTAATTTTGCCTGTATGGGAGTAAAGGAAAGGTGGGGCTTAGTGTTAAATAAATATAAAGTTTTGACTATTGCCCTATACTATTAAGGTGTATATTTTGTCATGTGACAAATAATTAGTACCTTTGCACCCGATTTAGTCCGTCATGGGCTCGGTTAAGTGTCAGCAGGTGGCTGAACGCCCAGCGGAGAAACCCAATTTTACAATAAAAAAAGCAATGTACGCAATTGTAGAAATTCAGGGTCAGCAGTTCAAGGCAGAGGAGGGCAAGAAGCTCTTCGTACACCACATAAATGGTGTGGAGGAAGGCCAGGCTGTTGAGTTTGACAAAGTGCTTCTCGTTGACAACGATGGCGCTGTAACAGTAGGTGCACCAACTGTAGAAGGTGCAAAAGTAGTATGTGAAGTGGTTAACCCACTCGTCAAGGGTGACAAGGTCATCGTTTTCAAGATGAAGCGTCGCAAGGACGAGCGTAAGCGCAACGGTTTCCGTGCCCAGTTCACAGAGGTTAAAATTAAATCAGTAGTAGCTTAAAACCAAAAGGAGGACTAAGAAATGGCACATAAGAAAGGTGTAGGTAGTTCTAAGAACGGACGCGAATCAGCTTCACAGCGACTTGGTATTAAGATTTTCGGTGGTCAGAAAGTTGTAGCAGGCAACATCATCGTTCGCCAGCGTGGCAACAAGCACTTCCCTGGTGCTGGTGTAGCACAGGGTAAGGACGACACACTCTACGCACTCGTTGACGGCACAGTGAACTTCCACAAGGGCAAGTTCGACAAGAGCGTGGTGTCTGTAATACCAGCAGAGGCTTAAACACAGTCCGCTGAAACCACAGTCCACGGGACTCCAAACACCCCAATGACTCAAAACTTACAAAAACAAAACTTATTCCAAACACTATAGAAGGGCCGTAAGTGATTACTGCCCTTCTTTTTTTATACTCCCCTCAGACCCTCTCCTTAACTCCTCTTTACTCCCTTTACGCATAAAAAGTGTGATAATATTTTGTAGAGTTCAAAAAAAACTCTCAAAACATTTGGTAGTTTCAAAAAAAAGTAGTACCTTTGCACTCGCAAATAAGAAAACAGCCCGTTTGAAGGCTCCTTAGCTCAACTGAATAGAGCATCTGACTACGGATCAGAAGGTTGCAGGTTTGAATCCTGCAGGAGTCACAAAAACGAACAAAACTTTCAAATTTGCGAGTCATATGGTTTGGCTCCTTAGCTCAACTGAATAGAGCATCTGACTACGGATCAGAAGGTTGCAGGTTTGAATCCTGCAGGAGTCACAAAAAAGGACGAAGATATCTTCGTCCTTTTTTTGTGTCTTATGAAGTCGGGGGATACTCTAACGTACGAAAGTGCGGGTCTGTGAAATTGACATTTTGAAAGTTCTTACTATGTATGACTTTGCAAAGTGTCAAAATGAAAAGTGTCGTCAGAAAATTCAAAATAGAGTTTCTGACGGCATTTTTTAGATCTGTTTAGGGACAAGCACCGCATTTATGATGTCAAAGCATACCTTCCACACTGTAATATGATAGCTTTTACACTCTAAAAGCTATGCTTTAACAACGTAAAATGATAGCTTTAATGACGTAATTCGATAGCTTTTACGACGTAAAACGTATGCTTTTACAATTCCAGAAAAATCCTATCACTGATTATCAACAAGTTACAAACGATGAGATTTTGCCCGATTTTCAAAACAATTCTCCGTCGCTGGATTTTATCGCAAGGAAATTGAGGTTGCAAAAATCAAAGTGTAAGGAAAACGGGCCTTATTATGCCAAAGTGATTATATTTATCCCGTGCTCCTCTGGAGCAGAAATCCTTAAGAATCCTTTAAAGAATCTTAGGCTCTTGCGAGCCAGAAATCTCACCTCTCACCTTATATGCGACCACAGATAGCACAGATGAACACAGTTTTTTTTCATGCTTTATTTCTGAGCCGCCAGGCTCCAATGATTTTCAAAAAGATTTTCAATGGATTTCTGCCCGCAGGGCATAAAAAGATTCGTTCTATTCGAGTGATTTGTGTTCAAGAACAAGTGTAAATCCGCTTTTATAAAATCCGCAATCCGTGGTCGAAAAGAAATCTGTGGTCGTTTTCGTGTATATGTAACTTGTAATGCTGGGCATTTAACTGTGCAGTGTTCGTTGTGCTCGTACACAGTGTTTTTCGTTCACATTTTTTTATGATTTTCTTTGTTCGTTTCATGTTTTTTTCTTAACTTTGCCCTTGAAAACAATTAGTCCACGGGTTGGGCTATGTTTTCAAGACATATTGGTTTGATGCGCATACGGCAATGCCTCGTGAAGGCACCACCGCCATGACATCAAGAAAGGACGTTTATAGAACGTTAATCTTCTGAAACTGAAAGTCTGGTAAACTTTTCTAAATCATAAGAAGATGACGCAATCGAAACGTCCACGTGGGTGATTTTATATCACGATAGCCACCTTTTATATTGTTATATATAATAAGGTGTTGTACTCGTATATATTATCTCTTGACGTGGGCTAACTGGTTGCTTATCCTTATGATTTGGGTTTACCAGAGCCTCAGTTTCAGGATAAGCGAGAGTACAGCACCCACGTCTTTTTCATTCCTAAAAATCTTTATTAACCGCTGAGTATTGGGTGGCTGTAGGCATAAAAAAGTAATGCTTATGAAAAATATTGATTTACTAATTAGAAAACTTCTTGCAGATTTACCAAAAGAACTCGGGAATGATACATTCTATGAATTGATTACGAATTGTTACACAGATTTTATTGGAGAAATAGAGAAAATATCAGAGGATGAATTAAATACTCTGCTTAAGTTGTCATCTGAAATAACTGGAAACAAAACAAAACTGCGTTTAATTAATCTAATAAAGTGTATACAGGATAATTGTCTGAGAATATTACAATATGCTTATATGGGAGACATTCTAAATGCTTTAAAGCACTTGGAAAATCTACTAATGTATCAAAAATATACACAAAATAAATTGAAAGATTATTATGTTAACTATTTTCGTACAGAAACTTCTAATCAAGATTTCTATCGTTGTGTAGATTTTAATTGTGACGAGAAAAAAGAGAATATAAATTGCTGGCATGTCCCATTCAATCAAAGAGAGAAAGCCTCAAGAAACCGTTTTAATCAAAGTGGATTTCCTTGTTTTTATTTGGCAAGTTCTAAAAGTTGTGCTAATAAAGAGATAGGACATGAACCTATGTGTGGCAAGAAACGTTGGTGTGGAAAATATCATCAAACCAAAAACTTATATTATTTAGATTTTAGCCTGCCTAATATTGAGACGATGAGTTCTTATGATAAGTTCGCTTTTTTTATAACGTATCCAATACGTCTGATGTGTTTGGTAAAAGTCAACAATAAAGAAAAGAATTTTTGCGAAGAATATATGTTCTCGCAGTTATTTTTTCATATATTATTTATGCATAAAAATGACAAATTTCCCCAGATTGATGGTATAAAATATATTTCTATGTTTGACCGTGAAGCAACATGCGTTGTAATACCAGCAAAATATGAAACGCAGATACCTCCAAAAGACGGTTATAGTAGTTTTGTTCAATCTAGTTTCAAGGAAATTGGTAATTTAGAAGAAATATATAATTAAATACATATTATTATGAAACAAATTAACATTATCAGTTTACTCACCATTATTATGTGTATGGTTGGAGTTAAGGCCTTTGCACACGATATAGCAGTAGCGAACAGTGATGGCAAGACTATCTATTATAAATATAACACTGATGGTACTTCTGTTTCTGTTACATACTTTGGAACATCCTACAACTATTATTCCAATGAATACTCCGGAGAGATAGTCATTCCTAAAACAATTACATATAATAGTAGGATTTACTTCGTGGCTAGCATCGACTCTGAAGCGTTCAGGGACTGCAGAGGCCTGACATCGGTAACCATTGGTGACTACGTGACCAGCATCGGCTCTTCTGCGTTCAGAGACTGCAGAGGCCTGACATCGGTGACCATCCCTAATAAAGTGACCAACATCGGCGAAAGAGCGTTCTATGGCTGTAGCGGACTGACCTCCGTGACCATTCCCAACAGTGTGACCAGCATAGGCTCTTTTGCGTTCAAAGATTGCTTAGGCCTAAAAAAAGTTATTGTCCCGGATATCAATATAAAGAAGTGGTGCAGTATTGATTTTGGCGGCTATTATGCCAATCCGCTGTCCTATGCGCATTACCTGTATAGTGATGAGAATACGGAGATAACGAAAATAGTTATTCCTGATGACGTGACCAGCATCGGCAATTATGCGTTCGAAGGCTGCAGCAGCCTGACCTCGGTAACCATCCCCAACAGTGTGACCAACATCGGCTGTTATGCGTTCTCTGGCTGCGGTCGCCTAACCTCGGTGACCATCCCCAACAGTGTGACCAGCATCGGCCAAGATGCGTTTTTGGGCTGCAGTGGCCTGACCTCAATAACATGGAATGCGAAGAATTATCATTCATCTAGTCCTTTTTACAATATAAGGACTCAGATAACGGAGTTTATTATAGGTGATGATATGACTAGTGTTTCTTCATGCATGTGTTACGGAATGAGCAACCTGAAATCCATATCCATCCCCAACAGCGTGACCAGTATCGGTACGTCTGCGTTCGAAGGCTGCAGCAGCCTGACCTCGGTAACCATCTCCAACAGCGTGACCCACATCTACTCTGAAGCGTTCTATGGCTGCAGTGGACTGACCTCGGTGACCATTCCCAACAGCGTTACCAGTATAGGCTCTCAAGCGTTCTATAACACGAGAATAAAATCTCTTACAATAGGTAGTGGCGTACAGACGATAGCATCCGATGCTTTTAGCTGTCTTAATAATGATACTGCATTTGGTGCAACACCGGTAAAGGTGGTTTGGTTGGCAAATACTCCGCCAAGTGGTTATGAAAATGCAAAAGGCACCATAAATTATGTGGCAAACAACCTATATACGAAACTTAGCAATGCAACAGTTTATCCTTTCCTTAATTCAATGTTTGAGGTTGATGGAATAAAGTATGTGCCTGTTAGTCCATCAGAACGTACTTGTGATGCAATAGACTGTATGTATAATACTTCTGCAGAAAATATCAATATAGGTGAAACGGTTTCTTATAAAGGTGTGTCCTTGAATGTAAAGAATATCAAACCTTATACCTGCTACATGAACAAAAGTATTAAAAACGTTGTCATCAGCCACGATGGTAATATCGGCAACTATGCTTTTCAAGGTTGTTCTGCTATTACACAAACGACAATAGCAAATAACGGTTATATTGGCAGTTATGCATTTAGTGAATGTTCCAACATTACAACTCTTGATATTAGTAATAAGGGTTATATCAATTCCTATGCTTTTTATAAATGTGGCAGTAACCAGACTATACCATTAGTAAACATAAGTAATGATGGTTCTATAGGACAATATGCTTTCAGCCAAGCAGGTATGGAGAAGGCGATAATAAAGAATAATGGAGGTATTGGCAATTCTGCTTTTAGTTCTTGCCCTAAGTTAAAGACTGTAGAATTAGGTCAAGACATTACATCTGTTGGCTCCTCTGCATTCGAAGGATGTACAAAGCTTGGAAGTATAGAGATACCTGACAAAGTGAAGACCTTGGGCTCCGGTGCTTTTTATGGCTGTACGTCTTTGAAATCTGCAAAAACAGGCAATGGCATTAGTTTGCTAAACGTTTATACATTTAGTGGTTGCACAAGTCTTAAAAACGTGGAGATAGGAACAAATATTACGAAAATATTAGGAATAAATGGCACATCTACAAAATCTGGATGTTTCTATAATTGTACTGCCCTGGAACAAATAAAAGTTCCTGGAAACGTCAAAGAAATAGAGGATTATGTGTTTTATGGTTGCACAGGATTAAAAAATGTGATTATAGACAATGCGGAAACAGAATTGAAATTAGGCAGTAATGGCTCAAGTCCTATCTTCTCAAACTGTCCGCTTGACTCGGTGTATATAGGAAGAAATATATCATATCCTACCGCAAGTAGTTACGGATATTCGCCTTTCTATCGAAACACATCACTACGCACTGTACATATAACAGATAAAGAGACTGAGATATCAGAGAATGAGTTCTATGGATGCACTAACCTGAAGAACGTAAGGATAGGTGATGGAGTGACATATATTGGTAACTGGGCATTCAGCGGTTGTTCAAGCATAGAGTATTTCTCTTTTGGCTCTGCTATGCAGTCTATAGGCAAAGAGGCATTCTCTGACTGTACGGCTATGACAAAACTGATAAGCCACGCTATGACTCCACCAGTATGCGATTCGCAGGCTTTGGATGACATCAGTAAGTGGGAGTGTACGCTTTCGGTGCCTAAGGGCACAGTGTCAAGCTACCAGCAGGTAGCGCAGTGGAAGGAGTTCTTCTTTATGGACTCACTTGCTGTAATGGGTGACTGCAACGGCGACGACGCAGTAACTATGGCAGATGCCAATGCAGTGGTGAACTACTTCCTTGCAAAGGGTTCTGACGGTTTCGTGGAAGGAGACTTTGACGAGGAGGCTGCCGACGTGAATGGTGACGGAGAGATTACCATGGCGGATGCCAACCAGATAGTGAATATGTTCCTGGGGGCAAACCAATAAAGAAACATTGATTAGCGTATAAAAAAACAAAACGGCGAGCGATACAGTCAGTTGACTACATCGCTCGCCGTTTTGTAATATTCAAATTTCTTAATACTCCTCTTCGTCGAAAAGGAAATCTTCTTTTGTAGGATAGTCGGGCCAGATATCCTCAATAGAGTCATACACCTCTCCTTCATCCTCGAGTTCCTCAAGGTTTTCTATTACTTCAAGTGATATGCCACTGCGTGTTGCATAGTCAAGCAGTTCCTCCTTTGTTGCTGGCCATGGGGCGTCTTCCAGTTTTGAGGCTAATTCAAGTGTCCAGTACATAGTTTAATTAATTAATTGACGAATTAATAATTAATAATGTCTGCATATTTCAGCAGTAGATATGTGTAAATCGTCTGCAAAGGTACAATTTTTTTTCTTATTTGCAAGTGTTTTCCCATATTTTTTCTTCTGTATTGCAAAGAAAGTTTAATTTTCGCGCTAAAACGAACAAATAATCGGATAAGCGGTTCATATATCGTAGTATGTCGGGATTGAATCCAGACTTGTTTTCTTCTGATAATGCCGATACAAGGGTGACAATCCTTCTTTCCGTTCTTCGGCATATCGTTCGGCAGATGTGGCACTGCGATGCAAGGATGTTGCCGCCGGGGAGAATAAAACTGTTCAGTTGTGGCAGAGAAGAGTTTATGGTGTCTATCTGCTTTTCCAGTGAGGTGATTTCCTCTGCATCCAGTTTGGCGGAACTGTAAACGGGAGTCTGTGAGGTGTCGGTGGCAAGGTATGTGCATACGTTGAATAACACATTCTGTATGTGTTCGATGGCATTGCCGATTCGGGTCAGTTCGTTGTCGGCATTGTGGCCAGCCTCTTTGGCAATCAGGGAATAAAGCATGCCGAGGTTTGACGACAGTTCGTCAGCAGTGCCGTAGGCCTCGAGTCTGGCGGAGTCTTTCGTTGTTCTTATTCCCCCGACAAGAGAAGTGGTGCCGGCATCGCCTTTTTTTGTGTAGATAGTAGTCAGTTTCACGGTCTTAATATTTTATAATGTTCAGGATAACGGTCTTCATTAGAAATGACAATGCCAAGGTCCACCATGTCGAATGTGATGCAGTTGCCTTGGGTAAGGGCGCACCACCTGTTAATGTTTTCTTCGTATATACCACTCATTATGATGACATTGGCGGCAATCTTATGGTAAAAAGCATCTGCAAATTCCGTATTAAGAGGTGAAGCATACTCTATGGCTTTCCTGTCAAGTTCGTTGAAGTGGCCTACGAATAGTATTCTCTCGTTGCGGAAGTGATAACATATTCTGAATAACAGTTGTGCTTGTCTGTGGGCTTTATTGCTGAACTGAAGATATTCCTTCCTAAGGTCGTCATATATATAATATGGCAGATGTTCACGCAATACGTCCTTGAGGAAGGAATAGTCGGTCTTTGACTGTATTCCGAATCCTATGTTCTGCCACCATCGCTGCAGTGAATATGGAAAAGGCTTCATCATAGGTCGTCGATTTCAGTTTTCTCGTCCTCGGTGTCCTTCTTTGTTGCCACTTCAGGATATTGGATGCGAGGGTGATATATTGCCCCAAGGCGTTCTATCAATATTCTTTTGGCAGTGGCAATGTCTCTGAAAGTGATAGGACATTCGTTGAAATATCCCTCGGCAACCTGAGAGTCTATGATTTTGTTTACCAATGCTGTTATCGTTTCTTCATTATATTGCTGTAGAGAGCGCGAGGCAGCCTCTACGGCATCAGCCATCATCAGGATGGCCTGCTCCTTTGAGAACGGATTTGGACCAGGATAACGGAATGGGGCATCATCTATTTCTCCATCAGGATGTTCGTTTTTATATGTGTTGTAGAAATATTTTGTAAGTCCTTTGCCGTGGTGGGTGAGGATGAAATTACGCAGTACGTCAGGTACGCCATTTTCCTTTGCCTTCTCTATACCGTCGGTGACGTGTGAGATGATGACGCGTGCGCTGACCTGCGGCGTAAGCCTCGTATGCGGATTGATGCCCGCCTGGTTTTCGGTGAAGAATGTAGGGCGGCGCAACTTGCCGATGTCATGGTAGAGGGCACCGGTACGCACCATGAGGCTTTTTGCACCAATCTCCGATGCTATGGCGGCGGCAAGGTTTCCCACCATGATGGAGTGCTGGAATGTGCCGGGAGCCCTTTCGGAGAGTTCGCGCAGGATGCCTCGGTTAGTGTCGGACAGTTCTATCAGCGTTACTGGCGAGATGAAACCAAACAGACGTTCAACGATGAACATCAGCGGATATGCCAGCAGTAGCAGTATGCCGTTGATGACAATCGCAATGTATGAGTGTTTCAACAAGTCAAAGGTGACTTCTTTGTTTCCAAGGAATTTAATTGTAGTGTACGAGATAATGCATGCGATAGTGATATACAGGGCTGTGAGAAACATCTTGGAGCGCTTGGATATGGTGCGCAAACCGCAGATGGCAACAAAGCCTGCAGTAATCTGTACAAACATATATTCGAACCTGTCGCTCACTGCTGCAGCGCAAACGAGGATGGTCACAATGTGTGCCATGAATGCAGTGCGTGAGTCGAGGAACACGCGTATGAACATCGGTACGAGGCATATTGGCAGTATGAATATGTTTCTTGGGTCGAAACGTACAATGATGGCATTGAGAATGGCGAAAGATGTTATCAGGCAGAACAGCATATTCAAGGAACGGCGTTTCGTCAGATAATCGCTTCTGAAGAACTGCATATACAGCATCAGTAGAATATATATTATCATAACGTACAGCCACTGAAAGCCATTCGTCTTGATAAGATCGTATGTATTGTTGGTAGATTGAACCTCGACAAAGGCATTGTAACTGTCAATCATCCTTGCTTTGTCTTCAGTGATGATGTCGCCTCGGTTGATAATCTCCTGTCCGGGTTTTATGATACCGGAATTGGTAGGAATCATGGCAAGGATATCATGGCGAGCCTGTTCACTTCTCTTGGAATCGAATGTCACGTTAGGGACAATGAAATCATTAAGGTTGCATTTCAGAAGGATGGCTTTTTCTTTCTCAACCCTCTTGTCTTGAAACAACATCTCATAGGCTTTCTTCGTGGATATACATTCCCTGACGAGTTTCTTGTCTGCAATCTTGTTGTCCACCACGATGATGTAACTGAGAGTGTCGTTGTTGAGAAAAGAGATGTAGTCGTTCTGTGGGATTATGCCTTGTTCGTACAGGTTTGACAGGATGTCGGCAACGGACTGCATGCAATAGGCGGAAACTCCAGGTATGCCCTCGCCATATTTCTCAAGGAACGCTTTTATCTGTGTTTCTCCGGTTTTGTGGTTTATGGAATAATAAGGCAGGTAATCGTTTTTCAGAGCTTCCTGCTGCTCCTGTTCCACTACCTTGGGGTCTTTCTGTATCAGAATTTCTCCAGGTGATATAAGCTGAGGATTAGTCCATGGGTTGCCTACCTCGTAGGTCAAACGAGGTCTTTCAGTGTTTGGCATCGCCAATACGATCAGTGTCACAGAGACAAAAATGATACAAGTCGTTTTAAGAAAAGAGATAACACCAGAGACGTTCTCGGTGTTGACATTTTCCATTGCCATAGTATGAGTTTTTTTAATTCTGTTGCAAAAATACAAAAAAAAAATCGGTTATGACAAAGAAAATAAACAAAAAGTTAGTAAATACGAGGAATTTTTGTTAACTTTGCATTGGATAAACAAAAACTTGGTGTTTTTGTTGTTTTATTAGAAATTTACGAATTAAAATGGAAAATAAGAAAGTAAGGGTGCGTTTTGCTCCCAGTCCAACTGGTGCGTTGCATATTGGCGGAGTACGCACAGCGTTGTTTAATTATCTTTTTGCCAAGCAGCAGGGTGGCGAAATGATATTTCGTATTGAGGATACAGACTCCAATCGTTTCGTTCCTGGAGCAGAAGAGTATATCATAGAATCTTTCAAGTGGCTCGGGATTAAGTTTGACGAGGGTGTGTCATTCGGAGGAGACAAAGGACCTTATCGTCAGAGCGAGCGAAGGGATATCTACAAGAAGTATGTGCGTCAGCTCATTGATGATGGTAAGGCATACATAGCTTTTGATACTCCGGAGGAACTGGAGGCTAAGCGCAATGAGATTTCAAACTTTCAGTATGACGCCCGTACGAGAGAGCAGATGCGCAATTCATTGACGCTGTCTGCTGATGAAGTGAATGAGCTTATTGCTGATGGAAAGCAGTATGTGGTTCGCTTCAAGATAGAGCCGGGCGAGGAAGTGCTTGTTGACGATTTGATTCGTGGCGAGGTGCGTATTAAGAGCGACATCCTTGATGACAAGGTGTTGTATAAGAGCGCAGATGAGTTGCCTACATATCATCTTGCAAATATAGTAGATGACCACCTGATGGAGATATCACACGTCATTCGTGGCGAGGAATGGTTGCCAAGTGCTCCGTTGCATGTGTTGCTGTATAGAGCCTTTGGATGGGAAGACACCATGCCGAGGTTTGCTCATCTGCCATTGCTCCTGAAGCCGGAGGGCAAAGGCAAATTGTCAAAACGTGACGGTGACCGCCTCGGTTTCCCTGTGTTCCCTTTGGAATGGCATGACCCAAAGACAGGAGAGGTGAGTTCCGGATTCAGGGAAAGTGGTTATTTCCCGGAGGCATTGGTGAATTTCCTCGCTCTTCTTGGATGGAATCCAGGTACTGAGCAGGAGTTGTTCTCAATGGATGAGCTTATCGAAGCATTTGACATCTCTCGTTGTTCAAAGGCTGGAGCCAAGTTCGACTATAAGAAGGGAATATGGTTTAACCATGAGTATATTCTTAAGAAATCATCAGAGGATATAGCAAAGTTGTTTGCCCCGATAGTGGCAAACAATGGGTCTGATGCATCATTTGGACAGATAGTGAAGGTGGTTGAAATGATGAAGGACCGTGTTAATTTCGTCAGTGAGTTGTGGCCTCTTTGCTCATTCTTCTTCTTTGCACCAAAGGAGTATGATGAGAAAACAGTTAAAAAACGTTGGAAGGAAAATTCTGCGCAGGTGATGACAGAGTTGGCTGCAGTACTTGAAGGCATTGATGATTTCTCAATAGAGAATCAAGAGACGATAGTCAAGGAATGGATAGAAACAAAAGGATATAAGTTGGGCGATGTTATGAATGCCTTCCGCCTATGTCTGGTTGGAGAGGGTAAGGGCCCTGGAATGTTTGATATATCTGCCTTCTTGGGAAAACAGGAGACGCTGAAACGCATAGAGAAAGCGGTTGAAATATTAAAATAATGATATACAATTTTGTTTTCTACATATACGAGTTAGGTGTCTTTATTGCAAGTTTCTTCTCAGAGAAAGTGAAGAAAATGTGGCATGGCGAGCGTAATGCCTTCAAGATATTGAAGGAAAAAGTGGATGCCAGTGCCGATTATGCATGGTTTCATGCTGCTTCATTGGGAGAATTTGAACAGGGACGCCCAATCATAGAGGAATTTCGCAGAACATATCCAGAAAAGAAAATATTATTGACATTCTTTTCACCATCAGGTTATGAAGTGCGTAAAGACTATGAGCATGCAGACATAGTGTGTTATCTTCCTATAGACACGCCAACGAATGCAATACGATTCCTCAGATTGATACGTCCGTCTGTAGCTTTCTTCATAAAGTATGAGTTCTGGTACAACTATCTGCACATTCTGCGACACAGGAACGTGCCTGTATATAGCGTAAGCAGTATTTTCAGAAAGAACCAGATATTCTTCAAATGGTATGGTTGCCAATACAGGCATGTGCTTAATTGTTTCACCCATTTCTTCGTGCAGAATGAACAGAGTAAGGAACTGCTTCATGGCATAGGACTTGATAATGTGGACGTAACTGGCGATACACGTTTTGACAGGGTATTGCAGATTTCTCGCAATAGTAAGCAAATCTCCGAGATAGAGGTGTTTAAGGGAGACAGTAAAGTCTTTATTGCAGGTAGTTCGTGGCTTCCTGATGAGCAGATGTTCATTCCTTATTTCATGTCTCGCAAAGACTGGAAAATGATAATCGCTCCACATGTCATTTCTGAAGAACATATTAGTCAACTGCTTGAATTACTGAAGGGACGCAAGGTTGTAAGATACAGCAAATTGACAGCAGATGATGTGAAGTCATTGAAAGATATGGAGGTGATGATAATAGATTGCTTCGGATTATTGTCCTCCATATATAGATATGGTGATGTTGCATATGTGGGTGGAGGATTCGGAGTAGGCATACACAACCTTCCAGAGGCTGCAGTATGGGGAATGCCGGTAATATTTGGTCCGAATAATGAGAAATTCAAGGAAGCTCAGGAATTGAAAGAGTGTGGTGGAGGCTATGAGGTCAAAGACTACAACTCATTTAGTTCAGTAATGGACAATTTCATCAGTAATGTAGATATATTACATAAAGCCGCGGAGGCTTCGGGTAACTATGTAAAGATACATTCGGGAGCGACGGAAAGATTGTTGAGTTTAATAAAAGAATCAAAAAACAAATAAATGAAAAAGAATATTGAAACTTTATGTATTCACGGAGGTTGGAAGCCAACCAAGGGTGAACCACAGCAATTACCAATTTATCAGTCAACAACATTCAAATATGATACAAGTGAACAGATGGCTCGCTTGTTTGATTTGAAAGACGCTGGTTATTTTTATACACGTTTGGCTAATCCTACCAACGATGCTGTAGCAAAGAAAATTGCAGCATTGGAGGGTGGTGTAGGCGCTATGCTGACATCTTCTGGTCAGGCTGCAAATTTCTATGCAGTCTTCAATATATGCCAGGCAGGAGACCATTTTATTACTTCAAACGCTATATATGGTGGTACATATAACCTTTTTGGCGTTACAATGAAGAAACTGGGCATAGAATGTACATTCGTTGATCCAGATTGGTCAGATGAGAAGATTGAGGCTTGCTTTAAGGAAAATACTAAATGTTTCTTTGGCGAAACCATTTCGAACCCTGGTGGTAATGTATTTGATATTGAGCGTTTTGCAAAAATGGCGCACAAACATGGTGTACCATTGATTGTGGACAATACATTTGCAACTCCTATAAATTGTCGTCCGTTTGAATGGGGATGTGATATCGTTACACATTCTACAACTAAGTATATGGATGGACATGCAACACAGGTTGGTGGTGTAGTGGTTGACTCTGGTAATTTTGACTGGGATAAGTATTCAGAGAAATTCCCAGGTCTGACAACCCCTGATGAGTCATATCATGGTCTTACATACACAAAGGCTTTTGGCAAAATGGCCTATATGACCAAACTTGTTGCTCAGCTAATGCGAGACCTTGGATCTATTCCTGCTCCACAAAATGCATTCTTGCTTAACCTCGGATTGGAGACGCTCGCTCTTCGTATGAAACAGCATTGTGCTAATGCGCAGAAAGTTGCGGAATGGCTTGAGAAGAATGATAGAGTAGGGTGGGTGAATTATTGCGGACTGCCTTCAAATAAGTATTATGCTTTGGGACAGAAGTATTTGCCTAATGGTTCCTGTGGCGTGATTGCTTTTGGATTGAAAGGCACACGTGAAGATGCTATAAAGTTCATGGATAACCTTGACTTTATTTCTATAGTTACTCATGTAGCAGATGCTCGAACATGTGTGTTGCATCCTGCAAGTCATACACATAGACAATTGACAGACGAACAATTACTTGAAGCAGGTGTTGCTCCTGACCTTATAAGATTGTCTGTGGGAATAGAAAATGCGGAAGATATAATCGCAGATCTTCAGCAAGCAATGGATAGAATGTAATAAGGTGGCATCATGTTGGTAAAAACTTATAGTGCAGCTGTAAATGGTCTGGAAGTAAATGCGGTGACGATAGAAACCAGCGTTGAGAATGGACAGAGAATCGTATTGTCAGGATTGGGCGATGAAGCTGTTCGTGAAAGTTTAGGTAGAATTAATACTGCATTTACATACAGTGGCTATAAGTTTCCAAACAAGGCCATAACAATAAATTTATCTCCTGCAAATCTTCGTAAGGAAGGATCAGGTTATGATTTGCCTATAGCAATAGGCATTCTTGGAGCGAATGAAGCTATTCCTTCTGAACATTTGCATGAGTATATGCTTATGGGAGAGCTTGGACTTGATGGGCGCTTGAAGCCAATCAAGGGAGCTCTCCCAATTGCTATTCTCGCAAGAAAAGAGAAATACAAGGGACTGATTGTTCCTAAGGAGAATGTGAGAGAGGCTGCCGTAGTAAATAACTTGGAGGTTTACGGTATGCAATCCTTGATAGAGGTAATACAGTTCTTGTCAGATAAGTCTGATGCACAGCCGCTGGTATTTGATACCCGAAAGGTCTTTTTTGAACAGCAGACAACATCTGAATTAGACTTTGCTGATGTAAAGGGACAGGAGAATGTGAAAAGGGCTATGGAGGTGGCTGCTGCTGGTGGTCACAATCTTATAATGGTAGGTCCTCCGGGTTCGGGAAAAAGTATGATGGCAAAGCGTTTGCCAAGTATATTGCCTCCGTTGTCATTGGCTGAGAGTTTGGAAACTACACAGATTCATTCTGTCGCAGGAAAACTGGGGGCTGAACAATCATTGATATTCCAACGTCCTTTCAGAGCTCCGCATCATACCATTTCTCAGGTAGCACTTGTGGGAGGAGGTTCTTCACCACAGCCGGGAGAGATAAGTCTTGCCCATAACGGTGTTTTGTTTGCAGACGAGTTACCAGAATTTAATAAGGCAACATTGGAAGTGTTGCGGCAACCTTTGGAAGATAGAAAAATAACGATATCCAGGGCTAAATATACGACAGAATATCCGTGCTCTTTTATGTTTGTGGCGAGTGCGAACCCGTGCCCTTGCGGATATTATGGCGACAGCACTCACAATTGTGTTTGTACGCCAGGACAGATATATCGTTATATGTCGAAAATTAGTGGTCCTTTAATGGATCGTATTGACATACAATGTGAGATACAGGCAGTTCCATTTGCTCAGTTATCACAATTAAAACCAGGTGAGCCTTCTTCTGTTATTCGTGAGCGCGTTATTGCCGCACGAAAGATACAGGAGGAACGCTTTAGGGCATATAAGGGAATACATTGTAATGCCATGATGACGGAGAAAATGCTTCATGAATTTGCAGAGCCTGATGCTGCATCGCTTGAAACACTGCGACTTGCAATGGAAAAATTCAAACTTTCTGCTCGTGCATATAGCCGTATTCTTAAGGTGGCACGTACTATTGCAGATCTTGCCGGTAGTAAAAATGTGGAGATGCCACATATTGCAGAAGCTGTAAATTATAGAAATTTAGACAGGGGAGATTGGGCGGAAAGAGGATAGTCTCCCAGTTCTCAGAATGTTAACAAGGTGGGTTCCGTTAATTTCCAAATTAAATCGGGGACGATGCACACACAAGTGCTTCGTCCCCGATATGTTTATGATGATGTTATTTAGTCCCTGCGACTGCCAAGGATTCTAAGTAAATATATAAACAGGTTTATAAAGTCGAGATAGAGTGTAAGTGCACCAATCAAAGCAAGTTTTTGTGCACCGGTATCATTGTATTCCTGATCATACATCATCTGTTTTATTTTCTGAGAGTCATAAGCCGTTAAACCGACGAATATCAATACACCTGCATAGCTTACTATAGTCTGAAGTCCATTGGAACCAACAAATATATTCACGACAGTGGCAATAATTATGCCTATTAAAGCCATATACAGTATTTTTCCCATAGATGACAAGTCGATTTTCGTAGTATATCCAATGAAAGCCATGACACCAAAGGTGCCTGCTGTTATGAAAAATACCTGACCGATGCTGCTCATCGTATATATTAAGAAGATACTAGACAGCACAGCACCGTTTAATACACTGTACAAAACAAACAGTAGTGTGGCGGTTACTAAACTGATACGGTTAATCATGCCACTGATAATGAATACCAATGCCAATTCTGCAATAATAATACCCCAAAATACAATTTGGTTGCTATACAACATTGTTAATATTGATGGAGAATTAGCTACTCCATAGGCGGTAACACCTGTAATGACCAAAGCTAAAGTCATCCATGTATAGACTTTCTGCATTAAAGCAGAAAAAGTAGTGGAGGGCACAAAAGATTCGCTTCCATGCGCATCGTTTACAATTCTGTCAAATTCTCTATATTCCATAGTAAGTGATAATTTAAAATGTTACACTAAATTAATATGAGTTTGTTGTCTTTTATATCTATTTTTGCGATACCGCCTTTTTGGAGTTTTCCGAATAGGATTTCGTGCATGAGCAAAGGATTAAGGTGTTGCTGGATAACACGGTCCATTTCACGCGCTCCATTAAGTTTTGTGAATCCTTTGTCTATAAAGTAACGTCGTGCCTCAGGCATAAGTTCAAGTGTGACGTTTTTGTTATTAAGGCGTTGTTCCAACTGATGTGTTTTTTTGTCAAAAATCATTTCAGCCATAGTTCTGTCCATGTCATGGAAAACAACAGTACCTGATAGACGATTGAGGAATTCTGGCTTGAATATTTTTTTCACGGTTTGGAGCATAACATCCCCTCGGGTAGTGTTTGATGCAAATCCCATGCCGGCTGTGTTTGCAAATTGTGCTCCTGCATTACTTGTCATAATAAGTATTACATTCTTGAAATCCGCTTTATTGCCGCGATTGTCAGTCAGTCTGGCATAGTCCATCACCTGCAACAGTATATTGTATATATCAGAGTGGGCTTTCTCTATTTCGTCAAGTAAGAGAACGCAATTTGGAGACTTGCGTATTGCGTCGGTAAGCAATCCTCCATCTTCGTAGCCGACATAACCTGCAGGTGAACCTATAAGTTTCGCAATGGTATGTTTCTCTGTATATTCACTCATATCAAAGCGAATTAATTGAATTCCCAATTCATTTGCCAAGACTTTACAAAGTTCTGTTTTTCCAACGCCAGTCGGACCGACAAACAATAGGCTTGCCAATGGCTTGTTTTCATCAAGTAGTCCGGCTTTTGCCATTTGAACAGCTTCTACAACATACCTTACGGCTTCATCTTGACCATATATTTGGCTGAGGATGCGCTCGGAAAGTTTCTCCAGTTGCTTGTTGTCAGAATCTTTCAAGGCTTTTGAGTCAATCTTGCATATCTTTGACAATATTTCAGAAATCAACTGCTTGTCAACGGTTTGGAATCGTTTCGCTTTGGGAGTATTGTTCTTTGTCATTATTGGATGAAGTTTTCGGTATGCACCTGCTTCATCTATAATGTCAATAGCTTTGTCCGGGAGAAAACGTTCTACTATCAATTGATTGCTTTTTTCCACTGCATAGCGGATGGCTTCATCAGTGTATTTTACTCCATGGAATTTCTCGTAATTTGGCAATACGCCTTTTATAATTTGGATAGTCTCGTCAATGGAAGGCTCGTTAATGTCTATCTGCTGAAAACGTCTGATAATTCCCTTGCTCTTTGCCATGTAACGATTGTAATCTTGATATGTTGTACTTCCGATGAAACGTAACGTACCCTCATCAAGGTATGGCTTGAGAAGTGTAGAGGCATCCATTGCACTGTCTCCAATCTGACCAGCGCCAATTAAATTGTGAATCTCGTCAAGATAAATTATGCCGCCGTGCGTATTTCTTACTCCTTCAAGAACAGCTTTTATTCGTTTCTCAAATTCACCACGCATTTGTGAACCGGCAATCATTGAACCCAAATCCATGGAGTAGATTTTGCTATTCTTTAGGTTTTCAGGAACATCTCCAGATTTGATTTTAGATATCAATCCATATATCAATGCAGTTTTACCTACACCTGATTCTCCTATATGCAGTGGATTGTTTTTATCTTTTCGACTCAATATCTGTATAGTACGTTCCAATTCTTCCTCTCGTCCTATGAATGGTTGTTTTGCTGCCTTCTGATCATTCATACATGTTACTAATGTCTTCCATCCGTCTTTAGATAAATCTACGTTGGATGACTCATCCTCAGAATCGTCAACAAGCCAGTCAAATCCATCATATGATTCATTGTCATTTATACTGTTCTCTGCAGCAGTGTATGCTTCGGAAAAGATAGAAATAATTTTTGCATCATCATTACCGAAGTGCTTGTACAATGTATATTTTGCGACAGAATCGTCTAAACTTAGTACCCCTCCAATTATATGTGGAATGTCTATTTCGTCTTTTGAAGAGCAGCGAGCAGATGTTTCTGCAACTTTAAGCATTTGGTGTAATTGGAGTGAACTTTCGAGTGTGTACTCTTCGCCCTCGTCAATGACGTCTCCATTATATGTGTATGCCCTTAATTCCTCCCGAATAGTAGAAGGGATTATGGACATTCTCTTTGCAATTTCGTCAAATGGTTGCTGTAATGTTACGCCTATTAATACCAATTCTGGGGTGATGAATTCCAATCGTTTCTTCTCTGCCCAGTAGATAGCATAACTTACAGCATCTTCAGACATGTATGTGAAATTATATTTTTCCACTTTTATGACAAATCAATTAAATACAAGCTCAACAGTTACATTCAGGGGAAAATTTTCTCCTCGGGCCAAACGCATTACCTTGTTTGCTTTTGATGCTGCAATGTCAAGGGTGTATGTTCCTACCACAGCTTGTCCTTCTTTATGGACTTTCCACATAAGATTTTCTGCGTCTTTATCTGTTTTCCGGAAAATTGTACGTATCACGTTTACGACAAAATCCATAGGTGTGATGTCGTCATTATGGAATATGACGTTGTATTGTCGTGGTTCTTCCAAGCCGGTTCCGACAAGACTTTTATTATTACTTTGTGTTTTTGCCATCTAATCAGTGCGTGAAATAATAATACCAATAAGTTCCGAAATAGGAATCTCTTAAAGCTGCATAACGAATGGTCTCGTTTCTGTTATTGCGCATAACAGAGAGAAAATCATTATAGTCTGCTTCAACAGGAGTGTCTTTGTATAATTTTCCTCCGTACAGATTTTCATACAATATACATGCCTCTCGATAATGTTGTGGCATTTTGTCATTGATAGTATAGAATCGTGGTAGTTCTTTTATGAATTCCTTTAGTTTTTTATCTATCAGGTATGAACACAACAAGTAATCATGACAAACAGGGGTGCATAAAGTACGCTTATAGAGATCACGCTCTTCTTGCGCCAATGTTGTATCATTGTATAAGGTCAAACGATTCTCTTCACGTTGTATCTCGCGTTTGAGTATAGTGGCAGGTTCTTCCTTTAAGTCATATGGAACAAATCCAAGCGTTTTCCATAATGTTAAGCCGTTCTCCATGAGGAATCCGCAAGATTTGTCTGTTTGTGGAAACAATGCACGTGATGTGGGTGTGATTTCATATTGGAACAATTTCTCTCCCAATTGACATGTGCTGTCTTCTTTTATCTGATTTGCTAATGCCAAAGCCCTTAGCATAACCAATGAGGAGTCATTGTCGTATTGTGGTATTCCTACTTGTAAAGCCTCATTATAGTTCTTTTGTGAGCATAGTCTTTCAACTGCCAGGCGGGTATGAAGGGTTCTGTCTGTATTTCCTATTATATATACCATGGAGAAACCTATAAACAGTAGAGAAAGGTTTGTCCACCATGGATGCGAGAATAAACTATATGCTCTCAGAGGTTGCATGAATACCTTATACTTGCTTAATTTGTGTACCCATGCTACATATAATATGAAGAGGATAATTGTGACGACCAGCCATGTCTTTGATATAGAAACAGTGCTTCCGTCTATTTGTGTTGTCGTCAACAAAGATAATGATAATAATGCGGGATAGTAATTTAAGGCATAACAACGTATTGGCAGACGTGTAATGGTACTTGTCGTTGTTGTTATAATTAACAAGACAAGTGTAATTACTATGGTGCCTATATTGCGTTCATAGTGCTTTAAGCCACCAGACCAAGCATACTGCATCATTGCTAATAAATCGCATTGAAACAGATATACATAAAAAACTACAAATAATAGAAAAAGGATAGCACACATTACCCTAAGAGTAATGGTGCCTCCTTTAGTGTTATTCTGCATTGCCGTTACTTAATTTTTTCTTAATACCACAGCTGTACGTGCTGGAATATAAAGTTTTAACCATTCTTTTTTGTCTTTGACGTATGTCGGGTCAAAGTTGGTAAGGTGATTTACACTGTCATCTGCAAACCCAAAACCGCCATAGTCTTTTGAGTCAGTATTCAATACTACGGAATATGAGCCAAGTGGAACAAGGAATCCATAGTCTGTGTATGACTGCGTTGGAGAGAAATTGAAAACGAACAGTAAGTCACCACGCATAAATGCCATGATTTGATCACCTTCGTTTACCCATATCTCTTGTACGGGGGTAAGATTGAATTTCTTTTCTGATTTTATGATTTTCATCATGTCGCAGTCGAAATCTCCCAACCAATGATAGCACAATTCCTTGTTGTCCACAAGATTCCATTGACGCCGAGCATATTTACAACTCCATCCGTTGCCTTCGCGTGGGAAATCAATCCATTCTGGATGTCCCCACTCGTTGCCCATGAAATTCAAGTATCCTCCTCCCATTGTAGATGCAGTGACAAGGCGTATCATCTTATGCAAAGCGATACCTCGTCGTGCAGTGTCATTTTCATCTCCTTTTTTGAAGTGCCAATACATGTCTGCATCAATGAGACGGAAGATGATGGTTTTGTCACCAACCAGTGCCTGGTCATGGCTTTCTGCATAAGAGATAGTTTTTTCGTCCTGACGACGATTTGTCATTTCCCAGAATATGTCGCGTGGATTCCATTGCTCGTCTCTTTTTTCTTTGATCATCTTTATCCAGTAATCAGGCAATCCCATTGCTAAACGATAATCAAATCCTAAACCTCCGTCTTCATATTTTGCAGCCAGGCCTGGCATTCCAGACATTTCTTCTGCTATTGTAATAGCATTCTTGTTTACCTCATGTATTAATTTGTTAGCCAAGGCAAGATAACACAAGGCATTATCATCTTGACCTCCATTGAAATAATCTCCATAGCTGCCAAAATCAACACCTAAACCATGGTTATAATACAACATAGAGGTAACACCGTCGAATCGAAATCCGTCAAAGTGGTATTCGTCGAGCCAGTATTTACAATTTGACAGCAAGAAATGCATTACTTGATCTTTGCCATAATCAAAGCAAAGACTATCCCACTGATTATGTTCTCTACGGTCTCCAGAATAAAAGTATTGGTTGGGATCGCCACAAAGATTTCCGAGTCCCTCAACTTCATTCTTAACAGCATGCGAATGAACTAAGTCCATTATGACAGCTATGCCATTTTTGTGTGCCTCGTCAATGAGAGCTTTGAGTTCTTCCGGAGTTCCGAAACGACTTGACGGAGCGAAGAAGTTGCTGACATGATATCCAAAAGAACCATAATAGGGATGTTCCTGGATGGCCATTATTTGAATACAGTTGTATCCTGCTTTTATGATGCGTGGCAGTATCTTCTCGCGAAATTCGGTGTAGGAACCTACTTTCTCTTCATCTTGTGCCATCCCTATGTGACACTCGTAAATCAACAGTGGATCTACTGATGGCTTGAAAGTTTTTTTCTTCCACTTGTATTCTTCGTCTGGTGCCCAAACTTGTGCCGAAAAAACTTTAGTTTCGTTGTCTTGGACAACTCTGCGCACCCATGCTGGAATGCGTTCTCCTTGACCACCTTCCCATTTAATCAGCAACTTATATAAATCCCCATGTTTCATGGCAGATTTAGGGAGTTTTATTTCCCAATCCTGATTGTTCTTGTTTTTCTTGAGACGGTATTTCTCTGTCTCTTGCCAATTGTTAAAGTCACCAATTATGTATATATCGGTGGCATTTGGCGCCCATTCACGAAATACCCAAGTTCCTTTGTCAGTTTGGTGCAGACCGTAATACATGTATCCTGTGGCGAAATCAGACAGGGACATCTTACCATTATTTGTAAGATGACCTATCATCCATTCTGCATGTTCATGTCGGCCTACAATAGCATGTTCAAAAGGCTCTAACCACGGGTCACGTTGAACTATACCAATATGGTTTGATGTATTGGTAGTCTTTGCATTTGTTTTTGTTGCGGCTGTTTTCTTGGCCGTAGATTTTCTTTTTGCTTCAGCCATAAGGGATATTTTGCTTATACTTTGACTTTGAATACAGCTTTCTTGAACATCTCGTCGTTAGAGATGCATGGCGTATGCCCATCTTGTGGGAAGAATATAGCCATCATTCCTGGGCGACAAGTTGCATAGGTAGAACTTGGCTGGTCAGGATATTTCGTGACATCTTTTTCAGCATTGTATTCAGCGTCTACGGTAATATCTTCAAGTGGAAGATATCCGTATGTTTCTTCTCCATCGATAGGAATCTGAATGTCAAGCATGTTGCGGTGCGTTTCCATCACAGCTTCATCGGGCATCTTACCTTTTTGGTTGATGATATTAACAAAAAGGTCTTTGCCTTTGATTTCGTGTTTGCCGGGTTCTAGTGAGGCTAAATCATTTTCCTCAAGAAATTTGATGACATCAGCGAATAGGGGGTTGATGCCGACATAGCATTTTAAGTTGTCGATTGTGTCAATAATCATGATACTCCGTGTTTTTATTTGTTATTGTTTTCACTATTGACGCATACCCTCTTCGTATGTGCCTTTAGTAGTAATATTGCCATTTCTGTCTTTCTCTATGAATGCCCCATGACGTAGGTCGTCTTTATATGCGCCCTCAAACCTTATGCCTTCTTTTGTTTCTTCTATGGCTTTACCGTTACGTTTTCCGTTGCGGAATGAGCCTTTGAATTTGTCTCCATTGGCATAATGTATGATTACTTCACCGTGAGGCAGACCATTTTTGAATGTTCCCTCATATTTGTCTCCATTCTTTTTGGTAAATGTACCCTTTCCGTTTTGTTTGCCTGCTTTCCACAAACCAATATAGGTGTCACCATTTTTCCAGATGAAAGTTCCTTGTCCATCCTTCTCGCCGGCAGAGAAATGTCCTGTGTATTTGTCGCCATTGGCGTAAGTCTCTATACCTTCTCCGTTGCGCTCTCCCTTTACGTACTCCCCTTGGAATACGTCTCCATTTTTGTATCTATATACACCTTTGCCATGCATGACATCACCAGACCATTGTCCTGTGTACGTATCTCCAGAAGGATATTTGTTTACACCTTTGCCGCTACGCACATTGTTCACCCATTGGCCTTCATATATAGTACCATCGCCCCAATTGAAGATGCCATAACCATTTTTCATGTCGTCATGCCATTCTCCATCATAGTAGGCTCCAGTATTATATGTGTACCGGCCTTTTCCTTCGCGCTTGTCTGATTTCCAGTTGCCATCGTAAACATCTCCGTTATGATAGAACATTTTTCCATGGCCTTCTTGGTAGTCTCTAAACCACAAGCCTTCATAACGATTGTTGTTTGAGAAATAGTATGTACCTTTTCCGTGTTGCTGGTCTTGGAACCATTCCCCTTCATAACGTTCGCCGTCTGTGAAGCTATATACGCCATATCCTTGGCGCTTTCCTTTCTCGTATTCACCTTCATAGGTGTCGCCATTGGCAAAACGTGTACTTCCCTTGCCATGAGGACGTCCACCTAACATTTCACCTTGATATGCTCCATTATCAGCAGTAGTACATGAACCAAGTGTCACTTTTTGAGCATTAGAGATATAAGGTATAACAGAAAATAATGTATATATAATATATTTTTTCACTTTTATAGTCTTTTATATATCCTGATTAAAGTATAATTACGCTTCAAAGTTACTAAATTTATTTGAAATAATAGACAATATTGAATATTTTTTATAATTATTCTGTATTTTCTCATTGAATTAACATTCATTATTAATAATTATGTGTAACTTTGTATATTGTAATTAAACTCATTTATATAAATTCTATAAATTATGAAAACCATTGCAATCATACCAGCCCGGTATGCTTCGACACGATTCCCTGGGAAACCATTGGCAGTCTTGTGTGGCAAGACTGTTATACAACGTGTGTATAGTCAGGTTGAGAAACAACTGAATGATGTATGTGTCGCGACTGATGACGAGCGTATCTTCAATCATGTGAAATCATGGGGTGGCAATGTAATAATGACTCGTAATGATCATAAAAGTGGCACGGATCGTATAGAAGAGGCAGTGGAAAAATTGGAAGAAGCAGGGCAAGTCTATGACGTCATTGTGAATGTACAGGGAGATGAGCCTTTTATTCACCCTAGTCAGATTTCTGCTCTGTGTGATTGTTTCAAGGATGACAGAACTCAAATTGCAACTTTGGGAATCAGATTTGGTAAAAATATGGAGAATGTTTCCAACCCTAATTCCCCAAAGATTGTATTGGATAATAAAGGATTTGCGATGTATTTTAGCAGATCTGTGATTCCTTATTGTAGAAATGTTGACTATTCTATGTGGGCAGAATCTTTAGATTTCGTTAAGCACATAGGAATGTATGCTTATCGTCGGGATATTCTTCGGGAAATAACGGCGCTGCCACAATCAATATTAGAAAAATCGGAAAGTCTGGAACAGTTAAGATGGCTGCAGAATGGCTATCGCATAAAAGTCGGTGAGACAAACTTGGAAACTATCGGTATAGATACTCCAGATGATTTGAAAAAAGCAGAGAAATTTTTAATGGAATCCTAAAGTATGCGAAAGTCGGTTTTACATCACGCAATAACAGATAATCTTATGATACTGCTGAAAGTAGGTGCTTTCGGTGGGTCATTTGATGGTGAACTCATACAGATGTCACCGTCGAAATGGAGGAAGCTGGCATTGGCAGCAGAGCATCTTGGGATATTGCCGTATATCGCAGATGGGGCAGAGATTTTGGGAAAACGAGATTTCTTGTCTCCTGTATTGTTAGATGTGTTGTCAACCAAAGGTGATGTGATTGATATACAGAGAAAGAATAAATATGATTACTCAAAGGCCAAGTTGTTTAATTTCTATACCTCGCAAAGACGAGAGGGCGTTGTAAACGAGGAAACGAGTGGGGATGACATATCAGAAGAAACATTGAATTTGCTTGATATCATCATTGCGATAATGGATGATATGATAACCAAAGACATAAATGTACTTGGCGTTATAACCCTTGGTCAGTATATAAGGCAGCATAAAGAATTGATAAATTATCAAAAACTTAATCGTTGGTTAGCACATGTAGGTCTTGTTCAAGTTGCTTCGTTGGAAGGTAATGTTTTGATTGAGTGTTTTGATTTTAAACCAGAGGAATTGCCTTTCGTAATTAAAGAGGATCTGAAGTCCTATGATATTCTGTATGAAAATTTAGAGAATGCGTTTCGCAATCATACGTTCAACAACAAGACACGATTAAATATCGCTATGCTTGAGACTTTGAGCTATCGTTTTATGAAAGCCATAACACATATTACTGATATTGAGGAGTAATGAAAAAGTGGTGGATGATTAACCTATCATCCACCACTTCTTTTTTTTCTGGTTTTCTTGAGGATAATATCCTCCATTGGAATTCTCGTGTATGATATCTTCCCAAGTAAGGTTTTCTTTTATCATACGATATATAGTGCCCCAGTCTGGAATGCCTCCGATGTTGCGGTCGTCAATCCATAGGTCAACTTTCAATTTCCTGGAGAAATGATTGTTGTTTTCACGTTCCTCTTCAGGATAATCACGATTTATGGCATAAAACTCTACACCGCGTTCTTTACACCAGTTCACAGCCTCGTCAAGCAAGTCTCCTTCCCTTACCGTCCAGAGTACTAGTTTGTGGCCATCCTGGATCAGGTGTTTAAGAGTGTCTGTTGCGAAAGTGCGTTCTTTGCCTATTTGGGGATATTCGTGTGTGACTATTGTCCCGTCAAAATCTACTGCTATCGTCATTTGTCCTTTTTATTTCTTTATAGAGTTGTCATTGGGGTTACCGTAGTGACTATTGGAATATGAACCATATCCGTATGACTGGTAGCCGTAGTTTCCGTATCCATATCCACGACCATATGATTTGTATCCATATTTGCCGTATTTACCATATTTGCCATAGCCGTATGCGTAACCATACTTCTTCTTGGACATATCAACGCCATTTATGGCAATTGATACATTTGGCAGTTTTCCATTGTTTGCCAGATCATTAATCATGTTGAATGCAGACTTTTCTGTATAATCTGCTCTACACATAATCACGGTGGCATCTGCTATGCGTCCAATCTGCAGTGTGTCGGTTACAAGGCCTACAGGGGCAGTATCGACAATAACATAATCATATTCTTTTCGCAAGGTGTCAAAAATTGTATTCAAAGACATACGTGAAACCAACTCCGACGGGTTTGGAGGAATAGGACCAGCAACGAGCAAATCCAAATTTTTATTAATGCCTGATGGCAAGCATGGTGCTAATATTTCTTCTCGTGTCAAGGAGTCTTTTGTCAACAAAGTAGTTATACCTTCTTCTTTCTTTGCCATATCAAAAAGACGTGAAAGACGAGGACGTCTTATGTCCAATCCAACAAGCAGGACCTTCTTGCCCAACAGTGCGAAGCTGACGGCCAAGTTTGCAGCGACGAAGGTTTTACCTTCACCGGAAACGGAAGAGGTGAACATTATGACGTTTTGGTTTTCCTTCAGCATAAACTGCAGATTGGTACGCATGCCGCGGAAAATCTCTTCCATTTGGTTGTTCTGGTTCTCTTTGATGACAATATCACCTTTCGACTTTATTGCATCGTTTGCCATTGCAATGTCGGCAATGATTGGACATTTCGTAAGTTTCTCTACATCCTGATGTCCTTCTATTCTGAAACGTAACAACTCTATCAGCAACAATACGAGGAATGGTAAACCCAAGCCTAGAATTAATGCTACCAGCATGATTATTGCTGTTTTCGGCTTTACTTTGCCAATGTATGCCGGTTCGTCAATTAGTCTGCCTTTGTCCGATGTTGCAGCCAGTGTGATAGAGTTCTCCTCACGTTTCTGCAATAACATTATATATAGACTTGATTTTACGGTCTGCTGGCGTCCAATTTCGGTAAGGAAACGCTCCTGCTCAGGGGTCTGTGACAATTGTCCAGAGTATTTACCATATTGAGCCATGATTGACTTTCTTTGTATCTCAAGGTCACGTTTTGACTGATCCATGGCACCGTTGATAGATGAAATCAAAGCATCCAACTGTGATGTCATTCCTTGAACTACAGGGCTTTGCTCAGAAGCAGAGCGTAACAATTTATTTCTTTCTAATGCTATTTGGTTGTATTGGCCGATGAGAGAAGATGCTGACGCGTCTTTTAATCCGACGTTGGAGGGCAATGTCTGGTACTTGTTTGTAGGGGCCTGCATGTACTCTTTCAAACTCTGCATCAACATAATCTGTGTGTTGATTTCTCTCAGAGAGTTGTCAGCCTCGTTTGATTGAGCCAATGATATGCTTGCATTGGATGTTGCATCGACAATGTTGTTGTTGCGTTTGTATCTCTCGATAGCTCCATCCGTACTTCCTAATTCTGCATTGATTTTCTCTAAACGTTGGTTGATGAATTCCTCTGTGCGTACGGCTATGACATTCTTGTCTTCGTTTGCCTGACGATTATACACAGTGACCAACTGTTTCAGATAGTCTTTTGCACGTTGTGGTAATTCGTCATTACATGTCAACACGGCAATGGTTGTCGTTTTAGAGAGAGCCTCAACACCAACTCCGGCGTAAGATCTTACGGCAACTGTAGGGTTGTAAATCTTGGCAATTATTTTTTTCGATTTTCCTTTTGATTTTAAAGCTTTGGGGTTTGTGGTTAGATAAAATGTTCCTGCATTTGTTTTTATGCTCATAGGGAGGTTGCCTTGCTGCTTGAAGGATTGTTTGCCCTGTGACGTCATATATTCGCCTTTTACCTCATATGCATTTCCAAGGTCCTCAACATTGATTGTCACAGGCCTCTCCAGTTTGTCCAAATGTTCTTTGTCCATATCTATGATAATGGGACACTGATCGTAGATGGGAACGTCAACAATACGACCTTCATTGTAGTAATTAACATACAATTTCAAGTCGCGTACGGCACCTTCAGCTAAAGATATTGATTTCAATACCTCCAATTCGTTGTCAAAGCCATCGCTGCTATTCATAATGCCAAGCGTGGTGGTGTTCATTATTTGCTTGGCACTGCTGCTACGCGAATTGTTGTCATCATCTTTGATTAATATCTTGGCTTTCACTTGATAAACAGGTGATGTGTAGCGTATGTATATCATGGCGGCGCCGAGGAATATTATTACAGACACTACGAACCACTGCCAATTCAGAACCAACGTTTTTATTATAAATTGAAGGTTCAAGAAACTTTCTACTTTTTCTTCTTCTGTAGCAACTACGTATTCTTTGCTGTTGTTTATTTCATTCATAGTTGTTTTTATATATCTTTAATTGTTAGTATGCATTTTCATCGTGCTTGAACATTGTTGCCAATGTCATAAAACATATTTTGATGTCAAGCCAGAATGTCCAGTTTTCAATATACCAGATGTCTTTTCTTATGCGGCCTTCCATTTGCCACAATTCTTCTGTCTCACCTCTATACCCTGTAACTTGTGCCAAACCTGTGATACCTGGTTTTGCAAAATGACGTACCATGTATTTCTCTATCAATGCGGAATATTTCTCCGTATGTAACGTCATGTGTGGACGAGGACCTACGATGCTCATGTCGCTACGCAGGACATTATAGAACTGAGGCATCTCGTCTATGTTGTACTTTCGCATGAAATTTCCGAAAGAGAATTTTCGAGGGTCGCGCTTGGTCGCCTGTAGTCTGTCTGCATCATCATTGATGTGCATGGAACGGAATTTATAACAGGTGAATATTCGTCCGTTCATACCTGTCCGCTTTTGCTTGAATAACAAAGGTCCAGGACTTTGTGATTTTACGATTAAAGCAATAAGAGGAATGAATGGTAGCAGAATGAGAAGTGCAAGTATGCTGAAGAATACGTCAAAGGACCTTTTGAGAACTTTGTTGGTGAATCCCATTAAAGGTTCATGGTGATTGGTGTAAACTACGCTCTTGCCTATTATCTCTGGTTTCAGCGACAACTGCATGTTTGGGAAGATACGAGGAACATATATGAACCTGATTACTTCCTTGTCGCAGAATTTCATTATTTTGCGAATTATTGTGTCTTCAGCGTGTGACAGAGAACAATATAACTCATCTACGACGGGAAATTCTGTTTTTCCATCTATGGAATTTACGAAATCACTGTAGTTTCCTAGCCTTACAAGAGTTTCTGGTGCATGTTCTATGTCGTTGTCACTATAGTAGCCTATCACCCTGTAGCCTGTAGTGGAGTCTGATATCAACTCTTCGTATATAGCGAGGTTTGCTGGGTCGTTACCTACAAATAATACAGAACGGGTGTTGCGCCCTTTCCTGCGTAATAATCCAAGAAGTAGCCTCTCTATGGTCCGGAACATCAACAATGTTATGAACAGTCCTATGGTCATAAAGAAACCATAGACGATTTCGTTGCTGGTCTCTACTACCAGTACATGCCATACAAGGCCAAACAGACATTGGGTGAAGATTGCAACAAATATATTGCGCAGTGCTACTTTCCTGTATTGCAGACGCCTATGATGGATGAGTGGAGGTAATATCAAAGAAAATAACAACAAGCTCAACATTCCAATCATAGATGCTATGTTTGGATGGTGATTGACTGCTGGTGAGCAATAGTCTGGCAGAAATAACACCATAACTTGAACAAGCATCCAATAGGCCAGTACATCAATAAGAAGGACCACCCAAGTGATAAGATTATTTTTGTTGCTTGTCTTTATCATTGTATCTTTGAACTACATTCTTATTGCTATTATTCAAGTTTCTACTATCCATTAGCATTGCAAAGTTACATAAAATCTTTCAAATACACATGTTTTTTCAGATATTTTTTATAATTTTGCTTGCAACTGTTGCATTTTTCAAGAATTTTGAGTAACTTTGCGTCATTAATTAAACAAAGAATTCATTAATGGGTATATTTTCATTCTTTAAAAAGAAAAATGACAATACTACGAAGGTGGGCGGAATGCAGGATTATATGACGCTGATACGTGTCTATTTTCAAGCGGCCATTGCATCACAGATAGGTATCAACAATATTGCCATGTTGCCTGACCTGAGAGTATTCAAGTCAACGTTTAAAGTACATACGGAGCATAACAGGCTTGGACCTGGGGAGAAAAATGCCTGCAAGAAGATGCTGAAAAGCATCTATGGGCATGATGAATCGTTCTTCAAAGAAATTGACCGTAGTATCAGTAAGAACTGCAAAAAGATGCAGGATGTGCAGACATATCTTTATCAATTCCAAGGCTTTTCACAAGACCTGATGATGTTGATGGGGAATTTGATGAAATTCAAACTGCGTTTACCTTCATTTTTCAGGAAGGCCATATATGCAATGACTGAAAAAACAGTAGGTGACATATTTAGTAAGAACGATTATTCCGATGCAGCTACATTGAAAGCTGTTGCCTCGGTACGCAAGTATAATCAGAGATTGGGATTTTCTCAAGGTTGGATTACGAATTTCGTATATCAGGTGGTGATGCTTGCGAAAAAAGAAAAGATGCCGAAGGAGTAACGAAGTAATTATTTGATGATAGATAATGATTTTAACATAGAGGACTTTACTCTGCGTATACGCCAGTTGATCAATAAGACGAAACAACTGAAGGCTGATAACGCAGATTTGTCTCTTGTTGTTAAAACAAAAGATGAGGAAATAAGTAAACTAAAAGAAATAATCTCAGAGCAGGAAAGTAAATACAATACTTTGATGACGGCAAAAATACTTGATATTACGGATATGGATATTGATAATGCCAAGAAGCGTGTCAATGGTCTCATAAGAACTGTAAATCAATGTGTCACACTGCTTAGTGAGAATCAAGGCAAGTAAGGGAGAAAGATGGACGTTAGTGAAAGAATAAATATAACGCTTCACATTTATGATACCAATATATCAGTCAGCGTGCCGCGTGAAGATGAAGAATTGTGGCGTAAAGCTGCACAACTCATCGACGAAAGGATGAATGATTTTTTTGGTAAATATAAAAACAGTAGAGTTGATACAGAAATTAGATATTATGTTATGCTGGACATAGCATTGAAATATATTTCTGAAGCAAGGCATAATGACATTGCGCCCATCACAAATATTCTCTCTCGTTTGTCTTCTGATATAGATGAAGTATTGAAATAACGAGAATATTAATTAATAATTTTTATAAACAATGATTCTAAATATTATAATAGGCGTAGGAGCCCTTATCATCGGTGGTCTCTGCGGCTACTTGATTTTCAGATATGTAATCAAGGGAAAATATAATGAGATGATAAGCAGCGCCGAGAAAGCAGCGGACGTGCTGAAAGAGAAGAAACTGCTTGAGGTCAAGGAAAAATTCATTAACAAGAAAAGTGAGCTGGAACGTGAGGTGCAACAGCGTTACCAGAAAATCCAGCAGAACGAGAATAAACTCAAGCAACGTGAGATTTCTTTAAATCAGCGTCAGGAGGAACAGGGCAAGCGTCGTCAGGAATTAGATCAGTTGCAAAACCGCATAGACAACGAAAAGAAATTGCTGGCAATAAAAGAGCAGGAGTTGTCTGACATGCAGATGAAAGAACGTGAGAAGTTGGAGCAACTCTCTGGTCTTTCTGCTGATGAGGCTCGCAACAGACTTGTGGAAAGCTTGAAGGATGAGGCTCGTACCAATGCTCAGAGTTATATCAATGAGATCATGGACGAGGCTAAGATAAATGCCAATAATGAGGCTAAGAAGATAGTTATCAAAACGATACAAAGGGTTGCTACAGAGGCTGCCATTGAGAACTCTGTGTCAATATTCCATATAGACAATGATGAAGTGAAGGGTAGAATCATTGGTCGTGAGGGTAGAAATATACGTGCTCTTGAAGCTGCATGTGGTGTTGAAATCGTTGTGGATGATACACCAGAGGCTATAGTAATATCTGCATTTGACCCTATACGTCGTGAAACATGTCGCTTGGCATTGCACCAGTTGGTTACCGACGGTCGCATACATCCTGCACGCATTGAGGAGGTTGTCGCAAAGGTAAAGAAACAGTTGGAGCAGGAGATTATAGAAACAGGTAAGCGTACTACCATTGACCTTGGCATACATGGCTTGCATCCAGAACTTGTGCGCATCGTTGGTAAGATGAAGTATCGTTCTTCATATGGTCAGAATTTGTTACAGCATGCTCGCGAAACGGCAAATCTTTGTGCTGTAATGGCGGCAGAGCTGGGACTCAATCCAAAGAAAGCGAAACGTGCCGGCTTGCTGCATGATATTGGTAAGGTACCTGATGAGGAACTGGAAATGCCACATGCGGTTTACGGAGCGAAACTTGCAGAAAAGTATAAGGAAAAGGCTGATATATGTAATGCCATTGGTGCACACCATGATGAGATGGAAATGACTTCATTGCTTGCACCGATAGTTCAGGTGTGTGATGCTATCTCTGGTGCACGTCCTGGTGCTCGTCGTGAGATTGTCGAGGCATATATCAAACGTCTTAATGATTTGGAGGCAATCGCTATGTCATATCCAGGTGTGACAAAGACGTATGCGATACAAGCTGGACGTGAGTTGCGTGTGATCGTAGGCGCTGACAAGATGAGCGATGCAGAGACTGAATCTTTGTCAGGCGAGATAGCAACCAAGATTCAGAATGAGATGACATATCCTGGACAGGTCAAGATAACAGTGATTAGGGAAACACGCTCTGTTGCTTATGCTAAGTAATAGGGTATTGTGGTTTTAGTTATTAATAAAGATGCGCATCTTTTGATATATCAAGAGGTGCGCATTTCTTATGCTTTACCAATTTGTACTTACGCTTGGTACGATGGGTACCAACGGCAGGTATAGGTGGTACCAACACTTGGTATTTAAGATACCAGCATCATGTACCGTTTTGTGTCGTATATAGACTATGCACATGGATCTATAGACTATGCACATGGATCTACAGACAATAGACAATACTATATTTATAGTGACAAAGTGTTGTGGAAATTTTGTAATGTGCAAAAAGTTTAGTAACTTTGTATTTATGAAACAAACAGTAAATAAAGCAAGCGAGAAATATAGGATACTATTTGTATGTCATGGCAATATATGTCGCAGTCCGATGGCAGAGTTTGTTATGAAGCAGATGGTAAGTGATGCTGGATTATCAGATATTTTTGAGATTGCATCGGCAGCCACCAGTACGGAGGAATTAGGAAATCCGGTTTATCCACCAGCACGTAGAAAATTGGCAGAGCATGGAATCAGTTGTGATAAAAAAACGGCACGTCAGTTAAGACGTGCCGACTATGATTGCTATGACCTTCTTATAGGTATGGATTCTTATAACATAAGAAACATGATACGCATGTGTGGTGGTGATGACCCCGAGGGGAAAATCCATAAACTGCTTGACTTTACGACTCGTCCCGATGATGTAGCAGATCCATGGTACACAGGAAATTTTGATGCTACATGGAGAGACTGCGTTGAAGGATGCAGGGCTTTGTTGGATTATATTATCTCACCGCGTTCGTGAAGAAGCTGAATTATATTTCCTCGCCGCGTTCGTGAAGGAATTTGCTGACCTCCTCTTGACAACTGCGTGTTACTGCAATGCGTCCAGAACGTGTGAACTGCAGAATACATGCTTTGTTGGTATTGCGTATGCTATGGAAAATCTCAAGAATCTGATCTGTGGTGCCCTGTGCAACGACTATGCAGAAGGTTTCGTTTACTTCTGTAATGCGTGCGTTGGCATGGCGTATGATACGTGATATCTCTGGCGTAGCCATGACTAGTGGGGTGGAGAGTTTGAGCAATGCCACCTCAACAAGGAAAAGGTCAGAATTGGTGTAGAAATGAGCCTTGACTACATCAATCTTCTTTTCTATACCCTTTACCACTTTCTTCATCGTTTCTTCATCGCTGTATGCGGTGATGGTATATTTGTGTATGCCTTTGATGCTTGATGGCGAAACATTGAGGCTCTCAATGTTTATCTGACGGCGTGTGAACACTGCAGTAATCTGACTCAACATACCTGCAACGTTCTCTGTATATACCTGAAGTGTGAATATCTGTTTGTCTTGATTTTCCATTTATGTAATTTACTATTTTTGTACTTATTTTCAATAAATAGAAAATAGTTAAATTGTTAAGTAGTTATTGAATTTTAGCAGTCAATGTTGAGAACCATCTCGTCCACGGCCTTGCCCGGTGCAGTCATTGGTTCAACGTTGGCATCAGGCTTGATGATAGTCTCAAGCAGGAAAGGACCGTCTGTATTAAGCATTTCGCGGATGGCATCCTGAAGTTCGGCACGGTCTGCCACCTGACGGTATGGTATGCCGTAGGCTTCTGCCACCTTGCCGAAATCGGGGTTTGTCATAGGTGTGAATGACTGCTTATGGTTGAAGAACATATCCTGCCATTGACGTACATTCCCAAGGTAATTATTGTTGAGAAGTATCATTTTTACAGGAATATGATGTTCCATTATGGTTCCAAACTCCTGTATCATCATCTGCAGGCCACCATCACCCATAAAACAGCAGACTGTGCGCTCTGGAGCTCCGAATGTGGCACCCATGGCAGCCGGAAGACCATAGCCCATGGTGCCCATACCACCGGAAGTAGCAATGGAACGATTCTTCAGATATTTGAAATAGCGTGCAGACATAAGCTGATTCTGTCCCACGTCGGTTACGAGGAATGCATTGTCAGCACTTAATTTTGCCACATTGTGGGCAACCTCACCCATAAGCAGTGGACCGTCTTTAGGCATGGTTGCTGGTATGATGACACGTTCCTTCTCCTTGTCATGCAGAGGCTTGAAGGAATCCTTCCACTCTGAATGGTCATTCTTGTTTACGAGAGCAGTAAGTGCTGGTAGAGTCACTTTGCAGTCACCAACAACTGCAACGGTGGTTTTCACGCACTTGTCAATCTCTGAACGATCAATGTCAAGGTGTATTATCTTTGCTTGTTTAGCATAGCGTTTCAGGTCACCAGTAACACGGTCGGAGAAACGCATGCCTATGGCAATGATGACGTCAGCTTCCTGTTCTTTGAGGTTTACTGCATAATTACCGTGCATACCGAGCATACCCATGTTGAGAGGATGGTCAGAGGGTAGGGCAGAGAGGCCCATGAGTGTGCGGCCTGCAGGTATGTCGGCTTTCTCAAGGAATTCTTTTAGTTCCGATTGTGCATTGCCCAGTTCTACGCCTTGACCTACAAGAGCCAATGGCTTCTTCGCATTGTTGATGAGCTCGGCTGCAGCCTGTATCTTGTCCTGTTTTGGTTCAGGGTAGGGTACATAACTGCGGATGAACTCCACTTTTGCAGGTTCATAGACAATTTTCTCAACCTGTGCATTCTTAGTAAAATCAAGTACGACAGGTCCTGGGCGCCCGCTCTTTGCTATATAGAAAGCACGGCTTACAGCCCATGCAATGTCTTTTGCAGAACGTATCTGATATGCCCACTTGGTTATAGGCTGAGCCACGTCAACTAGGTCAACCTCCTGGAATGCATCAGAACCGAGTACGGAAGTCTGTACCTGACCAGCAATGACAATAATAGGTGTAGAGTCCATCATTGCGTCTGCTACGCCTGTCAGTGTGTTTGTTACGCCAGGGCCAGATGTTACAAGTGTGACGCCAACCTTTCCACTTATACGTGCATATCCTTCTGCAGCATGTGCGGCAGCCTGCTCATGTCTGACAAGAATGTGCTCAAAGGCTTTCTTGTCGCCACGAGTATAGTCATACAAAGCATCGTATGTGGGCATTATTGCGCCACCTGGGTATCCAAATATAGTTTCTACTCCCTCTTTTTTAAGTGAGAGCATCAGTGCTTCTGCACCAGTAATTTGTTCCATGATTAATTATTATAAACCTCCTACAACTCCTTGTTGTTAATCAATAATTCTTACTCCACCCTTATCTGCAGAAGCCACGCTCTGAGCGTATGCACGCAGAGCCTTGCTGACGACACGCTTGCGCTTCAATGGCTGTTGTGGACGAGCTGCCAATTCTTCGTCAGACAATTTTACGTTGATTGAACGGCTTGGTATGTCAATGACGATGATGTCGCCATCCTTTATCTTACCGATATTGCCGCCTGATGCAGCCTCAGGTGAGATGTGTCCTATTGACAGGCCAGATGTACCGCCAGAGAAACGTCCGTCGGTAATCAGGGCGCACTCCTTACCCATGTGCATAGATTTGATATAAGAGGTAGGGTAGAGCATCTCCTGCATACCAGGGCCACCCTTTGGACCTTCATGTGTGATGACAACGCAGTCACCTTTCTTGACCTTGCCGCCAAGTATGCCTTCGCATGCATCTTCCTGTGAGTCGAATACAACGGCAGGCCCCTCAAAATGCCACAACTCCGGTGCTACGCCAGCGGTCTTGACCACGCATCCGTCCTGTGCGATGTTGCCAAACAATACAGCCATACCGCCATCTTTGGTGTAAGCATGCTCTATGTCGCGTATACAACCGTTTACGCGGTCTGTGTCAAGTGACTCCCAACGTGTGTCCTGTGAACCCATCTTTGTGGAGAATTTGCCACCAGGAGCAGAATGATATATGCGGTCAGCCTCAGGATCTATATTCTCTTTGAGTATAGAATACTTTTCTATGTCCTCGCCAAGTGTTGCGCCATTTACACGCTTGCACGAGAGGTCGAGCAAGTTGCCTTTTGCCAACTCTCCGAGGATGCCGAGAATACCACCTGCACGGTTCTCCTCCTGTATGCTGTATTTCTGCCAGTTAGGTGCAAGTTTACAGAGGAATGGAACCTTACGGCTCAGTGCATCGATGTCAGACATCTTGAAATCAACCTCTGCTTCTTGTGCTACAGCAAGCAGGTGAAGTACAGTGTTGGTTGATGCGCCCATTGCGATGTCGAGTGTCATGGCGTTGAGGAATGCCTGACGTGTGGCAATAGAACGTGGGAGGACAGATTCGTCACCGTCCTCATAGTATGCAAACGCATTCTTTACAATCAGTTTTGCTGCGTCCTTAAACAACTGTATGCGGTTTACATGTGTAGCAAGGATAGAACCATTGCCTGGTAGTGACAGACCGATTGCTTCTGTCAGTGAGTTCATTGAGTTGGCGGTGAACATACCAGAGCATGCACCGCAGCCTGGACATGCAGAGTGTTCTACTATATTCAATTCCTCATCGCTAACCGTTGGGTCTCCACCCTTAATCATTGCAGTAATAAGGTCTGCATTCTCACCGTTTACCTTTCCTGCTTCCATTGGACCGCCGCTTACGAATACGGCTGGAATGTTAAGGCGCATGGCTGCCATGAGCATACCAGGTGTAACCTTGTCGCAGTTAGATATGCACACCATGGCATCAGCCTTGTGTGCGTTTATCATATACTCCACAGAGTCAGCGATAACATCACGTGAAGGCAGAGAGTAAAGCATACCGTCATGTCCCATTGCTATGCCATCGTCAACGGCGATGGTATTGAATTCTGCTGCATAGCAACCAAGTTTTTCTATTTCTGCCTTGACGATTTGTCCGATTTCATGAAGATGTGTGTGGCCAGGCACAAACTGTGTGAATGAGTTTACAATGGCGATGATTGGTTTGCCAAATTGCTCTCTCTTCATGCCGTTGGCAACCCACAAAGCGCGAGCACCGGCCATACGGCGTCCTTCTGTGCAGACTGAACTGCGGAGTTTGTTCTTCATAATGTTTTTATATTTTAGTCGTTTGGTGGTTTATGTTTATTTTGCCTCAGGTTTTGGTATTTGGTCCATGTCTGAGGGTTCTGGGAATAATTCTTCCAGGTATTTGACAAAGAACTGCAATGCTCTGTGAGTAGCGTTTTTGAGATTTTCTTCACGTCCTTCGTCACCTTCGAGTTTCATTGTTCTAATGTCGTCTGGTGTACCGCATGCTATCCAAATTGTGCCTACAGGAATACCTGAATTCGCTCCAGGACCAGCAAAACCTGTTGTGGCTATAGCAAAATCGGTTTCAAGAAGTTTTGTTACCCCCTTGACCATTTCTATAGCAACTTCTTCACTGACAGCATTCTTTTCAGATATTAGTTCTGCGTCGATGCCAAGTACTTTGTTTTTTGCTTCGTCTGAATAACAGATTGTACCACCTTTGTAATATGCGGAAGCACCAGGCACAGAGGTGATGACTTCACCAATGCGGCCACTCGTGCATGATTCAGCAGTACTGATTGTCTTGCCTGATTCATACAATCTGTATAATATCTCTTTACTAAGAACTTTGCTTTCAAATTCCATGTTATATCTTTTTTATTATATTGTAACCTTGGAGAATGCAGGTGCATCAATTGAACAGAAATCTCCATCCTTTAACTTGAAATATCCTGCGCAGCCTATCATGGCAGCATTGTCGGTTGTATATGAGAATTTTGGTATATATACAGTCCAACCATATCGTTTGGCATAGTCATGGAACGCATTGCGTAGCCCATTGTTTGCTGACACGCCTCCAGCAACGGCAACATGCTTGATGCCAGTTTGCTTAACTGCGAGCTTCAGTTTTTTCATCAGAATGTCAACAATAGTCCATTCAAGACTCGCTGCGATGTCTTCCTTATGATGTTCAATGAAGTCTGGATCTTCTTGTACCCATTTCTGCAAACTATATAGGAAAGACGTTTTCAAACCAGAGAAACTATAGTCTAATCCTGGTATGTGTGGTTCTGAGAAAGTGTATGCTTTAGGGTTGCCTTTGCGAGCCAAACGGTCAATAATGGGGCCTCCAGGATATCCCAATCCCATTACTTTTGAACATTTGTCTATTGCTTCACCTGCAGCATCATCAATTGTTTGGCCAAGAACCTCCATGTCGTTGTAGGCATTGACTCTGATTATCTGCGAATTGCCACCAGATACCAATAAACACAGGAATGGTAGGGGGGGATGTTTTATATCAGTGTTTATTTGTGTGTTATCTTCTGGTGATGGCTCGTCAATGAAATGAGCCATGACATGACCTTGCAGATGGTTCACGTCGATGAGTGGTATGTTCAGTGCACGGGCCAGTCCTTTTGCAAAATTCACCCCTACGAGCAATGATCCCATAAGGCCAGGTCCTCGTGTGAATGCCACGGACGATAGTTGTTCTTTCGTGATACCGGCTTTTTTCAGAGCTGTGTCTACTACAGGCAATATGTTCTGCTGATGTGCGCGAGAGGCTAACTCTGGAACCACACCACCATATGTCATGTGTACATCTTGTGATGCCGTGACATTGCTTAACAATACGGTACCTCGCATTATTGCTGCAGAGGTATCATCACATGATGATTCGATTGCTAAAATGTATTTTCCTTCCATTTAATACGTCAGTATTTCCACTCCATGCTCGGTCATGAGCAGTGTGTGTTCCCATTGTGCTGATGGCAACTCATCTTCAGTGATTACTTCCCAACCGTATGGGTCATCAGCGTCAACAAAAACTTTCCATGTTCCCATGTTTATCATAGGTTCTATGGTAAAAACCATTCCTGGAACGAGTAGCATGCCTTCACCCTTGTGGCCATAATGATTCACGTCTGGTTCTTCATGGAACTTCAGACCTACGCCATGTCCGGCAAGGTCGCGTACGACACCATAATGATATTTTTTGCAGTGCTTCTCTATTGCATGCCCAATATCTCCAACAAAGCTATAGGGCTTTGCAGCTTCCATGCCTATTTCAAGACACTCTTTGGCTACTCTTACAAGTTGTTCCTTCTCTGGTGTAGTCTTACCAATGATGAACATCCTTGAAGCATCAGCATAATAACCATCCTTTATTGTCGTGAAGTCGACATTGATGATGTCTCCTTCTACCAGAACGTCTTCTTCCTTGGGAATGCCATGACATACCACTTCGTTGATGGATGTGCATACGCTTTTGGGAAAACCTTCATAGTTCAAACATGCTGGTATCGCTTCATGTTCCTTGCAGTATTCCATGCATATGTCGTCAATCTCTTGGGTGTTCATTCCAGGATGAATGGCGGCAGCCACTGCGTCAAGAACTCCCGTGTTGATGACACCGGCACGACGTATGCCTTCTATTTGTTCTGGTGTTTTTATAAGGTCACGTGTAGGTACTAGTTTGTTTTTATTCTCCCAATACATGATGGTCTTGTCCATTTCCGTTGGGGGAACTCCTGACAAACAGTGCCAACGCCTTTTCTTTTGTCTTACCATTTATGCCTACTATTCTGTTATTTAATGTTTGCTATTTATAAACTAATTGTAATAAATAGTTATAAATAGCAAACATTAAATATGTAAATAGTAATTATTATTATATTTACCAAGCGAAGAGAGGATAATTCTTCATCTCGTTATTTACCTCACCACGAACCTTGGCTATGACATTCTCGTTCTCAGGATCATTGAGCACTTCCTCAATCCATGCTGCAATCTTAATCATCAAATCCTCCTTGGCTCCACGTGTTGTGATAGCTGGTGTACCAAGACGGAAACCAGAGGTCTGGAATGCAGAACGTGTATCGAATGGTACCATGTTCTTATTTATGGTAATATCTGCTGCAACAAGTGCATTCTCTGCAACCTTACCTGTCAGGTCTGGGTACTTGGTACGCAGGTCAACGAGCATAGAGTGATTGTCAGTTCCGCCTGATACTATTGCGAAGCCACGCTTTGTGAGCTCATCTGCCAATACGGCTGCATTCTTCTTAACCTGCATAGCATACTCCTTGAACTCTGGTTTCAGAGCCTCGCCGAATGCAACAGCCTTGGCTGCGATTACATGCTCAAGCGGTCCGCCCTGCTGACCAGGGAATACTGCAGAGTTAAGCAATTGTGACATCTTTTTAACAACACCCTTTGGAGTGGTATAACCCCATGGGTTGTCAAAGTCCTTACCCAAAAGAATAAGTCCACCGCGTGGACCGCGAAGTGTCTTGTGGGTGGTAGTGGTAACGATGTGTGCATACTTCACTGGGTTCTCAAGCAGTCCGGCTGCGATGAGACCTGCTGGGTGTGCCATGTCAATCATCAACAGAGCGCCAACCTCGTCAGCAATCTTACGCATACGTGCATAATCCCATTCACGGCTATATGCAGAACCACCACCGATGATGAGCTTTGGCTTGTTTTCCTTTGCCAACTTCTCCATTTCGTCATAATCAACGCGACCTGTCTCTTTGTTGATATTATAACCTATTGGACGATAGAGAATGCCAGAGGTGTTTACTAAAGAACCGTGTGAGAGATGACCACCATGGTCAAGATTGAGACCCATGAAACAATCACCTGGTTTCAGTACGGCGAGGAGTACGGCTGCATTTGCTTGTGCACCTGAGTGAGGCTGTACGTTGGCATACTCTGCTCCGAACAGTTCGCATGCGCGATCGATAGCCAATTGCTCAATCTGGTCAACCACCTGACATCCGCCATAGTAGCGGTGTCCAGGATAGCCTTCTGCATATTTGTTTGTACAGTAAGACCCCATGGCCTCCATTACCTGATCACTTACGAAATTCTCTGAAGCGATCAACTCGATACCTTTGAGCTGACGCTGGTGTTCGTTCTCAATGAGATCGAAAATCTTCTGGTCTCTTTCCATTTTCTTTATTGTTGTTATAAAATTATTATCTTTGTTGTTTACTAAGAAGGATTAATCGCGCGGACGTATGTTCATGGCTTGCAGCTGCTCTGCAACTTCATCGTTGATGCGTTTGCCAAACTCCTGCATAGACATAACTGCTTGCTCGCCACCGCCTTGTTGGCGCATTGCTACATTGCCTTCTGCTGCTTCTTTCTCACCTACGATAACCATGTATGGTATGCGTTTGATTTCGTTGTCACGAACCTTACGGCCTATTTTCTCATTACGGTTATCGACAATAGAGCGTACTCCTACAGTTGACAAATAGTCTTGAACCTTTTCTGCATACTCATTGTATTTCTCTGATATCGGCAGGATAGCTACCTGCTCAGGTGTCAGCCAGAGTGGGAAATGGCCAGCTGTGTGCTCTATCAAAACAGCAGTGAATCGTTCCATTGAACCGAATGGTGCACGGTGTATCATTACAGGACGTTGTTTTGTGTTGTCCTCTGCTGTGTATTCCAGTTCGAAACGTTGTGGCAGATTATAATCCACCTGAATGGTTCCCAACTGCCAGCGGCGTCCAATGGCATCTTTTACCATACAGTCAAGTTTCGGACCATAGAAAGCAGCCTCACCTGTTTCTGTACGTGCATTTAGACCTCGGTCTGCGCAAGCATCGATGATTGCCTGTTCTGCAGAAGCCCACATCTCATCTGTGCCGATGTATTTCTCCTTGTCGTTAGGGTCGCGCAGTGAAATCTGGAATTCTACTTGGTCATCCTTGAAACCGAAGATAGAGAATACAGCCTGTATGATGTCAAGTACACGCAGGAATTCCTGCTTCACCTGGTCAGGACGGCAGAAGATGTGAGCATCGTCCTGTGTGAATGAGCGTACACGTGTCAGTCCGTGCAACTCACCTGACTGCTCATAGCGATATACCGTACCGAATTCTGCACAACGGAATGGCAGTTCGCGGTAAGAACGTGGCTTTGAAGCGAATACCTCACAGTGGTGAGGGCAATTCATTGGCTTCAGCATATATTCTTCGTCCTCTTCCGGAGTGTGAATTGGCTGGAAAGAGTCTTTTCCGTAGTGAGCCCAGTGGCCGGAAGTTACATAGAGGTTCTTAGAACCGATATGTGGGGTGATTACCTCCTGATAGCCGAAACGCTTCTGTATCGTGCGCAGCATCTCCTGTAAACGCAGACGAAGGTCTGTTCCTTTCGGCAACCATATTGGCAATCCCTTGCCTACGCGCTCTGAGAACATGAAGAGCTCCATTTCCTTACCAATCTTTCGGTGATCGCGTTTTTTGGCTTCCTCAAGCATTACAAGATACTCGTCAAGCATTTTCTTCTTAGGAAAGGTGATACCATAAAGACGTTGCAACTGTGCCTTTGATGCGTCGCCTCTCCAGAATGCACCAGCAATACTTGTTAGTTTTACAGCTTTGATGATACCAGTGCTAACAATATGCGGACCTTTACAGAGGTCAGTGAAATTACCTTGTGTATATGTTGTGATGGAACCATCCTCCAAGTCTTGCTCAATATGCTCAACCTTATATGTCTGTCCTGCTGCAGAGAATTGTGCAACAGCATCTGTTTTGCTGACTTCTTTGCGGACTACAGCCTCGTCTTTGCGAGCGAGTTCAAGCATCTTGTCTTCAATCTTCTTAAAGTCGCCTTCTTTTATCATTTCACCATCAGGCAACAGTACATCATAGAAGAAACCAGCCTCTACAGCAGGGCCGAAACCGAACTGTATTCCTGGGTATAATTCCTGCAGGGCCTCTGCCAACAGGTGGGCAGAAGTGTGCCAGAAAGCATGTTTGCCCTCTTCGTCGTCAAAACGATATAAGGCTATGGTTGCATCCTCATTGATGGGGCGATTGAGTTCTGTCGTTTCACCATTCACACCACAAGCAACCACGTTGTGTGCCAAAGCGGGTGATATACTCTCTGCTATTTGCAATCCGGTAACGCCGTTTTCATACTCGCGTACGCTACCATCAGGAAAGGTTATGTTTACCATTTTTACTATTAATAATAATGTGTAATTATATTCTTTTTACAAAGCCTCGTCTTCTGGCTTCTGTATATTTCTATTTATAATTGTTGTATGTTTTTTCTTAGCCATCCAAAGAGATTTCCTTTTTTCATATTCTTCGCGATGGTATTCAAGATAGTTGTCTGCCATCATTCATGAAATTTAGAGTAAATGACACTAATCTTGATGTTTTCAGAATCCTCTTCTCCTTTCTTTAGTTTGGTGCTTGCAAAAGACATGTCATGTGTGACTTTTGTAAGTGTCGAAGTTGATTCTGTTGAATATGCCGTTTCTACAGGAATCAAAGTTACTTTGTTCCAGTTCTCAGATAAAGTCTTTCCTTTTGCTATAGCTTCTTTCCTGATGTTGTTCATCATGGAAATCAACAGGGATATATTGCTGAAGGTGTAACCATTTGTCGTTGATGAGTATGTAGCGATATATGACGTTCTGTAATCAGCTACTTTCCTGTTATCGAAGAAACTATCTACACTGTCAGTTGGCAGAATAAGCAACGTATTCGGAATGGACAGGGATAAATCGTTGTCCTCTGTGTCATTTATACGTGGAATGAAGAGGCGCGCGGTGTTTATGGTGTCCTGTTCGTGGTTTGTCGTGATGTTCTCAATGGGGAGAATCAGTTCTGTGAACACGCTTGCTGGTGACTTAATGTATGTGCAGCTATTGTCGTTGATGAGAACGTTGAATTTCTCCTTGTCCTGCAAAATCGTTGTTTTTTGTATAATCTCCTCGGTACCCGCAAACGAAGTTGTAGAGACGATTACAGAATCTTCTTTTATAGGGAATCTATAATAAACTAAAACCTGTGACGATATGATACTTGCTACATTGCCGATGCCACCTTCGTGTTTAACGTAGAACCCTGGACATATATTATGAGCAAATTTATAAGAATTTGAATAATAGTCTTTATGGGCAGGGTCAAAATAGTTTCTTAACAGGTATGTGCCATAGTTGTTGTAAACATTACCTTCTTTGTCAGTATATGGTGAGTTCAAGGAAATGTTTATTTTCTTGGTGGAACTGGCCTGGCGTTGTTTTTCGGTGTATACGTAATTTGCTGTAGTGTATGCCATCTGAGAGTGTACGCTTCCGTTGTCGGTGCGTATCATTCCTTCTGCCTCTGGGTCAAATTCCGTTGTATATGTAGTATTCTCCTCATACGGTATGGAAAGTTCGTTGACAGATACTTTCATTAATGCGAGAGAATCACCGAAAGAATTTGATATGGTCAATATGAAACAACAAGAGTCTGCTTCAATCTGTTTGTATTTCTCAATTGAAGCATCATACTTCTCCGGTTCTATATATACCTTGTCAATGCTTGGAAAAATGACACTATCCTTCATTACATGAAACTGTGTCATGTAGTTACATGTAATATAATTGTCCGTCTCGGTATCTTTTATCTTGCCAAGGTAACCGATTCTGGATCTTGATACGACCTTGGAAGCGGCAACGGAATGTGAAGCAATGTTGTATTCTTCAGCCATTACACTGATTATATCTGCTTTGTCAGTGAGCGACATTCCTAACGTGTCGGTAGTGTCATCGCATGAAGCTGCAAAAACAGAAAACGTAATGACAGATATTAAAAAGTATATATTTTTAAAGAGATTCATAAAATTCAATGTAATCTTTTGCAAAGTCATCTCCTGAGTGTGCTATTACTTTTGCTGCGGACTTATCCGCATATTCCACCAGGGCGTCTGGTATGTTTTGTGATACTTTTACAATGCCGTCAGAATGGTCTATTGCAATCTTTGCCAATTCTGTGCTGTCTATTATGTCATTGTATTTTTCAAGTGTCTCCATTGTGACATTGTTGAACAACATACACCTTTTGAAATTGTCGTCGAAAGGTGTTGTTATATCGTTGTCAAACAGAGAAGTGACAATTTTTGCATTGCCTATTCCCGGTTCATCTTTGTATGCATGTTTCAAGAACAAAGGAACCAAGTGTGTCATTTGTCCTTGACAATGAATGACATCAGGTGTCCAGCGTAGTTTCTTGATGGTTTCAATTACGCCGCGTGCGAAGAATGCGATTCTCTCACCATTATCTTTATATGGTGTGCCATCAGAGTCCAGCATTTGACCTTTTCGTGAGAAGAATTCCTCATTATCGATAAAATATACCTGAACTTTCGTTCCTGTTATACTTGCCACCTTGATTATCAGTGGGTGATCTGTGTCATCAATGGGTATGTTTAAACCAGACAGGCGTATTACTTCGTGTAATTGTCCTCTGCGTTCATTGATGTTACCCCATCGTGGCATAAATGTGCGTATCTCGCTACCAGCCTCCTGTACCCTTTGTGGAGCGTACCTGCCCATGTGTGCGAGTTCTGTTTCTTCTACGTAAGGAACGATGTCTTGATTTACAAAAAGAATTCTTTTCATTTTACTTGGAGTTTTATGTAAATTATGCAAGTGTGTGCACAATTCGAATGCAAAGTTACAAAAAAATCCGTAAACTAAAGGCATTTTTGCCAATAGTTTACGGAAAATTAACCTTAAAAGACGAAAAAAGGCTCTATTTTGCTATTCAAATGTAATTAGAGGTGTATTTTCTTTTACTGCTTCCCCTTCTTTTACAAGAATTGCTTTTACTATGCCGTCTCGCTCTGCAGTGAGGTTGTTGTTCATCTTCATTGCTTCTAAAACGACGAGTGTATCGCCTTCTTTTACATCCGTTCCAACTGAAGTGGTTATTTCTACAATTGTTCCGGGTAAAGGTGACCGTAATGCATCTTGTAGATCATTCTCTCCTTCCGATTTCTTTTGAGGAGCGGGTGGGGGAGGGACGGTTTTCTTCTGTGGCTTGGGTTCGGGGATGACTGTGACGTTATATGTCTCGCCATTTACGCAGACAGAAGTTGTATCGCCTTTGCGTTCGCCAACATCAACAACATATTCGTTGTCGTTGATGATATATTTATATTGTTTCATTTGTTTGTCATTTTTGCTTGTTTTGAAGCCCATTCTGTTTCATGATGAACAATGGTGATGCGCCCAGATTCATTTTCATGTGAGTTGTACCCTTGATCATCATGCAAAGCCATGGCTATGGCTGCATATATCTCATTTGTCATAATTGTAATTACATTGGAATACAGCCATGTTTCTTGGCAGGCAGGTTTTGACGTTTTGTCGCAAGTTGTGCAAGTGCTCTGCAGATACGGAAACGTGTGTTGCGTGGTTCAATAACATCATCAATATATCCGAACTGTGCTGCTTGGTATGGGTTTGCAAATAGTTCAGAGTATTCTGCCTCCTTCTCTGCGAGGAAGGCTTTAACGTCTCCGCCTTCTTCTTTTACTTGCTTGGCTCCTTTTGCTTGCAGCACAGCAACGGCTCCTGCAGCACCCATGACAGCTATCTCGGCCGATGGCCATGCGAAGTTTATGTCTGCTCGTAATTGCTTACATCCCATTACGATATGTGAACCTCCGTATGATTTGCGGAGTGTTACTGTGACTTTTGGTACGGTGGCTTCACCATAAGCATACAGCAATTTCGCACCATGCAGTATCACTGCATTGTATTCTTGACCTGTTCCAGGCAGGAAGCCAGGAACGTCAACAAGTGATACTATAGGAATGTTGAAGGCATCACAGAAACGTACAAAACGTGCTCCTTTCCTGGATGCGTTTACGTCGAGTACGCCAGCGTATGCAGAAGGTTGGTTTGCTACGATACCAACAGACTGGCCGTTGAAACGTGCAAAGCCTATAATGATGTTCTTTGCGAATTTTGGTTGTACCTCAAAGAATTCTCCATCATCTGTAATTGCAGCAATAACCTTGTACATGTCGTATGCCTGGTTTGGATCCTCTGGTATAATCTCATTCAGAGAATCGTCAACTCTGTCCACAGGGTCATTGCATTGTTTGCGAGGGGCTTCTTCCATGTTGTTGGAAGGAATGTATGATATGAGTGTCTTTATCATTTGTATGCCCTCTTCCTCTGTCTTGGCGGTGAAATGTGTAACGCCAGATTTGGAACTGTGTACTGATGCTCCGCCCAGATGCTCTGCATCCACGTCCTCTCCGGTAACAGTCTTTACCACGGCAGGGCCAGTTAGGAACATATACGATGTTCCTTCCATCATCAGTGTGAAGTCTGTCAAAGCTGGTGAATATACCGCACCTCCTGCGCAAGGGCCATAAATCATTGAAATCTGTGGTACCACGCCAGAGGCTAAAATGTTCCTCTCAAATATTTCTCCGTAACCAGCCAGGGCGTCGATGCCTTCTTGTATGCGTGCACCTCCTGAATCGTTTATGCCGATGCAAGGTGCTCCCATTGTCATTGCAAGGTCCATGACTTTGCATATCTTTTCCGACATGGTTTTGGAGAGTGAACCTCCATTTACAGTGAAATCTTGTGCGAAGACATATACTAATCGTCCGTCTATCGTGCCGGAGCCTACTACAACGCCATCACCGAGGAATTGTTTTTTCTCCATGCCGAAATTGTGACAACGGTGCAGTTTGAACATGTCATACTCTTCGAATGAACCTTCGTCCAAAAGCATGTCGATGCGTTCTCTTGCTGTATATTTACCGCGGGCGTGCTGCTTCTCTATGGCTTTCTCTCCACCTCCGAGACGTGCAGTGTCGCGTTTCTCTATCAGTTTCTTTATTTTTTCTGATTGTATTGACATTGTTGTTATGATTGAATGTTTTTGTCTATATTAATGAACGAATGCCTCGTATATTGTTATTTCGTTGCAGGCTCACATAATTCTGTCAGTATTCCAGCTGTTGTCTTCGGATGCAGGAAACCTATCATCATGTTCTCTGCTCCTAAACGCGGAGCTTTGTCTATGAGGCGAATGTCCTTGCCTTCACATTCTACGAGAGCTTCTTTTACACCGTCTTCTACAGCGAATGCCACGTGATGCACTCCCTTTCCTCCTTTTTCTAACCATTTGGCAATGGCAGATTCTGGTGAAGTTGGTTCGAGCAGTTCCAGTTTTACTTCTCCTACTTTCAGAAAGGCTGTTTTTACTTTCTGGTCTGCTACTTCTTCTACAGCATAGCATTTCAGTCCAAGCACATTCTCAAAGTATGGCAGTACTGCTTCAATGCTTTCAACCCCAATTCCGAGGTGATCAATTCTTGAGATTTTCATAGTCTTCTCTTATTTGATTTGTTTGATATGTTTTGTTAGTATATTAATCTTCATGCAAAGGTAACGATAAATTTTGAAAACACCAAATATTGCATATAATTTAAGGTATGTTAAGTTTCCGTATGTAAAAAACTACAGAAAAACCTTTGATTTTTGAAAAATATTTTTGTTCTATAACTCCACTGCCGAGAAAACTCATTTTAAGCGAGCTTTTCGAGGGCGGTGGACAAGGAGTCCAGAATGAAGGTCGAATCGCGTAGAGGGGCCTTAAAACGCGATTTTCAATTCATAATGCAAAATGCACAATGCACAATTATGTTGTACGAAACAAAAAATGCGAGTTGTCCGTAATAATTGTGCATTGTGCATTATGCATTGTGCATTAACCAACACCTTTTTATGTTGTAAAAGCATTGCTTTTACGGTGTAGAAGCTACCTGATTGCATAGTAATATGATAGCTTTTACATGGTAAAATGATAGCTTTTACTGCAATTTAAGAAAACTTTACATTTTTAACATTGTTCGATTTCTCCACTTTTGGCTTTTTCCTGGTGGCCTTTTAGCTAAGGAATCCCAGCAGTGTTCCTGCAGCCACGGCAGAGCCAATGACACCGGCTACGTTTGGTCCCATTGCGTGCATCAGCAGGAAGTTGTGACGATCGTATTCAAGACCGAGGTTGTTGGATATGCGTGCGGCCATCGGTACGGCGCTTACGCCTGCGTTACCTATCAGTGGGTTTATCTTGTTGTCTTTTCTGAGGAATATGTTCATGAATTTCACAAACAGTACTCCGCTGGCTGTGGCAATGATAAAGGCGAATGCTCCCAATGCGAAAATCTTTATCGTGTTCATTGTGAGGAATTCCGATGCCTGTGTGGAGCAGCCCACTGTCAAACCTAACAATATTACTACTGCATCGTTAAGCGCTGTAGTGGCGGTTTTTGCGAGACGTGACGTCTTGCCGCTCTCTTTCAGCAGATTGCCGAAGAACAACATTCCGAGCAATGGCAAGCCTGATGGAACGATAAACGTGGTCAGCAGCAAACCTATTATTGGGAAGAGAATACGTTCTGTCTGTGACACCTTGCGTCCTGGCTTCATCTTTATGGTGCGCTCTTTGTTTGTAGTCAGAAGGCGCATTACGAATGGCTGAATGACAGGTACCAGTGCCATATAGGAGTATGCACAGACAGCTATGGCGCCCATAAGGTTCGGACTGAGTTTGCTTGACAGGAATATTGCCGTAGGGCCGTCGGCACCTCCTATGATTGCGATGCCTGCAGCCTGGTTTGGCTCAAAGCCCAGGGACAGTGCTATCATGTATGCACCGAAGATACCGAATTGCGCAGCTGCACCAATGAGTATCAGTTTAGGGTTACTGATTAGTGCAGAGAAATCTGTCATTGCTCCTATGCCAAGAAAAACGAGTGGGGGATACCAGCCACCGCGTACACCTTGGTAAAAGAAATTCAACACGGAGTTGTCTTCATATAGGCCAATCTCCAGTCCTGCATCGGCACGGAAGGGAATGTTGCCAAGGATGATGCCCAGTCCTATGGGAACGAGCAGCAATGGTTCAAAGTCCTTCTTGATGGCGAGCCAGATGAAGAATGCACCTACGCATATCATTATGAGATTCCCCACGGTCGCATTGGCGAAACCCGTGTATGAAAGGAACTCGTTGAAATTACTTGTTATGAACTCTCCAACAGTCATAATGTGTAAATGTTAAAAGGTTTATGCTATAGTAACGAGTACGGTGCCTTCCATGACAGAGTCACCGGTGTTTACCATTACGGAGGTTATTGTACCGGCGGTTTCTGTTTCAATGTTGTTCTGCATCTTCATGGCTTCAAGAACAACGACAGTGTCTCCGGCAGCAACGGCGTCACCCACCTTTACGGCAACGGATGTCACGGTGCCAGGGAGTGGCGAGCATACCTTCGTTCCTTCTCCTGCTTTTACAGGTGCTGGCTTTTCTTCCGGTTTTGGAGCCTCACCGGTTACAGGTGCTGCTACCGGGCGTACCACTTGAGTTTTCTTTATCTGGTGTCCTGTAGAGATAGGTTGTTTCATCTCTACTTCAAATTCTGTTCCGTTGACGGTAACCTTGGCAATGTTGCCTTCTACCTCTACGATGTCAACCTCATAGTCAACACCTTGTACTTTGTATTCGTATTTTGCCATGTTTGTTTCTATTTTAAATGTTATATGTTATGAGAAAAGAATTGGTTGTGTGCACCCCATTCTGTTTGATGAGGTTTTATGGATATAATGCCAGACTCAACATCGTGTACATCGTCTGCATATTGTTTCAGAGCCATGGAGATGACGGCGATGTATATCTCTTTGTCTCTACCGCGGGTTTCAAAGCCATCTTGAAGAATGTTTGTGGTGACTTGTCTTACCTTTTCTATCTTCTTGGCTGTCAAGACAACAGGCTTGATAGGCTGGGTGGCTGCAATCCTGTTTCTGCGGTCGGCAATCCATCCGAAGGTGAGGAAGAATACATACAACAAGGCGAGGCACAAGAACACAATGCCCATGCACATTATGCTTATTCCTATGCCATGTGGGTCGTCGCGCTTCAGTTTGTCAGTTTTCGATTCTGTAGCCTGTAGCAGGTTGGATGCGTCAGGGGTAACGGCATCAGGTGTTTTCACAACCCATGTGGCTGCTCCGTCAGTGCTGCGCGCATAGGATGTGTTGGCACTCAGTTTAGGTACCGTGACACTGTCGATAAGCTCGGTGGCATTGCCATCGTACAAGCCTATCCATACAGCTTTTGTCGTGTCAACGGTAGCTGAAAGGTGTTTGGGACTACATGTGGGGTTGCTGCCAAGGAAGAACACGATATGCTGCAAGGCTGACAGTTCAGTACTTGCAGTCGTGTTTGGAATCATGCTCATGCGCTTGATTCTCTCCTGCACAGACATGTTGGGGTTGAGTACATCCCGATTAGTAGTGATAAACATATTCCGTATGTTGTATGTGGAATGGGATGTGTTTACCAGTTCCACCCATGCGGGATGCTTACCATACTCATCTTGAATACTCATGGTATTTATGGTCATCACCTCGTTGATCTTGATGTTCATTGCACCTTGTGCAAACATCGTTACGGTGATAGCCATTAATACCGTGAAGGTTAGCAGTCTGTTTTTGTTCATGGATATATTGTTTTTAATGTTTTTGTATTCTTTGTCAACTGCAGAAGAGCAACACTATCAGTTGTGCAGTGAATATACGCAGGAACATGCTGAGCGGATATACTGTGGAGTAACCGATGGCTGGTGCATCCTTCGTGCATGTGGAGTTGGCGTATGCCAATGCTGGTGGATCTGTGGTGGCGCCTGCCAGCATACCCATAATGGTGAAGTAATTGAATTTGTATATCTTGCGTGCTATAGTACCGACAATGAGTACGGGCACTATGGTAATCAGTAAACCTGTCAGTACATACAACAGTCCGTCTCCCATGACCACGGTGTTTACGAAGTTTGCACCTGCCTTGATGCCTACACTCGCAAGGAACAGCACAAGGCCTATTTCCCTAAGCATGAGGTTTGCCGATGTCGTGGTATAGGTAACAAGGTGTATCTTGTATCCAAAACGTCCGATGAGTATTGCGATAATCAGCGGACCGCCGGCAATACCGAGCTTCAGTGGAATAGGAATTCCGGGCACTGCCAATGGAATGCTTCCGAATAATATACCTATGATGATGCCGACAAATATCGTTGCGATGTTTGGATGGTCAAGGCGCTTGATGGCATTGCCAAGTACGGAGGAAACACGGTTTACAGACACCTGGTCACCAACAACCATCAGTCTGTCACCAACCTGAAGGGGAAGGTTGGAACGTGCAAAGATATCCATGCCTTGACGAGTCACACGCGTCACGTTCACGCCATATACACTTGAGAAGTGCAGTTTTGCCAAAGTCTTTCCGTTTATCTCAGGCTTCGTCACAAGTATGCGGCGGCTTATCATCTGTTTTGTCTTTTCCTGCTCAGCGAATTCTGGTACAATGGTTTCGTGACCGATAAATGCCTGTACAGCTTCTGCATCCTGTTCCGAGCATACTATGTAAATCTTGTCGCCAGTCTCTAATGTGGTGGAACTCTTTGGGATTATCAGCTGTCCGTTGCGCAGTATGCGTGAGCATACAAAGTCGCGTTTCATGAAATCGTGGATTTCAAGCATGGTATGTCCTGTGAGAAATTGGTTTTCCACGATGAGATGCATCAGGTGTGGTTTTGTTGCATCGTTCACATCCTGATTGTCCAGTTCTTCTTCTTCTTTCTGTATCTTTATTCTGCAGAAATATCGTATGGCTATTGTTCCGCCGATGATACCCAATACACCAAGTGGATAGGCGCAGGCGTAACCGTTGGCGATGGCTGGAGTGTTGGCTCCCATGATAGAACTTAATGCTTCCTGTGCTGCACCAAGTCCGGGGGTGTTTGTAACGGCTCCATACAATACGCCAATCATCATCGGAAGGTTGGATGGGTTGCTTGTGTCGAAGAATGAGAAATAGCATACAAACATTATCACAATGTTCAGCAAAATCACTGATGCTGCTAATATGTTGAGCGTTACGCCTCCTTCCTTGAAGTTGGAGAAGAAACCGGGACCCACCTGCAGGCCGATCATGAAGACAAACAGTATGAGTCCGAAGTCTTGCATGAATGCAATGGTGGACAAGGGAGCTGTGAAACCGAGATGTCCGGCCACAATACCGGCAAAGAGCACGAAAGTCACTCCTAATGATATTCCGCCGACTTTTATCTTTCCAAGATAAACACCTACGGAAATTACGATAGCGTAAAGCAAGGCAATGTGTGCCATGCTTTCACTGTTTGTGAACAAATTTAATAACCAATCCATTCGTTGTTTTTCTGTATTCTATTAAATTAAAGACAAAGGTAATAAAAAAAAATTAAAGTAAAAAATTTTTAACATCATTTCCTATTATTTCTGCACAAGTGAAGAGTGATGTCATCGTAACGCCGTGCAATCCGTGCAGCATCAGGTTCTGTCCTGTCATGAGCAGATTGGGTATCGGCGTGCGTGGCGTGAGTATTGTCATCATGGGCATGGAAGCATCCTTGCGTATGCCGTATGCACTGCCGTTTGGCGTCAGATTGTAGTCGCGGTAAGTCAATGGGGTTGAGGTGTAAATTTCTTCTATTGCATCTCTCAGGTTTGGCATCACTTGCTCTGCCAATCGTATGCAGGCATCTGCTTTTGATTGTTTGAAAGTTTTGTATTGGTCTCCACGTCGTCCCACCGTAGTGTCTGCCCATTGCTCACATTCCTGCCAGAGCATAGGGGTGAGGATATCTATCTGGTTGCCGTTGCATGGACATGATATGAGGATGCCCATGCCGTCATGTTTGGGTTCCGACAGTTCCCATGTGTTTGTTTTCTCATACACATATTTGTTGTGGTTGAAATATGGTATGGTACCATCTTTCAGCCGCAGTGACACTGTGAACATTCCGAAGGTGTTGTCCAGTCGTGCCATGCGTTTTTTGTATATGTTTCTCAACAGAGAACTTTCTTTCACAAGTGAGCATGTCAGTGCTGGATGAGCATTGGATATGAATGTGTCGGCCTCATATCTCTCACCGTTGGAACACAGTGCACAGGTTATTCGTCCGTCTTTCTCAATCAGTTCGGTCACTTCCGCATTGCATATTATCTCACCACCGTTTCTGCGTATGGTTTCCGTCTGGTTTTCCACAAGCATATTGCCGTCACCATTCAGCCTCCAGCTGCTCTGTATAAAGCTGCTGTTGCCATGAGCGAAGGTGAACAGCGGCAGCGTTTCCTTGTGCAGTTCCATCTTCAGCGAAGTGCCAGAAAGTACGTTTATAAGCAGTTCGTCGCTGAATTTCTCATGCAGCCATTCCCATGCATTTGTAGAAAATAACTTGTCTGTCAAGGAATTCTCAGGCGGAACGCTTGATGTGAGGGCTTTCAACTGGTCTTCATCGGCACGGCGCAGCATATCTGTGTATTCGGTAAGTGCCTGCTTTTGTTTTGGAAAATGGCTTGCCAGTGTGTTTACAAACTCTTCATATCCTTCTGCAAAGCAGAATGTACCTTCATTTAAGAATGTTACCTTGTCAAAACCATTGCTGTCGAGTCTTTTCCAAGGTAGTTCGAGTAATCCGAGATTCTTGAACGCAGAGTGCAGTGGTTGTCCCTCGTCCAATCCTCCTACGTAGTGCAGTCCGGTGTCGTATGCTGTACCTTGGCGCTTGTAACTCTGCATGCATCCGCCTGGTTGCATCTGTCGCTCAAGCACCAGTACTGACAAGCCTCGCCGGCTGAGAATGTTTGCACATTCCAGTCCGCCAAGTCCCGAACCTATTATTATAACGTCATATTTCATGTTAGATGACTGCATTTGAAGTGTTCTGGCATGCAAAGTTACTCTTGTTCCACCATCTGTATGCCGCAGGCTGAACCACGTATGACAGTACCACGGCGGAAATCATGCCTACGAGTGTGGCGAAGCCCACTGACTTGATGGCTGGGTGGTTGGCTACGAGCATGGATGCCACGGTGACGATGAGGATGAAGGCTGAGAAGAAGATGGCGGTCTTGTGGTATGCAAGTACTGAGGTGCCCTTCTCCTGACTGTCGCTTATCAGTCCGTTCATGATGAAGATGCTGTAGTCCACGCCTATACCGAAGATGAACGTCGATATGATGATGTTGATAAGGTTGAAGCGTATGCCGAAGATTGCCATCGCACCAAGCACTATCAGCCATGAGAGCAGGATAGGAGCGAAGCCCAGTATGGTGTGCTTGATGTTGAAGTGGAAACTGAGCAGCAGTACCACGAACACGAATGCCATGCTTATCCACTGCAGCACGTTGAAGTCGTTGTTGAGGTCGTTCAGTCCGTCGGTGGTGTAGTAGTAGGTGTCGAGCACCAGCATGTTAGGCTGTGTGGCTATGGCATCGCAGATGCGGTTGTAGTCGGTGTCCTTACCACGTATGGAGTCGTTGGTGCAGCGCACGGAGGTGAAGCAGAGATAGTCGCCAGCGGCAGTCTGCTCCATCAGCGTTGACTGATAGCCTGGTGGTATAATGTCCGCCTCATAGAGTGGGGTAGGAGTATATTCGGCAGTGGCGAGGTCGAAGAACGGCTCGAAGCCGCTGGCAGTCAGTCCGGCAGCCGGTGCTGTCTGGTTGATGAGACTGTGCACCTTGGCAAGACGTTCTGCAGACCAGTATGCCTGCCATGCGTCGATGCGCTTCTGCTGTTCGGCTATTGGCACGAAGATTACGTTAGTGCGTGTATAGTCTTTTACCAATCCTATCTTCTGCAGAGAATCGAGTTTGGCTGAGAGCAGTGAGAAATTGGTCAGCGCCTCTTCCATAGTCTTGCCTTGTGCAGCGAAGTATTTAGACTTGTCGGCAGTATATGTTTTGTTACGCAGCAACTGCTCAGAATATTCGGTGTTGTCTGACAGGTAACCGAGGTTGCCCATGTCGGCGTCGAAGTCCGTACCTTTTATTATATAGAAAGCAAGGCATATCACCGTTACGGCACCGATTGCGCATAGCAGCGGCTTGTTCTTGTCGAATGGATAGTTGTTTATTTTGTCTATCAGCGCAAAGGCTTTCTTGTTTACCTTGTTCTTCTCCAACGGCAACAGATGTGGCAGATATACCAGCGTAAACACTGTGGTGCCAACGATGGCGAATGCAGCGAACAGACCGAAGTCCTGCAGCAGGTCGGTCTTGATGAATATAAGTCCCATGAAAGAGCCTATGGTGGTGAGGCAGCCCAGCAGCACAGGCTTGGTCTCGTCGCGCAGCACCTGTTCGGGGTCGTCCACATATTTATAGTGTGTCATGATATGCAGCACATAGCTCATGGCGACACCCAGTACCACGGCGCCGATGCCGAGGGCAAGAAGTGAGAACTGTCCTTTTATGAAATACATCAGCGACAGTCCGAACAACGTGCCAAATGCCACGGGGAGCAACAGCAATGGTATCGTGTTCCAACTTCTCATGCAGAGTAACAGCACTATCAGCACTACGATGAGCGAACCGGCTATTGTCGTTGTCAGGTCGTTCTTGATGGTTGACGAGTTGTAATATCCACTGGCAGGCGTGCCGTGATAACTTATCTTTACGTTAGGATGTGACTGCGTAAAGGCATCAATGAGTTCGTTGAGATTCTCAAAGAGTTCGGAACCCTGACCAGTGTTAGTTGCGGAAAACTGTGGTGATATGAAAGCCACGCACACAGTGGAGTCAGGTACGAAGAAATGGCCGTCGATGGTCTTGTAACTGCCGCCAGTGGCTTGCATCAGCGGAGCCATCTGCTGCATCAGTACGTTGCGCATACCTATAGGGTCACTCTGTATCAGTTCGGGGAACATCTCGCCGAACTCCCCCTGCATATCCTCTGCATTCTGTGCCATCTGCTTACGCATGTGGTCTGTCGTCAGAAGAGTATCGAAGGCAGCGTAAGCTGAAGTGTCGATATATGCAGGCAGGTTCTCCTGCATGAAGGCAATGCCGTCGAGCATCAGGTCCTCAGGAATGTTATAGAATATATCGCCTATTACGCGCAGTGTGGAGTCCTTGGCATTATCGCGAGCCATGAGAGAGTCCACGAACTCATCGCATACGGCGGTTAGGGTATCGGTGTCAGCACCCTTCTTAGCCTCAAATAGCAGGAACGTCTTATCCTTGATACGCAGGTCAGCGAACGCCATCTTCGTTGTGCCATCAGGGTTCTTTGACGACGGCATCAGTTTATTGAGGTCCTCCTCAAGGTGAATGCGGCTGGCAAAGAAACCTGTCACAGCAAACAACAACACCATAGACAGCCACATCTGCCACTTGTGTTTGCTGAAGTAACGATATAAACCTATAAAAAAGTTTGTCATTATAATGTTTTTAAGTTTTTCTTATATTATAACGATAGTATGCTGTGTTCGTATACTTGGCACAGATACAGGTTGTTGGTATCGTGGGTACCGACTGTTGGTATCATTCATACCAATGCCTGGTACGGTTCGTACCAACTGTTGGTACTGATTCTGGTACTGTGTCTCTTTCAGTCAAACATACCTCTTGCAGGTGCTGTTTTTACTTTTCATCAGACAGTGTGCCCTTGAAATCCATATATGATTGTTTGTCATCGCTGATGTTGGCAATGACAAGATATGAGCCGTCAGCATTTTGAGCGGCATTGATTGTAATGATGACCTCCGGGCATACGGCAGGTGTAGCGATGGCAGTCAGACGACATTGTTTGATGGCCTTTATGCGCAGGTCTTTGCCTGTGAGCATCATGGCACATTCCTTGATTGTTTCAATATTGCATACTCCAGGACATACAGGGTCGCCGGGGAAATGACCGTCATATACGTTACAGTCGGGCAGGATGGCAACAGTGTATTTACCAGTTGTGCCGTTCTTTTCTTCGTTTATGACTTTATAGAATTTATCTTTTAGCAGCATGGTTATTTCTTTACAAAGATTTTCATTGTGGTGTCAGCATATACCTCTTCACCGACTTTCGTTTCACCGCGAATGATGGTGATACCCTCGATTTCAGCACCCATTGTGATGGTGGTAGTAAGGACGTCGCCAATCATAGGACGTTTGTATAAGTGGAAGTTCTTTACCTCACCGATATATCCGACCGGAGGTTCTGTGGCTCCTGCACTTATGGCGTTGTGACCAGCGAAAGCGGATGCCGACTGTGCGATGTGCTCTATTAGGCCAGGTTCAGCCATCAGTCCGTCTTCGTCTATGAAGAAATTGTCATCGCGTACTGTGAGCTGACATGTAGCCTCGTCTCCATTAACGCACAACAGCTCGTCGATCATCATAATCGGCGAGCGTTGTGGTATGAGTTTTTTTATATCCATATTATTGAACAAATGCAAAACATATAATGCATAATTCAGAATTAGCCGTAACGAATAGTATGTCTAATTATAAATTATGCATTATGAATTATGAATAAGCCTTATGCGTGTGCCTCGATATAATCGTACAGATCGTTGAAAGTCTGTATCTTTGGCAGATCCTCTGCAGGAATCTTAACACGGTATTCTGTCTGTATGATGGCAACGAGGTCCACCAGGGAAAGGCTGTCGAGGGCAAGTGTGTTCTTTATGCTTGCGTCAGGGGTCAGGGTGCTTTCCTCTACTTCAAACTCCTCAGCAAGAACTGAGTTTACTTTAGCAATGATTTCTTCGCGTGTCATAATTCTAATTGTTGTTTATTATTATAGATTTTGTATTATCAGTGTTGAGTTCGTTCCACCGAAACCGAAGGAATTTGTCAGGAACATGTCAAAGTTTGCTGGTTTCGTTTCCGGTATGATGTTTATGCATGATGTTTCTTCATCGGGTTCGTTGAAGTTGATGTTTCCGGCAATGAAACCGTTTTTCATCATCAGCATGGAGTATATTGTCTCTGCAGCTCCGGCAGCCCACATCTCATGACCCGTCTGTGACTTGGTGGATGTCACAGGAACTTTGTAGTCGCCGAATATCTGTGCTATGGCCATAGCTTCACGACCGTCGCCAGCATGTGTAGATGTGGCGTGTGCATTGATGTAACCAATCTGACTTGGTTCAATGCCTCCATTCTTCAGTGCCAGTTCGAGTGAGCGTGCTGGTCCTGCTACGTTAGGTGTGGAAATATGGTCACCATTGCCAGAGAATCCCCAGCCTACGATTTCCGCAAGTATAGGCGCACCGCGTTTAACGGCGTGCTCATAGCTTTCGAGGATAACGGTTGCAGCACCGCCGCCGGGAACGAGGCCGTCACGATTTTTGTCGAATGGGCGTGATGCCTTGGTTGGCTCGTCTTCGCGTGTTGAGAATGCCTGGATGCCGTCGAATGATGCTATGGAATACATATTTGCTTCCTGTGCTCCACCACAGATGACACAATCCTGCAATCCGTTCTTGATAAGCAGGTATGCGTTGCCTATTGCAAGTGAACTAGAAGCACATGCTGCCGATGAAGTCAGGTTAATGCCGCGCAATTTGAACAGGCATGCAAGGTTCATCGTAACTGTTGAGTTCATTGACTGGAATATGGCTCCAGAGCCGCAGGCACTGGTGTCTTTAAATTCACGGAACTTGTCGAGGGCTTTCATTGTAGCCTCTGCCACGGAGTCGTTGCCATAGATGATGCCCACCTCATGGCTGTCAAGGAAGTCCTGGTCTATCTTGGCTGCCTCAAGGGCGTCTTTTGTTGCCATATATGCATACTGAGCCTCTTCTGGCATGAACTGACGCATGTTGCGTGCTACGAAAGGCTTTAGGTTAGGCATTGGCACATTGGCGCAGAGTGCAGAACGAAAACCTGCGTCTTTGCGCTCCTGTGAGAATATTATTCCACTCTTGCCCTCAAAAAGAGACTGACGGACGTCATCAAGTGTCTGTCCAAGGCATGACCAGATGCCCATTCCTGTTATTACTACTCTGTTCATATCTTCTAATTATGAATTATGCATTGTGAAATACTGCATTATGCAGTCTGTATTGGCTTTGTCCAACATCTTCTGCGTTTCACTGTTTGTGGATTCAGTGGTTTCCACTGTGAAAGCTCTCTTATGTTAGTATCCAACTGTGGGTTTGTTTCACACCACTTTATTCCTCGTTTATTATAAATAGGTATAAGATGTGCAAACATCGTTGCATTTACTCCCATACCTTGCATTTCCGGTTTTACGGCAATAATCATCAGCTGGGCCTTGTCTTGCTTGCCAAACTTAAGGGCTTTCAGCAGGTAAAACCATCCGAAGGGCAGCAGCTTTCCATGACTTTTCTTTATTCCGTCAGATATGTCGCGGCATGTCACAGCTACACCGACCAGTTGTCCCTTGTCGTCTTCCACTACGGGTACCATATCCATGTCAACGACAGGAAGAAAGGTGTGAAGCACATCGTCTGCCTGTTCTGGAGAGAATGGTGCAAACCCATAGAGTGGGGTATATGCTTCATTCAGCAGGTCGAAAACCTTCTTGCCGTAACTGTCATAGACTTCTTTCTTCGTCTTTTGCAACACTTTCACGCCGAACTCCTGTTTGGAGTAGTCAGCAACGCGTTGAAAGCGTGGCGGTACTTTTTCGGGTACCTTGAAACGGATTTGCAGCCAGTCGGCAGCTTTTGTGAACCCCAGTCGCTCCATGTGTGTGCGATAGTATGACGGATTCCAGTTCTCCATAAAACAGCCGTCAAGGTCGAAGTCTTCGATGAGCATCCCTTCCTTGTCAAAGTCCGTGATGCCCATAGGACCTTGTATCTCAGTCATTCCATGTTCGGCTCCCCATTGTTCAACAGTTTTCAGTAATGCCTCAGAGACTGCACAGTCATCTGTGAATTCTATGTGTGTGAACCGAACAATCTTTTTGCTCCATGATTCGTTGGACTTGTGGCTGATAATGGCAGTGATGCGTCCTGCACATTCTCCGTTTTTGTATGCCACAAAAGGTTGTACTTCTGCAAACTGAAGGCTGCGGTTTTTCTTGGGGTTAAAAAAATTGCGAATATCAGCATCCATGTCCGGTACGTATTGTCTTGTATTTCTGTACAGACGATGCGGTAAGGAGACGAAATCGTTCATCTCTTTCTTCGTGTCGGCTTTTTTTATTAGAATGCTCATTTCGCAATAAATATTTATTATAGAGTGCAAAATTACAAAAATATTTTCATACGTGCAAGTTTTTTAGTAAATTTGCAAACGTTATTGAATTGAAATAAATATTATAGTATGGAACAGGATATTATTATTAAAATAATTGAATTGTTGGGCACTTTTGCTTTTGCCATTTCAGGAATCCGTCATGCTGCAGCAAAGCAATTTGATTGGTTTGGTGGTTACGTGTGTGGCATAGCAGTGGCCATAGGAGGCGGTACGATACGTGATTTGATGTTGTCAACAACACCATTCTGGATGACTACACCTATTTATATGATATGCACAGCTGTTGCTTTATTGACGGTGGTGTGGTTTGGAAAGTGGATGGAACCTTTGAAAAACGCATGGTTCGTTTTTGACACACTGGGTCTTGCCCTGTTCACTATAGCCGGCATACAGAAGAGCCTGTTATTTGGACAGCCATATTGGATTGCCATTATCATGGGATGTATCACTGGAGCTGCGGGAGGTGTCATACGTGATGTCTTGTTGAACAATGAACCTGTGATATTCCACAAGGAGATATATGCCATAGCATCGGTTCTGGGTGGACTTGCTTATTGGGCGCTCAATGTGTTTGACTTACAGGTGGAGTGGTGTGCGGTGACGAGTTTCATCGTAACATGTGTGATACGTTTCCTGGCTGTGAAATATCATATATCGTTGCCTGTGTTGAGAGAAAAGAAGTGACTGTTTCTAATGTGATAAAAAACAAACGGCGGCTGATGAATTATCGTCAGCCGCCGTTTGTTAATTGAAATACTTGTAATCGATTTTATAGAGTTACTCCGTTTTTGAAGATGGAGATTTCGCTATAGCCGTTTATTTCGTTGCGTGCTTTTTCCCCAGAAGCCACAGCAAGAACTTTATCAATGAATTCCGGAACCAAATCCTTCATCGTCTTTCCACCGTCCACAAGTTGACCGGCGTTGAAGTCTATCCAGTTGGTCTTACGGCGATAAAGGTCGCTGTTGGTGGAGATTTTCATTGTTGGTACGAATGTTCCGAATGGTGTGCCACGGCCGGTGGTGAAAAGTACCATGTGGCATCCAGCTGATGCTAATGCCGTTGCAGCAACGAGGTCGTTGCCAGGGGCAGAAAGCAAGTTCAGTCCGTTCTTCTCAAGACGGTCGCCATATTCAAGGACGCCGCTTACAGGAGCACGGCCACATTTCTGTGTGCATCCCAGAGCTTTGTCTTCAAGTGTGGATATACCTCCAGCTTTGTTGCCTGGTGAAGGATTTTCGCCTACGGGCTCACCATGTGACAAGAAATAGTTCTTGAAATTATTTATGAGTGAAACTGTTTGATCAAACAATTCTTTTGTCTTGCAACGGTTCATGAGTATTGTTTCTGCACCAAACATCTCTGGAACCTCAGTGAGTATTGAAGTGCCGCCTTGAGCGACGAGCCAGTCGGAGAACTCTCCTTCCAAAGGGTTGGCAGTGATGCCTGAGAAACCGTCAGAGCCACCACACTTCAGACCTACGCGCAGTTTGCTGACGGGAACATCCTCACGTTTATCTTCCTTTGCAATGGCATATAATTCGCGAAGCACACGCATACATTCCTCTGTTTCGTCACCTTCAACTTTCTGTGTGACAATCAAGCGTACACGGTCTTTGTCATAGTCTCCCAGCATAGCCATGAAATCATCAGGTTGGTTGTTCTCACAGCCAAGCGACAATACCAGTACTCCTGCTGCATTTGGATGCAATACTATGTCACGAAGTATTTTTCTGGTAGCTTCATGGTCTTCTGAAAGTTGTGAACATCCGTAATTGTGGTGCCATGCATGTACCGCATCGATGCCTTCGAGGTTAGTCTCTTTTTCAAGACGTTTCGCAACCTCTTCTGCTATGCCGTTGACACAACCTACCGTTGGGACTATCCAAATCTCATTACGTATTCCCACATCACCATTTTTTCGAACATATCCCTTGAATGTACGTTCTTCTTTGGCGATGGAAAGTTTTTCATTTACTGGATTATAGGTGTACTCCAGTGTTCCTGAGAGATTTGTTTTCAGGTTGTTTTCATTTACCCATTCACCAGCTTTCAAGGACTTGCGTGCATGTCCTATGGGGTAGCCATACTTTATTATGTCCTCACCCTCAGTTTTGTCCATAATCAACACCTTGTGACCGGCAGGGGTGTCTTGTAATACGGAGATGTCTTTGCCGTCAACATTGATTATCTCCCCCTTCTTCATGGCTTGCAAACAAACGACCACGCTGTCTGCCGGGTTGATTTTAAGGAATTTTTGTTCCATAGTTATTGATTTAATGTTATTAATGTTTTTATATAGTTAGATTTGAGTCCTGCGGTAAAAATCGACGTTTTCCTTTGATAATATCTCAATAGGCATATAGTTTACGGGCGTAACATCCTTCTTCAATATGATAGCTCGCACGAGTGCATCAACGCTGTAATACCCCTGCTGGTAGCCATGCTGTGCAATCAGGAAAGAGATGCTGCCGTTTCTTACACAGCGTGCATTTTTCTCAACCATGTCGTATCCCATTATTTGAACATTGCGCCTGTTTGTTTTCAAAAGGAAATCACCAACTAAGTGAGCTTTTGAATTAAGCGTGATGCAATGGTGAGTGTTGGGGTGCTTCTCGAAATAATCTTCGAGTAACTGTGTGTATAGTTTTCGTGTACTTAAATAAGGAAGGTCAAGAACATGGATTTGTACATCGGGGAAGTGGTCTTTCATGTAATGCCTAAAACCTACTTCACGATTGTCTTGTTGCTTGCTTGCAACGTGTATTCCGTCAAGAGTCTGCTTCATGAGCATGATTTCTTTCTCCTCATGAGCAATGAGCATCAGCATCTTGGCAGCAAAATATCCGCTGGCAAATGAATCCTGCCCATAGAAAGCCAAAGGACGGAGATCTGGCAGATATGAGTCCAACATTATAAAAGGAATGTTGCGACTGTGTAATTGATCAGTGAACTGTTTTGTGTAATCAAGTTTCGTGGGCACCATGACAACACCATCCGGAGTTGCCTCAAGAATCTTCTCATATTGCTCTTTGAATGACTCTATGTCATTGCGCTTGTAATACTTAAAGGTTACATGCACATGGAAATCCCGTCTTACATCACAGCATTTCTTCTGTCCCTGTTCCACTTCTTCCCAATATGCCTCACTTTCATGCTTAGGCATAAGACAAAAGAAATCATACCTGCGACTGTTGGCCAAAGCACTGGCATAGGCATTTGGCTCATATTTCATTTCTTCGAGAGCCTTGTTTACTTTTTCAAGAGCTTTCTTTGAAACGTTAGGGCGGTTGTGTAATACACGGTCAACCGTTCCAGCTGATACACCGGCTTTTTCTGCAATGTCCCTGATTGTAATGCGTTCTGTAGGCATCTTAATTAGTCCTTTTGTTCCTTAAATAATCCTATTGTGATTGATTTACGATAAGTTTTGTGTTATTACACACTAAAACAAGTGCAAAAATAGTAAAAAAAAACGAATTGTGCGAATACACAAGCGTTTTTTTGAAAAAAAACACAAGAAAAGAAAGTTTTTCATCTATTTTTCTTTGATATTTCGAAAATAATGTCTAACTTTGTACTCGTAAAGTATTTTGTCGCGACTTGTGAAAGGTAACAATTATTAGCTTAATGTTAAATCAAATACTATCAATAACAACTAAAAATATAAAAAAAGAACTATGGCAAAAGTAGTTACATTAGGCGAGATTATGCTTCGTCTTTCCCCGAATGGTCAGGATCGTTTTGTTCAGACCGATGTGTTTCGTATTATCCCTGGTGGCGGTGAAGCCAATGTGGCAGTGAGCTGCGCAAACTATGGACATGATGCATATCTTGTAACCAAACTTCCTGCTCATGAGATTGGACAGATTGCAGTAAATTCTCTTCGTCGTTATGGCGTTAACACAAAGTATATTGCTCGTGGTGGTGACCGTGTTGGCTTGTACTATTGTGAGACAGGTGCTTCTATGCGTCCTTCCAAGGTGATTTATGACCGCGCTCATTCTGCTATTGCAGAGGCTGATCCATCAGATTTTGATTTCGATGCAATAATGGAAGGTGCTGACTGGTTCCACTGGTCTGGTATTACACCTGCTATTTCAGACAAGGCTGCAGAACTTACAAAATTGGCTTGCCAGGCTGCAAAGCGTCATGGTGTGACAGTTTCTGTTGACCTCAACTTCCGTAAGAAGCTGTGGACATCAGAGAAGGCTATATCTATTATGCGCCCACTTATGGAATATGTAGATGTATGTATCGGTAATGAGGAAGATGCAGAACTCTGCTTAGGTTTCAAGCCAGAGGCTGACGTAGAGGGCGGAGAAACAAACGCTGCTGGTTACGAGGGTATCTTCAAGCAGATGAAGGAGAAGTTTGGATTCAAGTATGTTGTTTCAACATTGCGTGAGTCTTTCTCTGCTACATTCAACGGCTGGAAGGCTCTCATATATGATGGTAAGGAATTCTATCAGTCAAAGCGTTATGAAATCAATCCTATCATCGATCGTGTAGGTGGTGGTGACTCTTTCTCTGGTGGACTTATCCATGGCCTGTTGACAAAGGCTACACAGGGTGAGGCTCTGGAGTTTGCTGTAGCAGCATCAGCGCTGAAGCACACTATCAACGGTGACTATAATCTTGTAGGCGTTTCTGAGGTAGAGTCATTGGCTGGTGGTAACGCTAATGGTCGTGTACAGAGATAATATTTCAATCATATAAAAGAAAATGGCAAAGTTTGATAAGTTTCAGGTGATGGCAAAGATTGCCGATGCACCTATGGTTCCTGTATTCTATAACAAGGACGTTGATGTTTGTAAGAACGTTATCAAGGCTTGTTATGAGGGTGGAGTTCGTGCTTTTGAGTTTACCAATCGAGGTGATTTCGCTCATGAGGTGTTCGGTGAACTTTCAAAGTGGGCTGTGAAGGAGTGTCCGGAACTTGCTCTTGGTATTGGTTCTGTCGTTGATGCGCCTACAGCATCTCTGTACATTCAGCTTGGAGCAAACTTCGTGGTAGGTCCGTTGTTTAACCCTGACATCGCAGTTGTATGTAACCGTCGTTGTGTTACATATTGTCCTGGCTGCCTTACACCATCAGAGATAGGTAAAGCACAGGAAGTCGGCTGTGATTTCACTAAGGTCTTCCCTGGTGACGTTGTAGGTCCAAATCTCATTAAGGGTCTTATGGCACCAATGCCATGGTCAAAGATTATGGTTACCGGTGGCGTTGCTCCTGAGGAAGAAAACTTGAAGGGTTGGTTCAAGGCAGGTGTGTTCTGCGTTGGAATGGGCTCAAAGTTGTTCCCGAAAGACAAAGTGGCTGCAGGTGATTGGCAGTACATAACAGATAAATGTAAAGAAGCACTTGGCTATTGTGCAGCTGCTAAGGCTTAATAATAATAGTTTTAAAGGCTCCACAAAGTACATGTTGGCTTTGTGGAGTCTTTTTTTTCTGGCTTTCCTGGTATCTAGTTGTAATAAAAATGGAAAGTCGGAAGGTGAAAGCTTGTTTTTGTATGAGGTTGAGCAGATGCATCAATGTCAGCAAAAGGCAGACAACATAGGTTTTTATATTCATAAATACAGGGCAGAGAATATAGAGGATGAGCCTTCGTTAAGGTATTATCTTGTTCTTGCAGATTATTTGATGCAGGTAGGCAATCGTGCAGAGGCACGTAGGATAATGGATAGTCTTGCAGTCGTACCCGTGACGATTACAAACAAGGATACATCTTTATGGCTTGACTATCTGTGTCATCAGGGAGAGGTAAATTACAGACGTTATAATATTAAAGAAAATCGTGGTAAAATCCTAAACGGTTTTGATTACTTGATTCAATGCTATATACTGTCATCAAGAAAGGGGTATGACAAATACAAGGCTATTTCTATGAAGTTGCTTAGCCAGTATCTGTTGAATGATAGTATATATACAATTATAAAACATGGAGACCCTGCAGGAATAAGATACATAAATGAGGAAACAGTGGATGAATCATTGCTTGCAGGAAATCTTGCTGAGCGTGCATTGTGTGAATTTCTGGAAGAAAACGACAGTTATCAAACAGCGGATGCATGGCGTGTGCTTGCGGTATGCTTCTTCAGTATTGGTAATGCAGAGCGTTCTGTTGAATGTTTGCATAATGCGTTGTCAAATCCTGCTGTTGACTCATTGCCGGCGTTGAAGGCAAACATTAATCAACTTATGTCAATGTCGTACTCTGCTCTTGATGACAAGAATGCGAGTGACATGTATAGAAATGCCTATCTTGACATACAAGACAGTATAAGGCAGGATAGGAAATTAGAGGTTCGTGCCATGGAATTGAGTGATTCCATACATGATATTTGGTACAGTGTCTTGGTTGCGATGTGTATGTTTGTTGCATTGTGCCTGCTTACTGTTTTCTTGAATCACTTGCGTAAAAAGAGAGAGAAAAAGAGCCGTGCATATAATGAGGAAATAGAAAATCTTGAAGAACAGTTTGGTATTATAAAATACAAATATTCAGAAGCCCTCCGTGCTGCCATAGAACAGAGTGCCCGTATATCATTTGTCAGCAGTATGTTGCCTCTCATTGAACGTGCAAGAATTGCTGCAGAGAAAGGACAATTTGAATATGTAGGAGAGACTGCGGAATGTATTTCAAAACAGAATGAAATGCTTACCACCTGGATAAAGTTGCGTCAAGGTAGTGTGCTGCCACAAATAGAAAAGTTCTCGATACAGGATTTATTCTCAATAGTTAGGCAGAATACAGCTAATTTGGCGAATCAGGGTGTGGAGTTCGAAATAACAGAAGCGGATGCTAATGTGAAAGCAGACCGTGTACTTACCTTGTTTATCTTGAATACTGTTATTGATAATGCAAGAAAATCTCAATCAAAGCGTATTGTGGTAAACATGATCACAAATACAGACAAACAATATGCAGAGATAACAGTGACCGATGATGGCAAGGGTATGTCACCAGAAGTGGTGGAACATCTTTTTGACAAGAAACCTATTTGTGACGGAGATGTCAATGATTACAACAAGTCTCATGGCTTTGGCCTCCAGAATTGTCGTGGTATAATTGATCGTTACAAGAAGGTGTCGTCAGTATTCTCGGTATGTGCCATTTGGGCAAAGTCTGTATTAGGTAAGGGAACGACGATAGGTTTCAGATTACCTTTGTCGATGCTTCTTACTTTATTATTTATGGTAGGTACTTTGCCGGATGCAAGGGCAGATGTGAAAAGATATGCGGACAGTCTGTACTATTTCAATGTAGAGCGTCAGCATGTTGAGGCGATGCAATATGCTGATTCGTGTATTGCAGCATTGAATAAAGGAGAAAAGACAGATAGTGCAACATTGTTGTCGATATATAATGAGACTGCGGTTGCAGCGTTGGCTTTGCATGATTGGAGTAAGTATTCGTTGTATAACTTTCGGTACATGTCCTTGTATCAAGATTGCACGATAGACAGAAGCCTTCCATATTACTGCAAGCGATTGGAATCATATAAACTGATTGCAGACATCGCAATGATAATAAGTGTTGTTCTGTTGTTTGCGTTGATACCAATCTTCTGGTTTGTATATCTGCGTCATGTTTACAGTGAAAGGAAAGACTTGTTATTACGCAGAAGTCAGACGAAGGACCAGATATCAATTTTTAGAAACAAATATTCTGCGATTCATGTCTATAATAACATAACGGATAATCATTTGTCGAGTTTGAAACATGAAACGATGTACTATCCGTCTCGTATCCGACAGATGGTCAAGGATAATGAAAATTTGGAGGTTCAGGAATTGACGTCAGTTGTTGGATATTATAGAGAGTTGTATTCATTACTCTTGAAACAGATGACAGGAGATGCAAAGGAAAAACTGTTGTTTCCTGTTAGAAATAAAAGTCTGTCAGAATGGTTCCATTCAGCAGAAGGTGACGTTGTGGTGAACGAAGAACTGTTGACATACCTTCTTGTGTTGCTTAAACGTCATAACAGTAACAAGAATCCGATATACTGTGTATCCAGGTATAATGAGAAATATTACAAGATAGAGGCGTCCATGACATCTTTCGATAAGTCAATGGACGATTTGGGTGACTTGTTCTCGGTATATACATGTGATACGGATTTCCTGGTTATGCGTCAAATACTGCGTGTTACGGGAAGCGTGAGTGGTTGTTATGGATGTGGTATAGGTGTAGAGCCTGGTATTGAGCCTCCCACGCTGTCATTTACTCTGCCATGTGCACATAAAAAAACGCTTTGATATGACACTTACAGATATATCCATATTAAATTATAAAAACATAACAGAAGCAGAATTAAGTTTCTCTCCCAATATCAACTGTTTCATAGGTGACAATGGTGAGGGAAAGACCAATCTTCTGGATGCTATATATTTCCTATCGTTCACCCATTCAATGTTTTCAAACATTGATTCGCAAATGATGCGCCATGGTTCGGAATTCTTTATGCTGAAAGGACATTATTTGCATGATGATGGAGAAACGACGGAAAATATCTGTGCCAGCATGAAACGCGGCGTGAAGAAACAGTTCAAGCGTAATGACAAATTGTATAAACGTATGGCTGAGCATATAGGGCTCATTCCGCTTATAATTGTTTCGCCAGATGACGTGATGCTCGTAAACGGTGGAAGTGAAGAACGTCGTCGGTTGTTGGACATCGTGATATCACAGTATGATAACGCATATATTGATTATCTCGTAAGATACAACAAGGCGCTTCAGCAACGCAATGCTCTATTGAAGATGGAGGAAGAACCTGACGTGTCATTGATGGAGTTGTGGGAGGAGGAGATGGCTCAGAATGGTGAAGAGATATATCGCAGGCGTAATGAATTCGTTGAAAGGTTTATTCCTGTATTTAATGAGATATATTCACGTATCAGTGGAAGTAAGGAAAAAGTGTCCTTGCGTTATGTCTCTCATTGTCAGCGTGGACCACTGATTGATGTCATACAGCGTGACCGCGTCCGTGACCGTGCAGTCGGTTATTCGTTGCATGGCATACATCGTGATGACATGGAGATGTTGATAGGTGAATATCCTATGAAACGTGAGGGGAGCCAGGGGCAAACAAAGACATACGTGATATCATTGAAACTGGCGCAGTTTGACTTCCTTAAGCGAACAATAAGTAAAACCACGCCTCTGCTTCTGTTGGACGATATATTCGACAAACTTGACAGACAGCGAGTGGAGAGTATCATTGGAATGGTGAGTGGTGACGCCTTTGGGCAGATATTCATTACCGACACCAATAGGGAACACTTAGACCGCATACTTGCAGAGTCACGTTCAGATTATAAGATTTTCAAAGTTAATAATGGGGAATTTAGTTGATAAATATGTTTAGAAAACATCCTCGTGACATATCAGATGTACTATGGGCTTTTCTACGGGCAAATGGTCTGGAGACTCCTTTGATGCAGCATCGACTCATTGATGCGTGGGATGTCGTCGCAGGGCCTGTAGTGCAAAAATATACGGAAGAGAAGTCAATACGGAACCAGACATTATGGGTAAAGATAGGCAGCCCGGCTCTTCGCTCAGAATTACAGATGCGTCGTACGGAATTAGTTGCAGAATTGAATGAGAAAGTTGGTTCGCAGGTGATAACAGACATAAGGATATACTAACCCGCAGTCTTCCCTCTTTTTGTTCAGAATGACACCTGTACAAGGATGTCCTTTGGATTCTTTTCCGAACGGCAGAGGTAGATGAAATGGAAATTAGCTTCCACATAGGGCTTCATACTTGTGGATTCGCGTACTGATGCTGTCAGGATATTTTCAATCTTCTTTTGGTTCGTAGCAATAATTTCTTTGTCATCCAGAATGTCTCCGAAGGTACAGTGATAAACAAATGTCCTTGTCTGTATGTCAAACGTGACGCTGTCGGTGCGTATGTAATTGACAAATGGGGTAGGGCAGAATTTCCTTGTGTAGTTGTGAGCATCGCGTTCTGCACGTTCCTCCATTGACTCCTGACATGAGCAGAAACAGATGAGGAGTAATGATAAAATTGATATAAAATAAGTTTTCTTAGGCATTAATGTTCTGATTTTGTAATTTCGTGAATGCAAAATTACTGTTTTTTTCCAACAAATACAATAAAAAAAGCAAAAAAGTATTGTTTTGCTTGTGTAATATCAAAAAAAAAGCTATCTTTGCACAATACAAAATATAAATCCTTTAATGAACAACATACGTAACTTCTGTATTATTGCCCACATAGACCACGGAAAGAGCACTATCGCCGACAGACTGTTGGAATACACCAAGACTATTCAGATAACAGAGGGGCAGATGCTCGATGATATGGATCTTGAGAAAGAGCGTGGCATAACAATCAAGAGTCATGCCATACAGATGGAATATGAGAAGGATGGAGAGAAATACATATTGAATCTGATAGACACTCCAGGACATGTTGATTTCTCATACGAGGTCAGTCGCAGCATTGCGGCCTGTGAGGGTGCGGTTTTGGTGGTCGATGCAACTCAGGGAGTGCAGGCGCAGACCATCTCGAATCTTTATATGGCCATAGAGCATGACCTTGAGATTATACCGGTCATCAACAAGATAGACATGCCGGCGGCACATCCTGATGAGGTGGAAGATGAGATAGTAGAACTCATTGGTTGTAAGCCAGAGGAGATAATACGTGCCAGCGGAAAGACAGGTGAGGGCGTGCAGGAGATTCTTGATGCCGTAGTGGAGCGAATACCTGCTCCAAAAGGTGATACCAAGGCTCCGTTGCAGGCTTTGATATTTGATTCTGTATTCAACAGCTTCCGTGGTATCATTGCCTATTTCAAGATACAAAACGGCTCCATAAAGAAGGGAGACAAGGTGAAATTCTTCAACACCGGTATGGAGTATGATGCTGACGAGATTGGCATATTGAAGATGGACATGGTGCCGAAGAAAGAAATGTCAACCGGTGAGGTTGGATACATCATTTCGGGTATCAAGGATGCCAAGGAGGTGAAGGTGGGCGACACCATAACTCACATAGAGCATCCATGCGATAAAGCAATATCGGGTTTCCAGGAGGTAAAGCCAATGGTCTTTGCCGGTGTTTATCCAATAGATCCTGCAGACTATGAAAACCTGCGTGCATCGCTGGAGAAACTGCAGCTTAACGATGCGTCGTTGACTTTCATGCCAGAGTCATCGGTAGCTCTCGGCTTCGGCTTCCGCTGCGGATTCCTGGGATTGCTCCACATGGAGATAGTGCAGGAACGTCTTGATCGTGAGTTCAACATGGATGTGATTACCACGGTACCTAACGTGTCGTATATGGTATATGACAAGCAGGGCAATGCAAAAGAAGTGCATAATCCCTCGGGGCTGCCGGAGCAAACCATGATAGATCACATTGAGGAACCTTACATACGTGCCACCATCATTACCGATGCAAACTATATCGGAGGCATAATGAAACTGTGTCTTGACAAGCGTGGTGAACTGATAAACCAGGAGTATGTGAGCGGTAACCGCGTGGAATTGCATTTCTACATACCGCTTGGTGAGATAGTGATTGACTTCTATGATAAACTGAAGTCTATATCCAAGGGATACGCTTCGTTCGATTATCACATCGACTCGTTCCGCCCTTCTAAACTCGCCAAACTTGACATACTGCTCAATGGTGAACCTGTTGATGCTCTTTCAACGCTGACGCACAACGATAATGCGGTGACATTCGGCCGTCGTATGTGTGAGAAACTGAAAGAACTCATACCGCGTCAGCAGTTCGACATAGCCATACAGGCAGCTATCGGTGCAAAGATTATTGCTCGCGAGACTATCAAGTGCGTGCGCAAGGATGTAACTGCGAAATGTTATGGTGGCGACGTTAGTCGAAAGCGCAAGTTGCTTGAGAAGCAGAAGAAAGGCAAAAAACGTATGAAACAGATTGGCAATGTTGAGGTGCCGCAGAAAGCGTTCCTCGCAGTGTTGAAATTAGATTAATCCCAACCTTAAATAAATTAAGAAGAGATGAAAGACCTGACAATTCCCATCAGGGACGTAGCACGCGAACTGGCACGTCGGTTCAGCACTATGACCTATGAAGAACTCGACGTGCTTGAAGGTATCATACAGCCCATGAAATTCGTAAAGGGCGAGAAGATACTGAAAGAGGGCGAAGTGAGCAAGTACATATATTTCCTCTATCAGGGACTCATACGCCAGTATTATTTCAAGAACAACAAAGAGATGACTAGCCATCTTGGTGTTGATGGCAGTATGTTTATGAGTGTAGAGAGTTTGTTCAAGGAAGCTCCATCGCAGGAAACCATCGAAGCTCTTGAGCCGTGTTATGTATATGCCCTGCCTAAGAAACGCCTTGAGGAGATTGCGTTACACAATCAGAACATTCAGATACTATATCGCAAAATACTTGAGGGTCAGTTGATTGAGGCGCAGGTACATGCCGACCTCGTACGCTTCGAGACTGCACAGGACCGTTATCGCCGCATCTGTCGTCAGATGCCGAAGGTGGTACTTCGTGCTCCGTTGGTATATATTGCCAGCTATTTGCAGATGACACCAGAAACGTTGAGCCGTGTACGCTCATCGACACTTATTGATTAATTCACAATTCATAATTCATAATGCATAATTGCCATTCAGTTATGGCTCAGTTATGGATTATGAATTTTTAATTTTGAATTGTAAAAAATAAAAATGCATACAAGGGAAGAAACACTTAAAGCTTTCTCGCGACTTCTCGACATACAGGATGAGTTGCGGGAGAAATGTCCTTGGGACCATAAACAGACGAACAGTTCGTTGCGTCCACATACAATAGAAGAGGCTCATGAACTCTGTGATGCCATTATGGATGACGACCCGGTAGAGATACAAAAGGAAATGGGTGATGTCATGGAACACCTTGTGTTCTATGCTATGATAGGACGTGAGCAGGGGCGTTTCGACATGTGTGACGTGCTGACGAAGGAGGCAGACAAACTGGTGTTCCGCCATCCGCATATATATGGTGATGCTTCTGCATCCAATTCTGAGGATGTCAGCAAGATATGGGAACAGGTGAAGCAAAAGGAAAAAGACGGAAACAAAACCGTCTTGTCAGGTGTGCCTCGTTCTCTTCCGTCGCTCATCAAGGCATACAGAATACAGGACAAGGCCCGCAACGTAGGGTTTGACTGGGACAAGCGCGAGGATGTTTGGGACAAGGTCTTTGAGGAAATAGGCGAGTTGAAGGCCGAACTGGAGCGTGGCGACCGTGAGGCGTCAGAAAAAGAACTCGGCGATGTGCTGTTCTCGCTTGTCAATGCTGCACGACTTTACCATATTAATCCTGACACTGCCCTTGAGCGCACCAACCGCAAGTTCATAAGCCGCTTTACATACGTAGAGCAGAAAGCCAAGGAACAGGGACGTGAATTGAAAGACATGACCCTTGCAGAGATGGATGAATTGTGGAATGAAGCGAAACGATGCTCTCAATCAGAGTGAAATAAATAGAGAGGAAAGTGATGAATTCAGTACGGATGTAGTTTGCGGAATCCGACATTTAGGCAAATGTTAAAAATGTAAAGTTTTCTTAAATCGTAGTAAAAGCTATCCAAATACCATGTAAAAGCTATCGTATTACAGTGCTATCTGATAGCTATTACATTGTGATATGGCTGCTTTTACAACATAAAAAGGCACGTTTTAAGTACCAATTGTGGACTAAAACGTGCCTTTTTTGCTTTTTCTTCAAATTTCAGAAAATATCCGACTCCATATTTCGCATTTTAAGACTATTTTTAGAGGGGGAACCCCTTTTCTGGACATCATGTCCATCCACTATGTTTTACCTGCCTTAAAATGAGTTTTCTAAATAGTGGTGATTTAGAAAAAAACGCATATCCCAAAAATCCATAGAAAAAGACTTATTTCCTTTGCAGTTTCAGAAAAAGTTCGTATCTTTGCACTCACAAATCAATCATACTAATCTGAAGTGAGAATGAAAAGAAATTTTACACTATCTGTGTTGCAGCTGTTCGCTGCGGCATTGCTTATGGTCGGCTGTAATGGAAAGACAGACAATGCAAAAGGCGAGAATGCAGACTCTATGATGACTTTTGTGTCTGACACAGCATTGTATGGAACGGTAGGCGAGGGCACTACTATGCATGTGCTTGAACTGAAAACTGACGGTGGCAAGACATTGTCGTTTGAAATGAATACCGACGAAGAGTCGGCAGTGCAGGGTGGAGTGTTCGCTGGGGATAAGGTGACACTTACATTCACCGAGAATGAAAATGGTGAGAAGTTCATCATCCGTATGGTGAACCTTACTTCGTTGTTGGGAAAGTGGACATCGCTCGACCGCAATTTCAAGATACAAGAAGACGGAGCAGTGGAAAGTGAAGGTACGGCAGAAACGCACCCATACACGCAATGGTCGATGTCAAACGCGCAACTGATACTGAATGCTGACACCTTCGATGTGGTGTCGCTTGGTCCTGACAGTATGTCGCTTGAGAATGACAAAGGTATCTTTGTGTATAAAAGACAGAAGTAGAGCATAGGGAAATTTGTTTAGTGTGGTTTGCAATTTGAGGAAAAATTGTGCGTAAACGAAAAAAACACTAAGAAAAATTGTCCTATGTCAAAAAATAATGTTAACTTTACGTCCGTTTTTGACCAAACAATTATTTAAAATATACTAACTGATGAAGAAAAAACTTCTTTTCCTTGCAAGCGCAATGGCAATGACAGCCTTTGTTGCATGCACCAACGACAGTCAGCAGACTGCGTTGAAGTCGGGGCTGGACCCTGCGGCTTTTGACACTGTAATAGCCGGAAAGCCAGTGAAACTCTACACGTTGAAAAACGACAACGGCATGGAGGTGTGCATCACCAACTATGGCGGTCGTGTGGTATCGCTTGTGGTGCCTGACAAGGACGGCAAGCCTACAGACGTTGTGCTCGGCTTTGACAACATTCAGCAGTATGCAGACACACTGAACTCACCGAGCGACTATGGTTCTTCAGTGGGTCGCTATGCCAACCGTATAGCAGGTGGCAAGTTCACACTCAACGGCCAGGCATACCAGCTGAAGCAGAACGACGGTCCTAACTGCCTTCACGGCGGTGGCACCACAGGTTGGATGAACCAGGTGTATGACGCTGAGCAGATAGGTGATTCAATACTGAAACTCACCATCAAGGCTGCTGACGGCGAGAACGGTTTCCCTGGAAACGTGACTGCTACCACCACATATAAGGTGACGTCTGACAATACCCTCGACATGACATGGGAGGCAACGACAGACAAGGAGACCATCATAAACCAGACCAACCATAACTACTACAACCTCAATGGCGACTTGTCGCAGGTAGGTACGGATATGGTGCTGTATGTGAATGCTGACAACTTCACTCCGTCAGACAAGTTGTATATACCAACGGGCGAGATTAAACCAGTGGAAGGAACCGCAATGGATTTCCGTACACCACATGCTTTCGGTGACTCAATCAACAGCACATTTGACCAGGTGCAGAATGCCGGTGGTTATGACCACAACTACTGCCTGAATACATTCAAGGACGGCAAGGGCGATGACACACAGGTGTGTGCATCACTGTATTCACCTAAGACAGGTATCTTCATGGAAATGTTCACCAACGAGCCAGGTGTGCAGGTTTATACCGCAAACTTCCAGGGCGTAGGCAAGGATAAGGATATCGTCCGCAAGGGTGGTCTGAAATACCCTAAGCACGTCAGCGTATGTCTTGAGAGCCAGAAATTCCCTGACTCACCAAACAAGAAAGACTGGGTGCAGCCGACACTGAAGCCGGGTGAGAAGTATTACAGTCACGCAGCATATAAATTTTCAATCAAATAAATAAATTAATCAGAAATCTGTAGTTAAGCAGTCTGTAGTTAAGACGAATGTGACAGCCTGTGAGCGCAAACGAAATGTCTTGACTTCTTGACTCCTTAACTCCTTAACTCTAAGATAAACAATGAGTATTTTAGACGCACTTAAGAACAATGGTTTCACCACCATTGACTATCTTGTATTCATAGCATACATTGTAATCCTCGTAGGTCTGGGATTCTTCCTCAGCCGCAGCAAGAAGGGCGAGGAGAAATCATCTACCGACTACTTCCTTGCAGGTAACACCTTGACATGGTGGGCTGTGGGTGCATCGCTTATCGCTGCGAATATATCAGCAGAGCAGTTCATCGGAATGTCTGGTTCTGCCTTCAACTCAGGTATTGCCATGGCAGCATACGAACTTATGGCTGCTGCCACGTTGCTCGTAGTGGGTAAGTTCCTGTTGCCGCTGATGATTGAGAAAAAGGTGTTTACTATACCGCAGTTCCTGCGCGACCGCTACAATGACGGTGTAGGTCTGTCATTCTCAATTTTCTGGCTGTTCCTCTATGTGTTCATTAACCTTACCTCTGTAGCATGGCTCGGAGCACTTGCCATCAAGCAGATTCTCGGTCTGCCGGCATCAATGGGAACGCTCGCAGGTATGCAGGTTGACTTCACCCTGCTGACAATCATTCTGGTACTCTTCCTCATCGCAGGTCTGTATTCTATATATGGTGGTCTTGCTTCTGTGGCATGGACCGACGTAATGCAGGTGACATTCCTCGTAGGCGGCGGTCTTATCACTGCGTACGCAGCACTTGACGTTATCGGTTCAGAACTTAACATTGAGGGTGGTGCCTTCGGTGCCTTCGGAGAAATATTTAATTACTTCAAGGGAATAGAAGGGGATAAACATTTCAATCTTGTGGTGACGCGTAATCCGGCCATTGAGAACATTACCGATGACCCATATTTCGATATTCCGGGTATCGTGGTTATCGTTGGTGCACTGTGGCTTACCAACCTTGGTTACTGGGGCTTCAACCAGTACATCATCCAGAAAGGTCTGGCTGCCAAGTCTCTGTCAGAGGCTAAGAAGGGTATGATCTTCGCTGCATTCCTGAAGATTCTCATTCCGTTCATCGTCTGCATACCTGGCGTTTGCGCATACTACATCATGCACTCACCTGACTGTGAGGCACTGCGTGCAACATTGGCCGGTTCGATAGAGCGTTCTGATGATGCTTATCCATTCCTCATCCGCAACTTCACCCCTGTATTCGTGAAGGGTCTTTCATTCGCTGCACTTGCTGCCGCTGTTATTTCTTCACTGGCATCAATGTTCAACAGTACTTCAACCATCTTCACGATGGATATCTACAAGCACTACATTGACAAGAAGGCTTCAGAGCGTAAGCTCGTGAGTGTGGGTCGTATCACTTCTGTATGTGCACTGCTGATGGCTCTCATTGCCGTTTACCCAATCATGGGTGGTGCCGATCAGGCATTCCAGGTAATTCAGGAGTACTCAGGTTTCGTATATCCAGGTATTGTGGTTATCTTCGGTCTGGGTCTGCTTTGGAAGCGTGCCAGCGGTGCTGCCGCAGTCGTTGCAGCCATAGGCACATTCGCATTCTCTATCCTGTTCAAGTTCCTGTTGCCAGAGGTTCCATTCCTGCTCCGCATGGGATATGTGTTCATCTGTCTTGTTGTACTGTTCTTCGGTCTGTCATTCATGTCTAAGAAGACAAAGCCTGCAGAACTGGTGCCAGAGAAGACAAAGCGTACACTGTTCAAGTGGGCACACATCTGCCTTGGCCTCGCCGTAGGTTCCTTCGTGCTCGGTATGCTGTGCTTCTTCAATGAAGACTGCCGTCTGTTGGGCTTCGAGGCATTCTTCTTCATGGCAGCTATGATGTTCTGCATCTATCTCTATCTGGTAAGCAATGCTAAGGACGAAGTCGAGGATGTGAAATCTATTGGCGTTGACATCGCCATCTTCAAGACTGACCGCGCATTCAACATCGGTGCTGCTGGTGTCATCTTGATTCTCGTAATCCTTTACTGGGCACTGTGGTAATTAATCTATAGTAATCATTAGTTAAGGAGTTAAGTAGTTAAGACATTATGCATAATCAGATGAATGCACTTGTCTTAACTCCTTAACTCCTTAAATTCTTAATTCCAAATAAAAATGTTAGAAGAACTCAAACAGAAAGTATTCAAGGCCAACCTTGACCTTGTAAAGCAGGGACTTGTCATATTCACATGGGGCAATGTTTCTGGTATCGACCGTGAGAAAGGACTTGTAGTGATAAAGCCGTCGGGCGTAAGTTATGACGACATGAAAGCAGAAGACATGGTAGTCGTAGACCTCGAAACCGGCAAAGTCGTTGAGGGCGACCTCAATCCATCGTCAGACACACCTACGCATCTGGTGCTCTACAAGGCGTTCCCCAATATTCAAGGTGTGGTACATACACATTCCACATACGCCACCGCCTTTGCACAGGCAGGACAGGATATCCCGAACATCGGCACCACTCATGCAGACTATTTCTACAAGGCAATACCATGTACTCGCGACATGACCAAGGAAGAAGTGGAAGGTGCATACGAATTGGAAACTGGTAACGTGATAGTTGACGAGATACTCAACATCCGCAAGATCAACCCTGACCACACTCCAGCCGTTCTTGTGAAGAACCACGGCCCATTCTCATGGGGCACGTCACCAGACAATGCCGTATATAACGCAAAGGTCATGGAGCAGTGTGCCAAGATGGCATTCATCAGTTTCTCTGTAAATCCATTGACTACGATGAATCCACTGCTCATCGAAAAACACTACAATCGCAAACATGGTCCTAATGCCTACTACGGACAGAAGGGGCAGAAACACTAAATATATAGTACGAAAAGAATTGCCATAATAATCTATAGTTTCTCTTGTATATTGAAATTACAGACTATTATGGCAATTTGATTTCTTTTTCTTTAGATATTTTAGAATTATGGTTGTTTAATTAATTATGGTATAAATGATATTTGAAGATTCTTTCGTAATAGTGTGTAACGGTGACCCCTTTTATCTCTCTATAGAATATAGTTATATAATCATAACAATGTTTTTGCCAATATTTGTAGAATTGCTGGTTTTGTTGGCATTACGCGAATATCGCCTAAAAATTCTACTTACATGTTTAGGTGCAAATTTATTGACAAGGCCTATAGTATTTACATTTCTTTATGCAGATTACGAAATCACTGATTATTTGGAACACTCATTATTTTGGTTTTTCTGGGGTTCCTTGTTTGTTTTTTCAGGAGAGGCATTAAAAATCTCAATAGACACAGCCTGTTATCGGTGTATTGGAAGAGATAAACGCCACGCCGTAACTTATAGCGTATTATGTAATCTCGCTAGTTTTTCATTTGTTATACTTGCTCTTTGTTTCTATGTTATGCAAACAGCATCAAAACCCAGATTCTTATAAATACATATATGAGACTATTAGATGTTATAACCCCTGTTTTAGAAGACATATCAGGGAGTGATGATGGAGCTGCCGTTATACTAATACCCGCCGCAATCGTTGCCATTATATTTTGTGTCGTAAAGATTATAGAAATACGTGGAGGGAAATCTGACACTTTATAATCTACGTTATTATAAAGCATTATTAATGTTTATTCATAAAAATATTAAACGGATTTGGTAGTTTGAATAAAAAATCGTAACTTTGTATTTCGTAAAGCATAAACGAACTAAACAATTACATTAAATATTTTTTATATACTATGATTAAAGCTTTTGACAATTTGGAAGTATGGTGGGTGACTGGTGCACAGTTGCTCTACGGAGGTGACGCAGTGGTTGCTGTTGACGGTCACTCTAAGGAAATGGTGGATGGACTGAACAACAGCGGAATAATCCCCATAAAGGTAGTTTATAAGGGCACAGCCAACAGCTCTAAGGAAGTAGAGGACGTGATGAAGGCTGCCAACAATGACGACAAGTGTGTGGGCATCATCACATGGATGCACACATTTTCGCCGGCTAAGATGTGGATAAAGGGCCTGCAGGCTTTGCAGAAGCCATTGCTGCATTTCCATACACAGTATAATGCAGAGATTCCATGGGACACCATGGATATGGACTTCATGAACCTCAACCAGTCTGCTCACGGCGATATCGAGTTCGGACACATCTGCACCCGTATGCGTGTGCAGCGTAAGGTGGTTTGTGGCTATTGGAAGAGCGAGGACGTTCAGAAGAAGATTGCCGTTTGGGCACGCGTGGCAGCCGGTGTTGCCGATGCAAAGAACGTTCGCTGCCTGATGTTCGGTATGAACATGAACAACGTAGCAGTAACCGACGGTGACCGCGTTGAGTTTGAACAGCGCATGGGATATCATGTGGATTACTATCCAGTCAGCTCGCTGATGGAATACTTCAAAAAGGTGACAGACGCTGAGGTTGACGAACTTGTAAAAGAATACAAGGAGCAATATACCATCAAGATAGACGAGAGTGGTATTGATGTATACTGGGAGAAGGTGAAGAATGCCGCCAAGGCAGAGATAGCACTGCGCCGTGTGCTTAAGGACGAGGGTGCGACAGCTTTCACAACCAACTTCGACGACCTTGGTGATGCTGACATCAACGATCCTAATTTCGTAGGTTTCGACCAGATTCCAGGTCTTGCCTCACAGCGCTTGATGGCTGAAGGCTATGGCTTCGGTGCAGAGGGTGACTGGAAGACAGCATGTCTCTATCGCACACTCTGGGTAATCCAGCAGGGAATGCCGACTGGTTGTTCGTTCCTTGAGGATTATACTCTCAACTTCGCCGGCGACCGCTCATCATGTCTGCAGAGCCACATGCTTGAGGTTTGTCCGCTCATCGCAGTTGACAAACCGACATTGGAGGTTCATTTCCTCGGTATCGGCATACGCAAACAGCAGACTGCACGTCTTGTGTTCACGTCAAAGGTTGGTCGCGGCATCAAGGCTACAGTCGTTGACTTGGGCAACCGTTTCCGCCTGATTTCTCAGGAGGTAGAGTGCATTGAGCCAAAACCAATGCCAAACCTGCCAGTGGCTTCAGCCCTTTGGGTTCCACAGCCAACATTTGAAATCGGTGCAGGTGCATGGATTCTTGCCGGTGGCACTCACCACAGTGCATTCTCTTACGACATCACAGAGGAATACTGGGATGATTTCGCAGAGATGCTCGGCATAGAGTATGTGAAGATAAACAAGCAGACAAACATTGCTGACTTCAAGCAGACACTCCGCAACAACGAAGTGTACTATATGTTGAACAAGGCACTGAAATAAGACAGTATGAGCGCAAAAGAAACAATACAAGCAGGTAAAGCCATTCTCGGTATCGAGTTTGGCTCTACCCGTATTAAGGCTGTCCTCATTGATGAGGACAACAAGCCTATCGCCCAAGGCTCACACGAATGGGAGAACCAACTTGTTGACGGACTGTGGACATACAGTATAGAGGCTATATGGTATGGTCTTCAGGATTGCTATGCCGAACTGCGCAAGGATGTGACAAAACAGTATGACTGTGAGATAGAGAATCTCGCTGCCATAGGTTTCTCTGCCATGATGCACGGTTACATGGCTTTCAACGAGCAGCAGCAGATACTTGTGCCATTCCGCACATGGCGCAACACCAACACTGGCAAGGCTGCGGCAGAACTCTCGCAGTTGTTTAACTATAACATTCCACTGCGCTGGAGTATCAGCCACCTTTATGAGGCTATACTCGACAACGAGGAGCACGTAAAGGATATCAAATACCTTACCACTTTGGCTGGTTACGTACACTGGCAGGTGACAGGACAGTTCGTATTGGGTGTTGGTGATGCCTCTGGTATGATTCCAGTTGATCCAGCCACCAAGACATACGATGCGGAGATGGTTAAGAAATTCGATGACCTCATCGCTCCGAAAGGATTCTCTTGGAAACTCCTTGATATTCTGCCGAAGTCATTGAATGCAGGTGAGAATGCAGGATTCCTTTCTCCAGAAGGAGCCAAGAAACTTGACGTGTCAGGCCATCTGAAACCTGGTTGCCCTGTATGTCCTCCAGAAGGTGATGCAGGAACAGGTATGGTAGCGACAAACGCAGTGAAGCAACGTACAGGTAACGTAAGTGCCGGCACATCTTCATTCTCGATGATTGTCTTGGAGAAGCCTCTGAGCAAGCCTTACGAAATGATTGACATGGTGACGACCCCCGATGGTTCGTTGGTTGCCATGGTTCACTGCAACAACTGCACCAGCGACATTAATGCTTGGGTAGGGCTATTCAAGGAATACCAGCAGTTGCTCGGCGTGCCAGTGGATATGAACGAGTTGTATGGCAAACTCTTCAACAAGGCTCTTGAAGGTGATGCTGACTGTGGTGGCCTGATGGCATACAACTATGTCAGCGGTGAGCCGGTGACAGGTCTTGCCGAAGGTCGCCCGATGTTTGTACGTTCAGCCAATGATAAGTTCAACCTTGCCAATTTCATGCGTGCCCATCTTTATGGTGCTATTGGCGTGCTGAAGATAGGTAACGACATTTTGTTCAAGGATGAAATGATACGTGTTGATCGCATCACTGGTCATGGCGGATATTTCAAGACCGCCGGTGTAGGTCAGCGTATGCTTGCCGCTGCACTTAATTCGCCAATCTCTGTCATGGAGACAGCAGGTGAAGGTGGTGCATGGGGAATAGCTTTGTTGGCAGCCTATTTGATCAAGAATAATGGCAAGAACCTCGCAGACTATCTTGAAGATGTCGTCTTTGCAGGCAACACAGGTGTGTCTGTTGCTCCTACAGCAGAAGATGTAGCAGGCTTTGAGAGGTATATAGAGAATTATAAACAGTGTCTGCCTATTGAGCAGTCTGCTGTAGAAAACAAGAAATAGTATATGCCACAAATAAAAAATCCCGAAGCGTTGATTTCGTAACGTTTCGGGATTTTTTTATTTGAGAGTTCGTTTTATCGTATTGTTACCATGGTGGCTCCAAAGCCATACTGTTGAAACGAAGCATCCTGCCACTGACAATGACTATAGTCGCGACGCAGTTCTGAGAGTATGGCGCGACGCAGTACGCCATCACCATTGCCGTGTATGAATACTATGTGGCGTCCTTTGTCTTTCAAATGTTCTTTCATAGTGCGGCGGAATACGTCAAGTTGGTATTCCTTTATGTCTGTAGCATTCATGCCTGCCGTTGTGTCGAGTAGTTCCGTGGCATGCAGGTCTATCTCCAAGATACCATCAGCAGTGTCCTGCTTGATATGTTTCTTGGTTTCTGTCACCTTGATATTGCTGTCTTTAAGTCGTTCACGCAGTGATTTTGCACTTTCCAATTCCTCTATGCGTAATTGAAGTCTCTTTACAGTGCGTTCCAGATGAGCGATGCGCTCCTCTATGTTGATATACGCAGTATGAGGCGTTGGCACATTGTTGGCTTGCTTGTATTCAGAGTCTTCAGCCTGTTCCGCTACTTTACTGCCTGCATTGCTGTTATTCAGTTTACGTTCGGCAGAATCTACGAGAACCACTTCCTGTTCGCGTACTGGTACTTCAAAACCATCTTCATCCTCGACCAATACTATGTTTCCTTTTTGGAAACCGCTAATCCTGCCGCCTCCCACATCGTTAAGGAAGCGCACCTTGTCTCCTATATTAAGAATTTGATTCATCTCCTTTATTGTCTATTGTATATTGACTACATGAACAATCTGCTTGAATCGAATACGGGACCCTCAGTACATACACATACGTTGCCCTTGTCTTTAGTCTTTTCTACACAACAGAGACAGGCACCAAGCCCACATGCCATCTTGTTCTCAAGACTTACTTCGCAAGATATATTTAGTTGTTCTGCCAGTCGTGCTACAGCCTTCATCATAGGCATTGGACCGCAGGTAGAGATGAACTTGAATTTTTCTTGTTGCCAGATGCTGTGATTGGTGACGAAGCCTTTTTCTCCCTCTGTACCATCTTCTGTGGTTATGAATACGCGGCCGTATTCAATAAAACGGTCAAGCATCAGCAGGTCTTTCTTGGAACGTGCACCGAGCAAAAAGGTTGGTTTGCCGCCTGCTTCGCATATTTTCTTGCCGAGATAGAGTAGGGGGGCAACACCTACACCGCCGCCTACCAGCAGTCTGTCTTCTGCTGGTGACAAACTAAATCCATTTCCTAATGGCAACATTACGTTCAGTGTGTCACCACTTTTCAGTTGTGCCATATGGCGTGTGCCGTCACCAACCACGGCTACCAGTAGATGCAACTCATTCTTTTCTTCGTCAACATTATTTATAGAAATGGGGCGACGCAAGAAAGTGTTGGGTGAATCGTCAACCCTGACTTCTACAAATTGTCCTGGTAGCATTTGTGGCAGAGGCTCTGAATGCGTCAGACGTATTAGTACATATTTCTCGTTAATGTGTTCAACGGCCTTCACCGTGAGATCTTTACAATATTTCATTTTTATTTAAGAGTTATGAATTAAGGTTGTCATATTTCGTTTTCTCTCGGATTTGTTAATCGTACAGTCTTAACTCTTTATTTATAATCATATTTTTTTGATTATTTCTGTAACCAATTGCCATATTTTGTCAACGGTAGGGATGAGCAGTCGCTCATCGGGTGAGTGTACGCCGCGCATTGTGGGGCCGAGGGACAGCATGTCGAGGTTGGGGTATCGTTCAGCGAACAATCCGCACTCCAAACCAGCATGTATGCCTATTACCTTTGGTGCTTTTCCAAACAAATCATTGTAGCACTGTACAGCAACTGAGCGCAGATGACTTTCGGTGCGCATCTTCCATGCAGGATAACCGTCGCTATGGGTTATGGTGTCGGCGCCTGCCAGTTCGAACACAGAACGTATGGTGTTTACAATGTTTTCAAGGTTGCTCATTACGCTGGAACGCTGACTGCATACTATAGAGCATGATGTTTCGGTGGTACAAATGGAAGCAAGGTTGCTTGACGTTTCAGTGATGTCGCCCAATATGGTGTCCTGTACTACAGAGTACACTCCGTTATCTACAGCCTGCAAGGCAAGGATGATGCGCTTACTGAGGTCTGCAGGCATTACAGGTGTTGTATCTGTGCTTTCCATGTGCCATTGTATGGATGGTTCTGTAACGTGAAATTCCTCTTCAACCTCTGTGGAGAACACGTTCCAGTCCACTCTTGCTGTTTCTTTTTCACTGAATGGCACGGCGAAGGTTATGCTTCCGTCGCGTGGTATGGCGTTGTGCAGTTTGCCGCTGTTGAACTGTGCCAGCAATACAGGCATCTTCTTTTGTTCTTTATAAAGGAAACGCGCCAGTAATTTGATGGCATTTGCACGCTTCTTGTTAATGTCGTCACCAGAGTGTCCTCCTGTCAGTCCTTTGACGGATGCTTTGAGAAAGAAATAATCTTTTCCAACACTCATGTACGAAGTATTCCATGTAGCGGTGGTCGTTTTTCCACCTGCACATGAAACATAGAACAGTCCCTCATCTTCAGAATCAAGATTGAGCAGCATATTGCCTTTCAGCATATCTCCCTTCAAGCTGTGCGCTCCGGTCAGACCAGTTTCTTCGTCGCGTGTGAAAAGACACTCCAAGGGACCATGCTCTATGTCGCTTGCATCAAGCAGTGCCAGTTCGATAGCGCAGCCTATGCCGTCATCAGCGCCGAGTGTGGTTCCCTCGGCCTTCAGCCATTCTCCGTCAATGTACGACTTTATAGGGTCTTTGAGAAAGTCTATATCGTAATCTACGAGTTTGTCGCACACCATATCCATGTGACTCTGTAATATAATGGTGGGACGTTCCTCCATGCCTTTGGTGGCAGGTTTGCGTATCAGTACGTTGCCGGCATCGTCAATAATGGTTTCCAATGATCGGCTCTCGCCAAAAGCTTTGAGGTAAGCAATCATCTGCTCCTCATGCTTTGATGGACGCGGTATATTGTTTATCTCTGAGAAAAAATGAAAGACTCTTTCGGGTTTTAAGTCTTTTTTAGTCATAATTTACTTTTTTTATAATACTAAATTCAGTTTTTATTACTAACTTTGCAAAATTAATAAAAAAAACGAAAACAAACAAACTTTATAACGATAAAATGACAAAGAAAAATCTTTATGGTGTGATTGCTGTAGCAGCAGTTGCCCTTGTTTCGCTCAACTCATGTGACAAATCTCCAAAGGCTGATAAGCCGGAAGCTAAGCAAACTGCTCCAACTGAGCTTAAGATTGCATATGTGGAGGTAGATTCGCTCATGACGCAGTATGAGTTCTGCAAGGAGTACTCTTTGATTCTTGAGAAGAAGAGTCAGAATATTCAGGCAACCTTGCAGCAGAAGGGACAGGCTCTGCAGTCTGCAGCAGCAAATTTCCAGCAGAAACTGCAGCAGAATGCTTATACCCGAGAGCAGGCAGAGCAGATACAGGCAGGCCTGCAGAAGCAAAATGCTGATATTGAAGCTTTGCAGCAGCGTCTGGGTGCTGAGTTCCAAGAGGAAACAAACAAGTTCAATGCCGCTTTGCATGACTCTCTGCAGCATTTCATTGCTAAGTATAATAAAGATAAGAAATATACCATGATTCTGTCTAAGTCTGGAGATAATATCCTTTATGCCGACAAGGGCATTGACATCACCAACGAAGTAATCGCTGGTTTGAACAAGGGGTATAAGAAAGGCGCAACGAAGACAGAAGACAAGGCTAAGACAAAGAAGTGAAGGAGATTCACTGGGGCTTCATCGGATGTGGTGAAGTGACGGAGAAGAAGAGTGGACCGGCGTTCAATGTAGTCGAGGGTTCGCGTGTCGTTGCGGTGATGAGTCGCAATGCCGATAAGGCACGTTCATATGCTGAACGGCGCGGTATCCCGCGATGGTATGCTGATGCGCAGGCATTGGTAGACGACCCAGATGTGAATGCCGTGTATATTGCAACACCACCATCAAGCCATGCCACGTATGCCATTATGGCTATGCGTGCAGGTAAACCTGTCTATATAGAGAAACCTTTGGCGGCATCGTATGATGACTGTGCACGTGTGAATCATGTTTCAAAAGAAACTGGTGTGCCGTGTTTTGTGGCATACTATCGTCGCTATCTGCCTTATTTCTTGCGAGTGGGAGAGATATTGCAGAAAGGAATCATCGGTAAGGTGTTGAATGTCCAGATTCGTTTTGCCTGTCCGCCGCGTCAGGTAGACTACAATGCTCCGGAGGAACGTCCGTGGCGCATACAGCCGGATATTGCCGGAGGAGGTTATTTCTATGATCTCGCACCACATCAACTGGATCTATTGCAACAGTATTTCGGCGTTATTGTACATGCAGAAGGTTTTTCTGCCAATCTCGGAGGACTGTATCAGGCAGAAGACACAGTCAGCGCCAGTTTCGTTTTCGAAAATGGTTTGCCGGGTAGCGGTTCGTGGTGCTTTGCCGGTCATGAGGCTGGTCGTGAAGATCGCATAGAATTGATAGGTACGGAAGGCATATTGTGCTTCTCTGTGTTTGATTACGATCCCATTCGATTGCATACCTCTGATGGAATCATGGAAATTGCTGTGGAGAATCCTCCATACGTGCAGTTGCCGCTCATACGTGCGGTTGTTGAGACTCTGCAAGGACGTGGTGACTGTCAGTGTACAGCACTTAGTGCAACACCCACCAACTGGGTGCTTGACAGGATATTGGGTAAATTTTAAGGTTTTGAGGATAGCGCTTTTAAATATTATGTTAATAGCAACGCTCACACTGTCTGCTCAAACAGACAGCGTGGGCGTTGTCGCTAATGACACTTTACCAAAAAAGAAATTGAACTGGTTTAAACGTGCCTATATGTTTGCAGATCGTGTGTTGTCACCGCCTCGTGATACTAATTATGTGGATACGCAGCAGCAATACAACTGGTGTGCAGAGGTACAGTTGTCGGGGCGCTTTGAACAGTTTCAACTTGATGCCGGTGATGATTTTAATCTGAGGGTTACGCCGAAGTGGCGTACTCGCATTGGACCGTTCTTTGGTTGGCGTTTTGCTTTCCTCGGATACAACATTGACTTGAAATCCATATTTCTGAACGATGACGACACAGACCTTAGTGCTTCCATATATTCCGCTGCTTTCGGTCTTGATTTGTTCTATCGTCGTGTTGGTGGAAACTACAATGTCAAGAATTTGACAATCAAGGGCAAAGACTACAGTCCCTTGTTGCATGACCATCCCTTTGACGGCATCAAGGTGGGCATGACACGAATAAGTTTCTACTATGTCATGAACTACAAACATTTCTCGCATCAGGCGGCCTACAGTCAGGCGAATCGTCAGTTGCGCTCCGCTGGCTCACCAATAGTAGGCATATCATATGCCCATAACCGTATGAGTATGGATTGGGATAAGTTTGCAAATATGGTGAGTGACATTAACAAGACCGAGTACACTTCGAATACCTTGTATGGTCAGCAGAAAAACGATGAGTTTTCGCTGACTGGTGGTTATGGGTATAACTGGGTGTTTGCCAAGAACTGGCTTGCAGGCGCAGAACTGACAGGTTCGTTAGGGTATCTACTTCAGCATACTGCTACGAAGACTAAAGACTATAGTGAAGAGGGAAACGAACAAGGTAACTTCATAAAGTCGTTTGAGGACTTCAGCAAAAAGAATATTGCTTTCAATGGCACGTTGCGCATGGTCGTTCTCTACAATAATGGCCCGTGGTTCTTTGGTACACAGGGCTATCTATTCTATTATCAATATGGTAATGGCCTTATGATGACTCGCAATATGCTCGGATCAGTGTACCTGTATGTCGGTTTCAATTTCTGATATTTAGATGCATAAAAATGCGAAAAGGCGCATAGGCGTTTTCTATAATGTTAATCAGAAGCGATACTGTCGCATTTGTTTAGTTCTCCCATGAAAGTTTGTGGTTGTAATGCATGGAGACAGAAATTGTCTTGCCATGCTCTGCCGTTTTCTACACCGCAACCATTGTTCATGATGGCATAGGCTATGAGATGGTTGTCTTTTCCTATGAAATACCCTGCAAGTGTACTGATACCGCCCTCACGGGTAAGAGTGCCTGTCTTTCCGCGCAACTTGCCCATGATGTCAGGATGGTGCATGCGTTTATACAGTGTGCCATCAACACCAGCCAATGGCATGTCGTTAATGACTTCGTTGTATATATATGGTCGTTCATAACAATATATTAATAGTTTTACAAGCAGGTCGGTGGTAAGCTTGTCGTTAGGACATAAACCGCATCCGTCATCTATATTGCATACCATTGATGGTTCAACATTCAATTCGTTGCGCAGGAATGTGAGTAGTTGCAATTTACCGTTTTCGCGATAATGACCATTCTTGTCATATAAGTATCCTAGAGGATATAGCAGCGCTTCTGCATTAATGTTTGATGATACCTTTAGTGATTTCTCTACCATGGAGTGCAGGCTGTTTCTGTTCTCTGCAATAAGGTTGGTTTTTTTCGGATTGAGTTTGCCATACATTATTTCTCCGTCAATATGTGTAATGCCTCGTGCATGCATGGCTGATGCCATTTCTTTTTTGACACGTTCAAAACCATGTAATAATATTCCCATGTATCGTGTGCGCAGATCTCCTATAACCCAGTGCTCCTCATGATTCATTGGACTAGTGAACATCAAGTCCAAAAGAACGTCCCCCTTGACGTATGAGATTCCTTTGTGTTTTAGTTCGTCAAGGAGTAGGTTTAATGTGTCACGGTTGAAAGCGGCGTCAAATTGTGTCTTGAGAATTAGATTTCCTACTAGTGTGTCGCCTTTGACATCGCCTGATATGTATAATCTGTTGCGCAGTGGCATATTGGCACCCATATAACGTAATACTGCGGTGCAGGTGAGAATTTTCATACATGATGCAGGGCTCATAAGTGAGTCTTTGTTGTATGAATATATTTCTTTTTGCGCTGTTATGTCATAAACCTCTATGCCAAGGCAACCGTCTATGGGATTGTTGATGAGAAATGAGTCTATTCTACTTTTCAGATTTATGTCAATAGGCGGTAGTGTGATGGTATCTGCTTTTTTACCCCATAATTTTTCGCCGCAACTTTTCGTATTTAAGAATGCAGTTACGGCGAGAAGTGTAATTACTAAAACAATTAGGAATGATATAATTTTTTTCAATCTATTCTCCTTTCACGTTTTGACTATGACAAAAAAAAGTAGGGGCAAATATCAATTATTTGCCCCTACTTATACTATTATTTCTTGAAATAGCGGTTGTAGAGACCTTCGAAGCCTTTTCCATGGCGTGCCTCGTCTTTTGCCATTTCGTGTACGGTGTCATGTATTGCATCCCAGCCCTGTGCTTTAGCATTCTTGGCGATGCGGAACTTGTCTTCGCATGCTCCAGCCTCAGCGTTCATGCGCTTCTCGACATTGGTCTTTGTGTCCCATACTACGTCGCCCAACAGTTCAGCAAATTTGCTGGCATGTTCAGCTTCCTCCCATGCGTAGCGTTTGAACGCTTCTGCAATCTCCGGGTAGCCTTCCCGGTCAGCCTGACGGCTCATGGCAAGATACATACCTACTTCGGTGCATTCTCCCATCCAGTGAGCGTTGAGGTCTTTGCGCATCTCGTCATCGATGCCATATTCATTGGCTATGCCTATTACATGCTCTTGTACGAATTTTATGCCGCCTTCTGCAGCTTCTAGTTCCTTGAACTTTGATGCAGGAACTTTACATTGTGGACATCTTTCAGGTGGTTCTGGTCCTTCGTGTATGTATCCACATACGGTGCAGATGAATTTTTTGTTCATAATGTTTTAGTGTTTTTGTTAGTTGTTAATAATATGGTTATATTTTTGTATTCCTTACTTTAATGCAAACTTAGTTAAAAGAAATGGAATAACAAAATGTATAGCCTTTTAATTAACAAACTTTATCTACTGTTAACAAAGATGTGTATGTATGAAACCTCAAATTATCTTTGAGGTTTCTTGTCTGTCGTGTGTTTTTTGAATTGTTTTTGTTCAGACATCTTGTACATAATCTGGTGTTTGAAGCGTTCTTCAGCATATAAGCAAAGAAATACCTTTGATGCAGGAATGACTTTACAGAATTTTGTATGATATGCCATTTGAATCTTCTTCAGTTCCATGTCAATCTTGTCCATGTCTGATATTAGTTTTGCAGCATCCTTGTCATTCATCGGTTTTGAACGAACCCACTGACGTTGTTTGTGAAACAGTGCTCTCTGTTTGTTCTTCATTTCGCGGAAGACAGGGAAGAACTTCTCTGCTTCTTGAGGAGAAAGTCTTGCCTCTTTTGCAATGAAAGCCTCTTGTTCACGTGAGAATTTCTCTGGGTCAAACTTCTTTGGGGTTTGCGCAGAGAGTGTTACTGCGGATGTGAGTAGCAAAATTATGTAAAACAATTTCTTTATCATATCTGCTTTCTTTTTATTACTGTTCTGCCAAATAAGTATAGATATCGTCGTTGTCAACCATTGCATATTCCATACAGTCGTTATAGTACTGCTCTGTGATGACTGCATCCTGCTGCTCTGCAATGTGGTTTTCTTTGTCATTCTGATGATAGAATACACCAATACCCAATATTGATACGGCCGCAACCAAACAAGCTGCCGCAGCATATTTGAACCAGGGCTTCATGGAGAAGACCTTCATTTTTGTGGTGGATGTCACGGTTGAGTTTTTAGAACATAATGATTCTTTGTCAACACGTTCCATGATTCTATCATGCAATGTATTGAAATACCCGTTGGGAACGGTGTAACTACCGTTGTCAACGTATGGTCTTTCTAATATGTTGTTGATGTTTGTCATATTTCTATATTAGTTATCTATCCTATTGACGTAATAAAAAGATATAGGTTTAATTAATTGAATTGAAATATTCACGCATTATTGTTATGAGCGTCAAAGAATTTCCGAATTTTTTCTACTGCATAATGGTAGTTCGCTTTTAATCCACCTTCTGATGTTCCGAGTATCTGACTTATCTCTGAGTATTTCTTGTTGTCGAAATATTTAAGTGAGAAAACAGCCCTTTGTGCTTCAGGCAAGGTTTCAATAGCATCACGTAATAGTCTTTCAACTTCGTCACCATCAAAATATGTGTCAGCAAAAGCTCCCGCAAGGTTGGATACCTCTACATCGTTTTCATTGTGTTTTTTCTCTCGTCGCAGATGATCCAAAGCTTCATTTACGGCAATGCGATGTAGCCAAGTGGAAATTTTCGAGTCACCACGGAAATCGTCTAATTTGTTCCATACTTTGATGAATGTTTCCTGAATAACATCGTCGGCATCTTCATGAGTACCAACTATATGACGAACAGTCCAATACAACTTTTCGCTATATTGGTTAACAATTTCAGAGAAAGCCGTGTGGCGTGTCTCTGGAGAATGTAGTTTTTTGAGTAATAGTTGCTCGTCCATTATCTATCTGCTGAGCAGATTGATTTTTTTAGAAATGTTACCTATCTTTACTATGTGAACAACTTTCTTTAGATTGCTTAAGTCTATATTCTTTTCAGCACTATCTATCTTTATGGATAATACAGGCATACCCACAAGGTTATATATATATATGGTTTTGCCTGCAGCTCCAGAAACAGTTAGAGTATTGCCATTAAGCACAATTTTAATTTGTTGAGTATCTATTTCGCTCAATTCAATTCTTGCTGATGCAGAAGTCACCATTGCAGGGACAAAAGTCAGTGTCAATGCGAGTAATATTGTTGTGTATATTCTTTTTGCCATATAAATCAAGTGTTTTCGCATTTGTTATCTTTCTGCAAAGATACAAAAAATATCTTATATAGAGTTTTTTTACGTTACAGATGCATCTTCTTTATATTTTTTTAACATCTTCGCCTGAATTCTGAACATATAATTGCTGTTGCAATAGCCACATTTAGGCTTTCTGCTGTAGGACTATTGTCAGGGTAGGGAGGGATAAGCAGATGTTTTGTAAGTCGTTGTCTTATTTCTTGGGAAATGCCGTTGCCTTCATTTCCCATTATTATTATTCCATTGTTTGACAATTCGCTGTTGTAGATGTTTTCTCCGTCAAGTAGAGTCCCGTATATAGGAATAGACTTGTCTAGTGTGTCTAGAAAATTTGTTAGGTCTGTATAATAAATGTTGACTCTGGCTATGCTTCCCATTGTTGCTTGTACTGTCTTGGGACTATATGCGTCAGCAGTTTTTTCGCTACAGATGATATGGCGTATTCCAAACCAGTCGGCGGTTCGTATTATTGTGCCGAGGTTGCCAGGGTCTTGTATGCCATCGAGACATAGGCACAAGTCCTTGGAGATGATGTCATTCAGATCATTTTTGATATTGATGTCTGGTATTTGAAATATGCCTAGGACTTGTTGGGGGTGGGGGAGAAGGCTTGCTTTGCGTAGTTCCTCATCAGTGACTTCGATGTATTCTGTCTGCTGTGATTTTTGAATAGGTGATTTCCAATTTTGCGTAGCTATTATTGTTTTAGCTTGGAAACCCTCCTTCAGTAGTTCTCCTACACACTTGAATCCTTCCGCAATAAATGATTGTGTGGATGTTCTGAATTTTTTAAGTTCGAGTGAGTGTATTTGTTTTATTTTGTTTTTGCTGAGTACCATTTTGTATATAAAGTATCAGTTTTATGTCATTATTGTTATGCTATTTCTGATAGTTCCAGCCATCTTAGTTCTTTCTCGTCAAGTTCTTGATTGAGTATGGGAAGACGTTTGCTTAAGGCAGTGATTTCATCAACACTGATTTCACCGCTGCTAAGTTTGTTCTCGATGTCTTTCTTCTCAGATGTCAGAGTGTCTATGTCTTTCTCCAACTGTTCAAATTCTCTTTTCTCTTTAAATGTCATTCTACGTTTCTGGATGGCATTTGGATCACGAGGACCTGATGTTTTGGTCGAGACACTGTTTTCTGTAGTTGTTTTTATTTGTATGGGCTTTGGTATTGTTTTAAGCCATTCTCTATATTGGGAGTAATTGCCTGGGAAATCTTTTATTACTCCTTCACCCTTGAATACCAGGAGGTGATCAACAACTCTGTCCATGAAATAGCGATCATGGCTGATCACTATCACACAGCCAGGAAAATCATATAGATATTCCTCTAATATCTGCAGTGTCTTTATGTCAAGGTCGTTTGTCGGTTCATCCAATACAAGAAAGTTTGGGTTGCGCATCAGCACAGTACACAGGTAAAGTTTGCGTTTCTCTCCACCGGATAGTTTGTAAACATAATTATGTTGTTGTTCTGGTGTGAAGAGGAAATGCTGCAGAAATTGTGATGCGGATAGATGTCGCCCCTGTCCAAGGTCAATGTATTCTGCAATGTCCCGTATTATGTCTATGACTTTCTGGTCTTCTCTGAATTTTAAACCTTCTTGTGAGTAATATCCGAATTTGACGGTTTCGCCAATGTCGAAGTGTCCTTCATCAGGTGGAATGATGCCAAGTAATAGTTTTATGAATGTGGATTTTCCAGTACCATTGTTACCGACTATGCCCATCTTTTCGTATCGGGCAAAGTTATAATAGAAATTGTCGAGTATTATTTTTCCTTCGTCTGTTTTATCAGAGTTGTTGTTGCGTGGAGGAAACTTTTTTGATACGTATTGGCACTCGAATATCTTTGAACCTATATATACGTTGCTTGACTTTAGCCTTAGTTGTCTGTCTTCTATCCGTTGTTTTGCAATCTTTTCTAATTCGTAAAAAGCATCCTCTCTGTATTTTGCTTTGTGACCGCGAGCTTGAGGTTGTCTACGCATCCATTCTAACTCTTTCCTATAGCGGTTGTTTGCATGTTGTATGTTTGCGGTGAGAGTATCGATACGTTCTTGTCTTTTTTCAAGGAAGTATGAGTAAGACCCTTTGTAGCGGTATATGGTCTGGTTGTCAAGTTCAAGTATTGTATCACAAATGTTGTCAAGAAAGAAACGGTCATGTGTGACAAGTAATAATGTTTTATTTCCACGTTGCAAAAACCCTTCCAGCCATTCTACCATTTCCAAATCTAAATGGTTGGTAGGCTCGTCAAGTATGAGCATGTCGGGATTGGATATGAGAACTTGTGCCAAAGCAACCCTTTTTTGTTGACCACCACTTAGTTGGGCAATGGGTTGTTCCATATCTTTTATGCGCAATTGTGTGAGTATTTGTTTGGCTTTTAATTGCGACTCATCCGAGGGACTCTTTTCTGAGAAACAGGCTTCAATGACAGTCTCTCCATCTTTAAATTGAGGGTCTTGTCTTAAATATCCAATGCTGATGTCATTGCGAAAGATTATGTCGCCACTGTCTGCGTTTTCTTTTCCCGTAAGCATTGACAGCAAGGTGGTTTTTCCTGTGCCATTCTGTGCTATCAGGCCGATGTGTTGCCCCTCAGCTACGCTAAAAGATATATTATGGAAGAGCGTACGTTCTCCGAAACTTTTAGATACGTTCTGTACGTCAAGAAATGGTGTTGGCATGATTCTTTCTTTATAGTATGCTTTCGATGTAGTTTAGAAGTTCGTCACGTCCTTGTCTTTTTTCGGAACTGGTTATGAAATATGGTGGTAGTTCTTCCCATGCGTCAAGCAGAGTGTTCATGTATTTTTGTGCATTGCTTTTTGCTTTTGTGGGAGTGAGTTTGTCTGCTTTCGTGAAGACGATGGAGAATGGGATTCCATTCTCGCCGAGCCATTCCATAAACTCACGATCGATTTTCTGTGGATCGTGTCTGATATCTATCAGCAGAAAAACATTGGCACATTGTTCACGCTTCAGAATGTATGAGGAAATCATTTTCTCTATATCTTCTTGTATTTTTTTGGAGCGTTTGGCAAATCCGTAGCCAGGCAGGTCGACAATGTACCATTCGTCATTTATGTTGAAATGATTTATCAATAATGTCTTACCTGGCGTAGCGCTGGTTTTGGCTAACCCTTTTCTGTTTGTGAGCATGTTTATCAGACTTGATTTACCCACATTGCTGCGTCCAATAAATGCGAATTCAACTTTCGTGTCATTTGGGCATTGAGACAATTTCGCTGAACTTATGAGAAACTCTGCTTTCTTTATTTCCATATATCAATTAGCAGTTTGTGTTAAATATACAGGGGCGTTAGATATTTGTTTTGTTATGTTCTAAGAGTACCTTTGCATTGGCTTTTGCTGCTTCGGTGATGTCAGAACCACTGAGCATTTGTGCTATTTCCTGAACTCGCTCGTTGTCATCAAGCTTTCGCATAACAGATGTAGAACCTTCTGCTGTGTCATGCTTCTCAACTTTGTAATGGTATGTTCCTGAAGCAGCTATTTGTGGCAAGTGAGTGATGCTGATGACTTGGCGTTCTGCATGTCCCATTTCTTGCATAATGAGTGCCATTTGTTCTGCTACCTTTCCACTTACTCCAGTATCAATCTCATCAAATATTATAGTAGGCAACTTCACCGTGCCGCTGATGATGGCTTTTAATGTAAGCATTAGTCTCGCTATTTCTCCACCAGAAGCGACCTGCTCTACAGGGCGTGTCTGCATTCCCTTGTTTGCAGAGAAGAGAAACTGTACTTTGTCTTGACCATCAGAACCAAGTTCAACTGTCTGCATATCAACGTTAAAAACAGCATTCGGGATACCAAGAGCATTAAGGTATTTCGTTGTCTGATTTTCCAGTGTTGATATGGCTTTTCTGCGTATTTTTGTTAGAGCATCTGCTTTTTTCTGTGCATCATTGAGTAATAATTGAACCTCTGCCTCTTTTTCTGTCAATACGTTGTCCATATTGTCAATGTTGTCTATAGCATTGGCGAGTGAATCACGCATTTTGCATAATTCAGTAATGTTGTCATAACCGTATTTCCGTTCTAAAGAATAAATGAGATCAAGTCTGTTATTTATGTATGTAAGACGCTCAGGGTCATATTCTACATTTTCCGATTCAGAAGCACATTCTTGTGCAATGTCTTTTATATCAATGAATGAAGTATTTAGTCTTTCTGCCAGAGTTTGTATCTTGGGATATATGGCAGATGCAGATGTCAGCTTTTGGCTTGCCTGCCGTAGAAGTGATACTATTCCATTATTGTCATTATTTAGAATGGAGTCGGTCTCATACAACATTCCTTTGATTTCCTCTGTGTGTGATGCTACCTCCTGTTCTTGTTCCAGTTGCTCTTGCTCTCCTTCTGATAATTCTGCGTTGTTTAGTTCATTAAGTTGAAAACGCATATAATCCTCTTTTTCTTTAGAATCAGCAATGTCAGTCTTTAATTGTTTTAGTTCCACATTTGCTTTGTGATAGGTGCTGTATGCTTTTCGAAACAATGCAAGCTCTTTCTCGTCATCGGCAATGATGTCAAGTACGTTTAGCTGAAAATCCTCTTTTTGTAGCAGTAGGTTTTTATGTTGTGAGTGGATGTCAAGAAGTTTTTCCCCCAACTCTTTCATTTGGTTGAGTGTAGCGGGGGTATCGTTAATGAAACCACGGCTTTTTCCTGTTGCTGTAATTTCGCGACGTATAATACATGTGTTGTCATCGCTGTCAAGATCGTTCTCGTTGAGCCATTCTTTTATACCTTGCTCTACAATGTCAAAAGTTGCCTCTATTGTGCATTTCTGAGAATCACTCTTTATACTCTTAGTGTCTGCTCTTTGTCCGAGTAATAATCCAATTGCACCGAGAATGATACTTTTTCCCGCTCCAGTTTCTCCGGTTATTACGGAAAAGCCAGAATGGAAGTCTATGTCCAGTACGTCTATTAATGCGTAGTTCTTTATATATAAATGTTTAAGCATTCAGTTTTCTTTTATCTGATTCCAGGCATTGTTTTGTGATGGATTTATTTTGAAAAGGACATCATACACAGATTCTTTTTCTTTTGAAGTGCCTTTGCTCTTGTATATGTTTGCTATTTCATCTTTTTTGTAATCTGTCCATATCTGTGGCAATAGACTGGTAGGTCTGTCCTCATGTGCTTTTTTTAAGTCTTCTGTAATTGTGGTTGTTATTTCTGTTCTGCCGCGTTCTGTATTGTTTGCCATTTCGTCAAGCCCCTTGCGGTAATAGTTGTATTGTAATGTTCGTAATGGTTCGAGTGCTCCATCCAAATAGTCATTGATAATGGCGAATCTGTTTTTGTCGCTATCAAAAGCTTTCCATCCTGGATAGTCTAAATTTTGTGCGTTGTTTGTCAAATTCATGCATCGTTGTAGAATGTCTTCTCCGCCTTTTGGTGAAAAGCTGTCCAAATCCAAACCAATAATAAGGTATGCATAATATGCAAAGAGTGCCATTAGTTGGTTGTCTATCATCTCTTCATTAAATTCCAACTTGTCAAATTGGTTGAATGTGAATGTGAAGTCATTGTCTTGAAACTGAAAAAGAGTACTGTTGTATGTAGAGTTGTATATCGGTCTGTTTGCCTGGATAATACAGGAACACCCCCATGTACCTTCATTCTTCTTGTATTCTTTGACAGTAATGTTGAAACTGCATGAGATACGTTCATTTTCTTGGAATTTTAAAGACGTCCATTGTTGTTGATTGACGAACTCTTCCAATTTCTCCTTCAATTCCTCAAAGACTGATGTTTCAGTACCTTGTATCTGTGAATGGTTGATGTTTATCTTTGCTGTCAGTTCCTGTGCGCTCGTATATATTACTATTGCCCATGACATAAAGGTCATGAGCAATAGTCTTAATTTTATGTTGTTTTTGTAAATCATGAGAATAAGGTTCCATTAGTTTTAGCCTCGCGTAGTCTGATTCTTGTCAGTACTTGCTTGGTTTCTAATGTAAAGTCACTTGACAGCATCCAGCTGAAATATCCAGGGTCTCTTTTCAGAACATCTACGACTCCCCAACCTTTGTATTTGCCGAAATTAAATTCTTCGCGCAACTGTTCTTTACCATTGGCATCCAGAATTGGCTTGCCGTCCGCTCCTTTGATTGGCGCCCATATGATTCTGCCTGCAAGATCCACATTCTTGCGTTGGTTACTGATTGCATTCAGTATGTCCATGTCGTTTGCAAGGATGCGGTCGGGTTCGGTTTGTCTTTCCGGGCTATACATGTCAAGTTGGCCTTGTAATACCCTGTATGTGGCTTCTGTATCTTCATCAGCCAAATGTGCTTGGAAATCATCCTCCATTTTTCTGCCGCAGTAGAATTTATATGCTGCAGCAAGATTGTGGCGTTCCATATATCGGAATATGGAACAGGCATCTATGGTCCTGCACTGACTGAAATCAAATGATACACCAGCACGCAGAAATTCTTCAGCCAATAGTGGAATGTCGAAATTGTTGGAGTTGTAACCAGCAAAGTCACATCCTATGAAATCATTGGCGAGGGTATTTGCTATTTCCTTGAAAGACGGAGCATCTTTTACCATTTCATCTGTAATGTGCGTTAATTCCGTTACTTCAGCAGGGATTGGCTTGCCGGGATTGATGAAATAGTTTTTCCTTTCTTCTTTTCCGTCAGGGTAAACCTTGATGTAGCTGAGTTGGATTATGTTGTCCTTTGCTAAATCAAGTCCTGTACTTTCAAGGTCAAATATTACGAGTGGTTTGGTAAGATTGAGTTTCATCGTTTATTCATTTAAAAGCATAGGCATAATGAGCATCAGCACATCTTCTCCTTCTGGCTGTGTAACGGGACGAACAAGTCCTGCTCTACTTGGATCACCCAATTCTACAATTATGTCTTCGCTGGAAATGTTGTTGAGAATATCATACATGGCAGTACCTTTGAAACCGATGCTCATAGGAACTCCATTGTATTCGCATACAACGTCCTCGTGTGCAGAAGTTGCAAAATTGATATCCTGTGCACTCAATTCTATATTGTTGAGTGACAGGCGGAATTTAACCAGTCCTGTTGCTTCGTTTGTGAATGGAAGTACATGGCGTAATGCACTCATGAAACTTTTGCGGTCAATTGTTACGACATTTGGATTGTCCGTAGGAATAACATTGTTGTATTTTGGATAGCGTCCTTCAAGCAGGGTGCATGACAAGAATCCATCCTCAGTATTGAATTCTGCTTGTCTTTCGTTGAATTTGATGATTACTGAATTCTCATCTGCGGTATCAAGCATGCTGCGTAATAATGCCGCTGTTCTCTTTGGAAGAAGGAATGATGCCGGCAATTCTGTCTTTGAACTGTACAATATATTTCTGACAAGTTTGTATCCATCGCTTGCTACGATGTTCATGCTGTCTTCCTTTAAATCGAAATAAATGCCGTTCATGACCATGTGCAGTTCATCGTTAGATGTAGCGAACAGAGAACGCTGTATGTTCATAGCCAATACATTTGTAGGCAATGTCGCCTCTGTGTATGGACTGTCGAGTGGTTGAATGCGTGGGAAATCATCTGCGCTCTGACCAACGAAATGGTACTTGCCGTTTTGGTATTCCATTTCAATACTGTTGTCATTTGTATTGACATTGAATGATATAGGCTGGTCTGCCATTTCTTTTACGGCTGCCTGTATTATTCTGTTAGGTATGCAAAATGCTCCATTACCATCGCATTCATTAAGTTCTATGCGACATTTCATCATGTTGGCATTATCTGTGGCTGTTATTAAAAGATTTCCTTCATTTATTTCAAAGAGGAAACAGTCTAATATCTGCATAGAGTTTTTGGAACTAATTGCTTTTGCAAGTATTCCTAACTTGCTGTTTAGAATTGAAGAAGAAAGTGTGAATCTCATATTTATTTTGAATTAATTGTTTTCTATGATTGTTTAGTTACTTTTTGTGCAATTTATTTGAAAAAGTATTGCAAAAATACAAAAAACTTGTGTCTTAAACAAAAAAAAACACAAAAACTTTCATGATTTACCATTTTTTTTGTAATTTCGCAGAAGAATTTAAAAAAATATAAATAAGAAACGAGAAAAACAGAAATGGAATTACAAGGTAGAATTATCGCCGCTCTTCCCGAGCGTGGCGGAGTTAGTCAGCGTGGTACTGAATGGAAAGTTCAGGAGTTCGTATTGGAAACTCATGAGCAATATCCAAAGAAAATGGTTTTTGAGGTATTTGGAGCTGACAGACTTTCGCGTTTCAATATTCAAATAGGTCAGGAGGTGTTGGTCGCATTTGATATTGATGCTCGTGAGTGGAATGGACGTTGGTTTAACAGTATTCGTGCTTTCGATGTACGTCCATACGATGCTACCCAGATGCCATCTGCATCGGCTGGAACAGTACAGCCTGCTGCTGTCGCTCCTGATGTATCTGTTTCTGCACAGCCATCAGATAATGCAGTTGCAAGTGCAAGTCCTGTAGTTGCAGATGATGGCAATACGGAAGAATTGCCATTCTAATAATAATATGACAGAATTATCTATATACAAGAAAAATCTCAAGCCTGCCATTCTTGAAGAAGCAATGAAAGACTTCAGGGAATTTGGTATTCGTGCTGTGAAGATGGATGATATAGCCAGGAATATGGGTATATCAAAGCGTACTTTGTATGAAGTATATTCCAACAAGGAAGATTTGTTGGTTGATGTCGTCGAGAGTATGCTTGTCAAGCGTGATGAGTACATGAAGGATTTTGCAGCGGGATGTACTGACACAATAGATATCCTTCTTGAGGTTTTGAGATTGCAGATAGAATTTTCTGTTAGTACCCATGCCGATTTCTTTAAGGATCTGCAGCGTTATCCTGCGGCAGAAAAACAATTGGCTCAATTCCATAAGGGACAAGAGCAGGATGCAAAGAAATTCTTTCAAAATGGGGTAAATCAGGGATTCTTCCGATCAAATATAGATTATTCTATTTTTCTGAAAATCACTGCTGGTGCGATGCGCATGATAAGGACAGAGAAACAATATAAGAATCTAACTTATCAGCAGTTGTTCATAAATTATCTATGTGTTGTTATTCGTGGAATATGCACATTGAAGGGGCTAGAACGCCTTGACACGTTTATTGACCAGCACGTATGATACTTTCAATACTTAAGATATAATAAATAAAGGTGAAGGATTTCCTTCACCTTTATTTATTTGTTTATTTATTTCTTTAGGTAATCAATGCAATCCTCGAAGGTCTTGAATGTTTGCTCCTCGGAAATCAGTGTTGGTATTATATGTGTTTTGTGCAGTATTGCATCAGCTTGCGGCTGAATGATTGTCATTAATACTTCAATGCCTTGGGCCTGCAAGTCTTTGATGGCTGTTTCCAGTGCGTATGCACCAGACTGATCCATGAACGTTACTCGCTTCATTCGTATAACCACGGTTTTTATTCCTTCAGTAGGAACTTCGTGCATTACTTTGTTGAATCCTGTTATAGAAGCGAAGAATACCGGGCCTCCAAGACGCATGATGTATATATGTTTTTTCATCTCGTCTGTTACTCCAGTTTCGTCTTCCCATGGCGTGTTGTGGTCGAAACCGTCGTTGAGTATGCCGCCTTCGTATTCCTTTTCTACGAGGTCACCAGCACGTTTCATAAACAATACTGCTGCTATAACCATGCCAATGCCTACGGCGGTGAGCAGGTCCACGAAAACAGTCATAAGGAATACTACGATAAGAACGAATGCATCAGCCTTAGGTATGTGGGTTAAATCGCGGAAGCCGCGAAAATCGATAATTCCCCAACCAACGGTTATCAAGATGCCGGCAAGTACTGACAATGGCACAAACTTGACGAGAGAACCTAATCCGAGAAGAATAGCCAATAGGAACAGAGCATGTGTCATACCAGAGAATTGGGTACGACCGCCGCTTTTTACATTTACTACAGTACGCATGGTTGCACCTGCTCCTGCAATGCCACAGAACAATCCGGCAATTGCATTGCCTATGCCCTGGCCAATCAGTTCTTTGTTGGAATTGTGTTTTGTCTTTGTTATATTGTCAGCTACGACAGATGTCAGCAGCGTGTCAATGGAACCTAATCCAGCCAATGTCAGTCCAGGAATGATAGCGGCTTCAATGGTTTGCCACCAGTTTATTTCTGCCAGGTTGATTCCATCCTTTATAAAGAATGGCATCGGAAGGCCAGTTGGGATGTTGCCAATAGTCAGTGCCGCATCAAACGAACATAGCAAAGAAACAATGGTCATAGCTATGAGGGCGACAAGTGTGGCAGGTATCTTCTTTGTCAATCGTGGCAGTAACAATATAATGGCAATGGTGCATACACCTAATATAAGTGCCATCCAACTGATGTCGTTTCCCAATGCGGCAGGGAATCCCAATATCATGTCCACGGTGCTGATTGGTGACTTCTTGCCTATGAGTGGGTATATCTGTTGTAATATTATGATTACGCCGATGCCGCTCATGAATCCGGATAACACAGGGTAGGGAATATAGCGCACGTATTTACCTATGCGTATTATTCCAAAAAGTATTTGGAACAGTCCGCAGAATATTCCCGCCATAGCCATAGCTATCAGTACGGCAGTAAAGTTTCCACTGCTTGTGGTCCATGCAGCACTGATGAGAGAGGCGGTTATGACAGTCATCGGACCTGTCGGGCCACTGATTTGCGAATGAGTACCGCCGAAGAGTGCAGCGAAGAATCCGAGCAGAGTCGCTCCCACTAAACCGGCCAATGCTCCCATAGGGGCTGCGGCAGGATCATTGATGCCTCCGAATGCTTGGATGCCGAATGCCAATGCTAATGGTAATGCGACGATACCAGCAGTTACACCACCAAAGAGATCGCCTTTGATGTTGCTTGTGTCAATAAGTTTCATTGTTGTTTGTTTAATCCAATCTTTTTTAATATGTCACCCTTTATAAAAAGAAAGTGCAAAGTTACAAAAAAAAACTGAAATAAAGAAATAAAATGCACAAAAAGTTATGTTGTGTGATTTTAACGGTTCTGTATTGGTAATTGACTATAAACTTTTTGTACCTTTGCAGTAACATGAGGGTCGCACTGGTTCGATTGGGATACTCATCAATTAATAGAAAACCGAGAGCACGCTTCTCTTGTCAATGGCGGGCCACAATGCAGATTGGTCATGATGGTCAATAGTGAGTCCTTTTACGGCATTTGGCTATATCACAGTCTGGAAACCATTAGGTCGGTGGATTACAAAGGCGGAGAGCACTCTAATATTCAATACTCGGAGTTTTCATCACATCACCAGTGCGGCCCTTTTTTTGTGTATATGCGTGATTTTATGATTATTTAAGGAATATTTTGGAAGAAAAACTTTCGTGATTGAGGTTTTTTTGCTAATTTTGTGGCAATTTCGCGTTTGTTGCACGAAATTGCCACAAATCTTTTATTTGAACGACACTATATACTAACAACATTTTAATATTAATCAATAATTATGAATATAGGCATTACATTGATGATAGTGGGCATGGTGACGGTATTCGCTGTGCTGCTTATCATTATTAATTTGAGCAAACTACTTATAAGCGTAGTTAACAAGGTGGCTCCAGAAGAAGAGGCCAAGTCCAAAGTCGTATCTCAGGCACCAGCGATAGCTGCTGATGTTATGGAGGTGATACGTCAGACCGTCAGTCAGGTGACCGGCGGCAGGGGAAAAGTTGTTAACGTAGTAAAAATATAAATACAAAACATATATAACATTATGGGCAAAGAGATTAAATTCAGTTTAGTCTTCAGGGATATGTGGCAGAGTGCGGGTAAGTACCAGCCACGTGTAGACCAATTGGTCAAGGTGGCACCCGCAATCATCAAGATGGGTTGCTTTGACCGTGTAGAAACAAATGGTGGCGGATTCGAACAGGTGAACCTGCTTTATGGTGAGAATCCAAATAAAGCCGTGCGTGAGTGGACAAAGCCTTTTCATGAGGCTGGCATACAGACACACATGCTTGACCGTGCTCTGAACGCATTGCGTATGAGTCCTTGTCCGAAGGACCTGCGTCAGTTGTTCTACAAAGTAAAGAAAGCACAGGGTACAGACATTACCCGTATTTTCTGCGGACTTAATGATCCGCGTAATGTCATACCTTCTATCAAATATGCAAAGGATGCGGGAATGATAGCTCAGGCATCGCTCTGTATTACACATTCTCCTATTCATACTGTTGATTATTACATCAATCTTGCCAAGACATTCATTGATGCTGGTGCCGACGAGATCTGTCTGAAGGACATGGCTGGCATCGGACGTCCGCAGACTTTGGGCAAGATTGTTGCAGGTATAAAGGAATACAAGGAAGACATTATCGTTCAGTATCACTCACATGCTGGTCCTGGTTTCAACATGGCTTCTATACTGGAGGTGGCACGTGGTGGTTGTGACTATATTGACACTGCTGTCGCTCCATTGTCATGGGGTACCGGCCACGCCGATATCATTGCTGTTCAAGAGATGCTGAAGGATGCCGGTTTCAAGGTGAAGGATATCAACATGGAGGCTTACATGGAGGTGCGTACGCAGATCCAGGAAATGATGGATGATTTCCTCGGCTATTATATTCCTGCACTGAACCATCTGAACAATTCGTTGCTCATCAAACCTGGACTGCCGGGCGGTATGATGGGTTCGCTGATGACAGACCTTGAGGACAACCTACGTTCTCTTAACAAGTGGAAGATGAAGAATGACCAGCCAATTCTTTCTACCGACCAGTTGCTTGTGAAACTCTTTGACGAGGTGGCTTACGTATGGCCGAAGGTGGGTTATCCATGTCTTGTCACTCCGTTCTCTCAGTATGTGAAGAATCTCGCCCTGATGAATGTAATGCAGTTGGAGAAGGGCAAGGAACGCTGGTCTATGATTGCGGAGAATATATGGGATATGATTCTCGGTAAGAGCGGTCAGCTGCCTGGACCTGTTGATCCATTGTTTGTAGAGATGGCTCAGAAGGAAGGCCGCCAGTTCATGACTACCGATCCACAGGAGAATTACCCTGACGACCTTGAGACCTACCGTCTGCGTATGTCGCAGCAGGGATGGGAACTCGGTGAAGACAACGAGGAACTCTTTGAGTATGCCATGCACCCACAGCAGTATGAGGCATACAAGAGTGGCGCTGCTAAGGCTGCATTTGAGAAAGACCTTGCAGAGCGTAAGGCAAAGAAGATGCAGGGTGGGGCAGCTGCAGAACCTCAGAAACTTACAGTCACGGTTAACGGACAGTCGTATGTGGTTGACGTGGCATATGGTGAGCAGGCTCCAAAAGCACAGGAGAATGGCAATGCTGCTTCTGCAGCAGCAGGCGAAGGCCTGGAGGTGCTTGCGCCACTTGAGGGTAAGGCATACCTCGTGCAGTCGTCAAGTGAGACTCCAAAGAAGGTTGGCGACCATGTGGAGGAAGGTGAAGTGATTTGCTACATCGAAGCCATGAAGGTGTTCAACCGTATCAAGGCAGAGAAATCAGGTACTATCACAAGCATTTGCTTCTCATCTGGCGATTCTGTTGCTGAGGATGATGTACTGATGACGATTGGATAATTACAATAGTAAATAACGATGGAAATACTGAATAAAATATGGGATATGACAGCGTTCGCACAGACAGGCGGCGACTGGTCGTTCCTCATAATGATAGTGATAGCCTGCGTATTGCTTTATCTGGGTATTGTCAAGAAGTATGAGCCGTTGTTGCTTGTGCCTATCGGCATGGGTGTACTGCTTGCTAATTTCCCAGGTGGCGGTATGGGCGTGGCTCAGGCTACGTCGGAGGGATATGTGACATTGCCTGACGGAACGAAAGAGATTATATGGGATATGCCGTTGCATAAGATTGCCCATGATCTCGGATTGATGAACTTCATATATTATATGTGCATCAAGACCGGTTTCATTCCGCCAATAATCTTTATGGGTGTAGGTGCATTGACAGACTTCGGTCCGATGTTGCGCAACCTTCGTCTGTCTATCTTTGGAGCTGGGGCACAGTTTGGCATCTTTGCTGTATTGCTGGCCGCATTGGCAATGGGCTTTACTCCACAGCAGGCAGCTTCGTTGGGTATCATCGGTGGTGCCGACGGTCCTACGGCCATCTTCACTACAATCAAGCTTGCTCCGGAACTTCTTGGACCTATTGCCATTGCAGCATACAGTTACATGGCATTGGTGCCAGTCATCATTCCGTTAGTAGTGAAATGCCTTTGCACCAAGAAGGAACTCCTTATTAACATGAAGGAGCAGGACAAGAAGTATCCTAACAAGACGGAGATAAAGAATATGCGTGTGCTGAAGATTCTGTTCCCTATCAGCGTTACCATTATCGTGGCATTGCTCGTACCTACAGCAGTAAGTCTTGTTGGTATGCTGATGTTCGGTAACTTGATAAAGGAACTGGGTAGCATGACCAGCCGTCTGTTTGATACGGCCAGCAATGCTATTATGAACACCGCCACCATCTTCCTCGGTCTTTCCGTAGGAGCAACGATGACGGCTGAGGCTTTCCTCAACCTTCAGACCATTGGCATAGTCGTTGGCGGTTTCCTCGCCTTCGCACTGTCCATATCAGCAGGTATCTGCATGGTGAAGATTTTCAACCTGTTCGTAAAGAAGAAGGTGAATCCGCTTGTAGGCGCCACAGGTTTGTCTGCCGTGCCGATGGCTTCGCGTGTAGCAAACGAGATTGCTACGAAGTATGATCCGAAAAACCATGTACTCAACTACTGCATGGCGTCAAACATCTCAGGTGTCATTGGTTCTGCCGTGGCCGCTGGTGTGTTGATTTCTTTCCTGCAATAAGGAGATATCATGTTTGAATAATAAATAAGACAATCTCTGACATTAGAAAAATAACGTCAGAGATTGTTTTCGTAAATACAATAAGATATGATAAAGCTATTATTGTTTTTTGTCTGCATGCTGGCGAGTGGTGTCACAAATGCAGATAATGTCACATACACAGATGCAGACAGCATTAAGGTGGTGTCATTGCTTACTGAAGGAAATAAGGCATACGCCAAGAATCCTCAGCTGAATCTTATGCTGTATTATGGTAAGCAATTACAAGGCGTGCCGTATGTTGCTCATACGCTCGAAGTGAACAAGACGGAGCAACTGGTTGTCAACTTGCGCCAGTTGGACTGCACCACTTTCGTTGAAACCGTCTTTGCTTTAAGTCTGACAACAAAGTCCGGGTCGGTGAAATGGACAGACTATTGCCGCAATCTGCAGACAATCCGTTATGCGGGAGGCAAACCGGAGGGCTATACGAGCCGCAACCACTATTTCCTTTGGTGGGTAGAGAAAAACAAGGAGAAAGGACTGGTGTCAACACCCATGCATGATGCAATGGTGAAGATTGCGTCTTCTGGTAAACAGTTGCCGTCATATATCAGAAAACAGACGATAGACATCGACTATATGAGTACGCACTCATCTGCGTATTCCATGCTTGATGGCAACAAACAGGATATAGCCATCATTAAAGATAAGGAAAAAAAGTCAAAGGGAGAGATTGTGTATTACATTCCGCCTACGAAAATCGGATTGTCAAAGAAACAACTTGGTGGTTATGTCAACGATGGCGATATTCTTGCCATAGCGACTAAGAAAAAAGGTCTTGATACGACACATATAGGAATAGCATCATGGGGAAAGGATGGCAAACTGCACTTACTCAATGCATCGCAGGTTAGAAAGAAAGTAGTGCTTGAAACAATGACGCTGCAGCAGTATATGAAAAAACATCCCACTCAACTTGGCATCTGGGTGATACATCCTGAATTATAAAATGAAGATAGGTGTGATTTGATATATCAAATCACACCTATTATTTCTTCCACACTTTGACAGCCGTGGCTGTCAAGCCATTGGTTGATGCCGTCGCGTACCTTTATTGTTACTGCAGGGTCGAGGAAGTTTGCTGTTCCTATTTCTATGGCAGATGCTCCTGCCATCAGAAACTCTATTGCATCTTTATGGTTGCATATACCTCCCAGACCGATTACTGGTATCTTTACTGCTTTGCTCACCTGGTGCACCATACGCAGGGCAACGGGTTTTACGGCAGGGCCAGACAGTCCACCAGTGCCGATAGACAGTAGCGACTGGCGTTTCTCTATGTCGATGGCCATGCCCATCAGTGTGTTTATCAGTGACACACTGTCTGCTCCCTCAGCCTCCACAGCCTGCGCTATCTCGGCAATGTTGGTGACGTTGGGTGACAGTTTCACTATCAACGTCTTGTCATAGCGTTTGCGCACTTCGCGCACTACACTAGCAGCTCCTGCGCAGGTTGTACCGAATGCCATGCCGCCGTCTTTTACGTTCGGGCATGAAATGTTTAGTTCGATGGCAGGGATACGCTCCAGTCCGTTTATGCGTGCGGCACACTCGCCATAATCTTCGGGTGAAGAACCACTGACGTTGACGATGAAGTTTGTCTTGATGTCTTTTATCTCGGGGTAGATATGTTCACAGAAGTAGTCCACACCCTTGTTTTGTAATCCCACGCAGTTGAGCATACCGCTGGCGGTCTCCGCCATGCGTGGGTAGTCGTTACCCTCGCGGTGCTTGAGGGTAGTGCCTTTCACTATTATTCCGCCTATTTCATCCAGCGGCACGAAATCCTGAAACTCCACTCCGTAACCAAATGTACCAGAAGCGGTCATTACGGGGTTTTTCATTTCGAGGTTTCCTATTTTTACATTTAGTTTTGCCATAGTCTTTTATTTCTTACTAAATGCAAAGTTACTTATTTTTTCTCTGTTGGCAAAATTTTTAGCCTGAATTATTCATGGAATTAAAATCATTCTCTGTGAGGTACCATAAATTCTTGTGCTCCGTAGGTGCTCAGGCGCTCCGTGGAGTCTCTCATAAATTTAATTTATGGAGAAATTAATGACAATTCAGGAGAATTCATGGTACGCCGTAGGCAAGGATAAATTTCCGTGAATTATGTAGGTTAGAGTGTTTTTGCCTATTCTTAACGTCAACTCGATGAATTTTGATAAACATAAAATATTTATGATAATTGACTTCGTCGAGCTAAACCTTTGTGGTAATTCATGGTGATTCGTGTTTCTTTCAACATTAATGCCCATGAATTTTCCATGAATTATTTTCGTCGAACTCACGTTAATGTTTTTCATCGTTAATGCCATCAATATAGACCATTAATGTCATTAATAATCTTAGGGCAAAGCATTAATGTTATTAATGAATGAAATTAGCGGCATTAACGTAAAAAGGAAAATTTTGAAGACAACTTAGGACAACGAGGACAACTTTTTTCTAGCATATAATTTCTGTCATACAGCGTTGTCATTGTTGTCTGTGTTGTCTTCTATTCAAATAGACTCTTAAAAATTTCCACTTTCGTTATTCATAATTGATTGTTTCGTAAGAAATCTTTTAAAAATCTAAACTAAAATCTTATAGAAGAAATATTTCTGGCGAAGCCCAAATATTATGAAGCAGATTTTTGGGGATTTCTAACCGAAGGTTATAATAATACATATGGAAGTTGGATGAAGGGGGTGGGGAACTGTGTCCATTTGTGTTCGCACACAGCGTTGTCGTTTACATTTTTTCATAATTTTCTTTGTTCATTCCATAATTTTTTCTTAACTTTGCCCTTGAAAGCAGTTAGTCCACGAGTTGGGCATGTGTTTTCAAGACATATTGGTTTGATGTTCATGCGGACATGTCTCGTGAAGACACCACTGCCGTGACATCAGAAAAGGGCGTTTATTTGACGTTTTATCTTCTACTCTTGAAAGTCTGGTAAATTTTCATTATGTTGTAAGAAGATGACGCAACCGAAACGTCTACGTGGGTGATTATTATGACAGATCGCTCACTCTGTAGGTATATATACACTGTGTATATGTATCGTGTAAAGGGTGCAGTGTATCTATTTGTAATTATCTCTTCGGCGTGGGCTAACTGGTTGCTTATCCTTACAACATAGGTTTACCAGAGCCTCAAGAGTGGGATAAGCAGAAGGTACAGCAACCCACGTCTTTTTCATTCCCTAAATTTATTATTAACCGCCGACTCCGAGGGTGCTATAGGCAAGGAAAAACTTATTAGCGTATGGAGAAGAAAATTAAAAAAGAGTGTCTATTTGAGATTTTGTTGACAAAATTGAAGGAAATGCAACATGTCACAAGAGTTTATATCGGCAAAACCAATGACGTAAAGCGTAGAGGTCAGGAGCACTTGGAGGAAGAGGGGTTTGCACATACAGTAGAAATAGCACATGGACTTCCTGAGGTTATTTCTGAAGCTGAGAAATATATGATAAACAGATTCAAAACTACAGAAAGAGTAAATTGGAAGTTTTGCAATAATAGTGATGGAGGCGAAGGAGAGCCTAATAAGAAACTCTATGTTTCCTACGATTATGATCGCTCTACAATGAAATGTGATGCTGACGTAAATGATGACGTATTAGATATTGATAGTTATGAACTCAATTAACACAGAACTAGCATGAAACACATTAACATAACAATTCTCCTTACTACGCTAATGTGTATGTTTGGAGTACAGACTTTTGCTCATCATTTCGAAGCAAAAAACAATGACGGAGTTACCATATATTATGCTTATACTAACAACAATAGCAATAGCTCAACTGTGTATGTGACATTTCGTGGTAGCACCTATACAGCGTCTTCAGGAGAATACAGAAATGATGTAGTTATACCAGAAACTGTCACATACAATGGCAAAACATACAAAGTGACGAGTATCCGCAGTTATGCATTCTATGATTGTAGTGGTCTTACCTCAGTAACCATTCCCAAGAGTGTGACGTCAATTGGTGAAAGAGCGTTCAATGGTTGCAGCGGTCTTACCTCAGTAACTATTTCCGAGGGTGTGACGTCAATTGGTGAAAGAGCGTTCGCAGGCTGCAAGGCTCTTGTTTCTTTGACAATTCCCAATAGCGTGACGTCAATAAGTGATTATGCGTTCCTGGATTGTAGTGGATTAAAAAGGATGAGAGTGTCAGATAATGTTGAGGTTATAAATGAAACCATTTTTAATAGTTGCAATTTTGAAACACTTATTTTAGGCAAGAAAACATGTTACATTGATATTAATTCTTTGAGTGCTTCGAAGTTTTTAATGGTTTACGCCGAAATTCCTCCCAAAATAATTAGTTCAAATGGAACAATCAAAGTGCAGAATACTGCATTGATTTTAGTTCCATACAATAAATTGGAAGAATACAAACATGAATGGATTGATTATTATCCTTCATATCTAGGATACAAGTATTTACCCATAGTCGATGCGGATATTTGTTTTTATGACCAAGCCACTCTGCAGGATTATCTTGTGGAAACTGAGAAATATGACATGGATACCATAACTTCTGTGGCATTCTATAATGGAAAGGATGATTACTTGACAGACAAATGGCTGAGAACAGGAATGAATCCTAACTGCTTGTTTTATGTTTATCCAGATGATATCATGACTGGAGACAATGTGGTTAATATATCAAACAGCACAGCGGAAAACATTGTATTACAAGACGGATATTCTTTCAGATGTCCTACGGCATTCAACGCTAAAAACATTTTATACTCTTACACCCCCAATGTGTGGGCTGATGGAAAGAAAGGTTGGGATGCACTATGTCTGCCGTTCAGGGTGTCTCAGTTCAAAGCAAGTACAAAAGGCTCTATATCGCCAATCTTGCTGGGAGCAAACGGAGACTTCTGGCTTCGCAAATTCGTCGGAGCATCAAGCGAAGAACTGTATTTCACCTCTACATACGATGGAATAATGGAAGCTAACACTCCATACATCGTGGCATTCCCTGGAAAAGGAATGGGCAGCGGAAATTTAGAGGGCCAAAGCATTTCATTTATAGGAAAGGATATAGAAGTGGGAGTTTCTGAAGAAAAAGAAATACAGCGAAATGAGTATATCTTCAAAGCAAACTATAACACCGCAGCCGACGGTCACACCGGATGGGTATTGAATTCTGCGGGAGATGGCTTCGATGAAAGTCAAACTGTAGGTAACAAACCATTCAGGGCGTATTTCTACACAGACGACGGAAATGCAGCAGGAGCAAAGAGTCTTTGTATTGGATATATTGGTGATGAGGAGATGACTGCCATAGATGAATTACTAATGGAAAAAGAATCAATAAAGGTAAATGCAGATGGTTCTGTAGAGGTTGTTTCTTCCAAAGATGGTGTCATCAATGTGTTTGGAGTAAATGGTACTCTTGTATGTAGCCAAAAGGTGACGAAGGGAATCAATTATATTGGTGGCCTTCCTAAAGGACTTTATATAATAAACAAGCAGAAAATTATTATACCATGAGAATTATACATCGAAAAAGCGTTATATTGATAGGTTTGTCATTATTCACTTTTTTAATGATACCAACCCCTGTAGCTGGTTCTGATGACAATACTCAGAAAAGCCCATCTATGGGTGGTTCTGGACTCAGTGATCAGGAACAGGAAAGCCCTTCAATGGGTGGAACTGGACACAGTGACCAGGAGCAGGACAGTCCGTCTGTAAACAAGTTTTTGTTGGGTGACGTGAACCACGATGGTTATATCACCATGGCAGATGCAAATATGGTGGTGAACTATTTCCTTGCTACAAATAAGCCAGAGGACTTCGATGTGAAAGCCGCCGACGTGAATGGTGACGGCTCAATCACCATGGCGGATGCAAACCAGATAGTGAATATGTTCCTGGGTAGTGCACAGTGATACCAACGGTTGGTATTGTTCGTACCAAGACCAGGTATTGTTTGTACCAATGGTTGGTATATGTTGTACCAACCGTTGGTATCAATGCGTAATTCGTAAATTGGGGTTTGCAAAATGCAGGAATTATAAGAAATAATTATTGTTTGTTCCTTTTTTTATAAAGAATATTTTGCGTATATAAAAAAAATAATGTAACTTTGCAAAAGTCTAAACAAGCAATATTATTTTCTAAACTATTATTTATAATGGCAAACGACATCAAAGTATTGAATCATGCTGCTGACAATATCAGAATATTGGCAGCAGCATCAGTTGAGAAAGCTAAGTCGGGACACCCAGGCGGAGCCATGGGCGGTGCCGACTTTATTAATGTACTTTATTCTGAATATCTGCAGTACGACCCAAAGAACCCGGAGTGGGTTGGTCGCGACCGCTTCTTCCTCGACCCTGGTCATATGGCACCGATGCTTTATTCACAGTTGTGCCTTGCTGGCAAGTTCTCGCTTGATGAGTTGGCACAGTTGCGTCAGTGGGGTTCACCTACAACAGGACACCCTGAGTTTGAGATAGCACGTGGCATAGAAAATACCTCTGGTCCTCTCGGACAGGGACACGTATTCGCTATAGGTGCAGCCATCGCAGCCAAGTTCCTTGCTGCGCATACCGGCAACCCAACATTCGCAAAGGAAACCATCTATGCATACATCTCTGACGGTGGCATTGAGGAGGAAATCTCACAGGGTGGTGCACGTGTGGCTTCTACTCTTGGACTTGACAACCTCATCATGTTCTATGACTCTAACGACATCCAGCTCTCTACTGAGACTAAGGAGGTTATGAATGAGGATACAGCAGCCAAGTATCGTGCACTCGGTTGGTATGTAATTGAAATCAACGGTAACGATGCAGCTCAGATTCGCAAGGCTATCGAAGAGGCAAAGGCAGTCAAGGGACAGCCTGCACTCATCATAGGTAAGTGTATCATGGGTAAGGGCGCACTGAAGGAAGACGGTACATCATACGAGGCAAACTGCAAGACTCACGGTGCACCTCTCGGTGGTGGCGCTTTCGTCAACACAATAAAGAATCTCGGTGGTGACCCAGAGAATCCATTCCAGATTTTCGATGACGTTAAGGAACTCTATGCAAATCGTGCTAAGGAGCTTGAGGCAATCGCTGCAGAGCGTTATGCAGAGGAAAAGGCATGGGCTGACGCCAACCCAGACAAGGCAGCACAGTTGAAGGACTGGTTCGCAGGCAAGGCACCAAAGGTTGACTGGTCTGTTGTTTCTCAGAAGGCCAACGATGCTACACGTTCTGCATCTGCAGCATGTCTGAGCGCATTGGCAGAGCAGGTGCCAAACATGATTTGTGCATCAGCCGACCTCTCAAATTCTGACAAGACCGACGGCTTCCTGAAGAAGACACGCGCCCTGACCAAGGACGACTTCGGTGGCGCATTCTTCCAGGCAGGTGTGGCAGAGCTTACCATGGCATGCTGCTGCATAGGTATGGCACTTCACGGAGGTGTAATACCAGCATGTGGAACATTCTTCGTATTCTCAGATTATATGAAGCCAGCAGTGCGTATGGCTGCCCTGATGCAGTTGCCAGTGAAGTTCATCTGGACACACGACGCATTCCGTGTTGGTGAGGACGGTCCTACACATGAGCCTGTTGAGCAGGAGGCACAGATTCGCCTTATGGAGAAACTGCACAACCACGCAGGCAAGCCATCTGTTCTCGTACTCCGCCCGGCAGAGGCAAAGGAGACAACAGAAGCTTGGAAACTCGCTATCGAGAATACTGCAACTCCTACGGCTCTTATCTTCTCACGCCAGAATATCAACGACCTGCCAGAGGGCAACGACTATTCACAGGTTGCCAAGGGCGCATACGTTGTTGCAGGTTCTGACGAAAACCCAGACGTTGTGTGCGTAGCTTCAGGTTCTGAGGTTTCTACACTCGTCAGCGGTGCAGAACTGCTTCGCAAGGATGGTGTGAAGGTTCGCATTGTCAGCGTTCCTTCAGAGGGCCTGTTCCGTGAGCAGTCAGCAGAGTATCAGCAGAGCGTTATCCCAGCTGGTGCAAAGGTATTCGGCATGACAGCCGGACTGCCAGTAAACCTGCAGGGCTTCCTCATCGGTGCTGATCCTAAGTCAAAGATCTGGGGTCTGGAGAGCTTCGGTTTCTCTGCACCATACAAGGTGCTTGACGAGAAGCTGGGTTACACCGCTGAGAACGTTTACAAGCAAGTGAAATCTATTTTATAAATTCTGGGTTATTAGTTATTAGTCATTAATTGTCGGGTTGTCATGAATACACCCGCAATTGATGGCTGATGACTGGTAACAATATACTAACAACTTAAATATAAGCCTATGAACAACAAGATTATCGGTATTGCCAGCGATCACGCAGGCTTCCCACTTAAGCAGTTTGTATTACAGTACCTTGAGGAGAAAGGTATAGAGTATAAGGATTTTGGCACATATAGTGACCGTTCGTGTGACTATCCAGATTTTGCACATCCTCTGGCAGACGACATTGAGTCAGGTGTGGTATCGTGCGGCATAGGCATTTGCGGTTCAGGCGAGGGTATGGCAATGACGCTCAACAAGCACCACGGTGTGCGTGCCGGATTGGCATGGAATGTTGAGATAGCACATCTTATCCGCCAGCACAATGATTCCAACTGTCTTGTATTGCCAGGACGCTTCATCACCAACCGTGAGGCAGCAGTCATCATTGACGAGTTCCTCAAGACTCCGTTTGAGGCAGGTCGTCATCAGTTGCGCATCGACAAGATGTAAGGATATAATCCTGAGATAAAGAATATAAAACGGTGGAAAGAAACTCTTTTCACCGTTTTATTATGTATGTAAAAATATAGAAATATCATACAAATACATTCAGTTGATAAAAAAACGTGTTAAACGTTTGTGAATTCAAAAAGTTATTGTTACCTTTGCAAGGAAATTGTTTTGAATAGGATATTATAAAAAAAAATGAAAAAAGCTATTTTCCTTTTGATGGGAATTATTGTGTCAGCTCTGTTCTTTTCTACAGGTTGTACAAACAAGAATGCAGAAGCTGCTGACAGCATAGGTGCAGATACGCTTGTGGAAGACACCGCTGCCAATGATTCACTGTCGGAAATGATAGCCGAAGAGGAAATGCCCGCTTCGGCCGATGAGTTGTTTGATGATTTCTTCTTCAATTATGCAGCCAGCCGCAAGGTGCAGAAGGAACGTACCGTATTTCCTCTGCCGGTAAACTCTTGGGGAAAAGAAAGCAAGATTGAAGAAAAAGCTTGGAAGCGCGAGCATTTCTTCATGCAGCAAGGGTATTACACCCTTATTTTCCATAAGGCATCGCAGATGAATATGGTAAAAGACACTGCTGTAAGTGACGTTACCGTAGAGAAGATCATGGTAAACAAAAACATGGTGACACGATGGCACTTCGCTCGCACTCGTGGCCTGTGGTATATGGATGGAATGTCACATATTTCATTGGGACAGCATCCTGATGCCGGATTCATACGTTTCTATCAGCGCTTTGTCACTGACAGTGCCTTCCAGCATCGCTCACTTGCAGAGAGCATTGCCTTCACGGGGCCTGATCCCGATGATGATTTCTCAACAATGTCTGGTGTGATAATGCCAGAACAGTGGCCTATGTTCGTGCCATGGATGCCTTCTGGAACATTGTATAATATAATATACGGTAAGAATCCGTATCCAGCATCAAACACCCGTTTGTTCTATGTACGTGGCATAGCCAACGGATTGCAGATGGATATGGTGTTTACAAAGAAAGGAAAGGGTTGGAAATTAGAAAAGGTAAACACATAATGCAGAGTCTGTTAAACTATAATACCTTTGGTATAGACCATTCCTGCAAGAAGATATACGAGCCCCGCACTGTGGCAGAATTGCAGGAAATGCTGCCTATGCTTCGCAAAGAGCCATTGCTGATAGTCGGTGGGGGCAGCAATCTGTTGCTCACCCGTGACTTTGAAGGTAATGTGCTGCATCCCATGATAAAGGGAATAGAAAGAGATAGCCAGGGTGACGGTGGCTGTACCTTGCGCATTGGTGCAGGAGAGGTATGGGATGATGTGGTGCAGTGTACTGTAGAAGAAAACCTTTCAGGTATGGAAAACTTGTCGCTGATACCTGGTGATGTAGGCGCATCGGCAGTACAGAATATCGGTGCATACGGGGTAGAAGCGAAAGATTTGATATGTCTTATAGAAGCAGTAGAGATTGCAACGGGTGAGATAGTCAAGATTTCGCCGTCAGAGTGCAATTATGGATATCGCTACAGCCGTTTCAAGGATGAATGGAAGGGAAAGTATGTCATTACCCATGTAACATATAAGTTGAGCGAAAAGTTTGAACCGCGACTTGATTATGGAAACCTGAGGTCAGTGCTGCAGGAACGCGGCATAAATAATCCATCGTTGCGTGATGTCAGGGATGTTATTATAGAAATACGCAATGCTAAATTGCCCGATCCGAAGGTGGAAGGCAATGCCGGCTCTTTCTTCATGAATCCCATCGTAAGTAAAGAAAAGGCTGAGAATCTGATAAAGGAATATCCCAATATGCCTCATTACAATATCAGTGAGACAGAAGAAAAGATACCAGCCGGTTGGTTGATAGAACAGAGCGGATGGAAAGGCAAAACGCTTGGAAGGGCCGGTGTTCATGCCAAACAGGCACTCGTATTGGTGAATAAGGGAGGTGCAACAGGAAAGGAAATCCTGGCACTGTCAGATGCGGTATGCAAAACGGTGAGAGAGAAATTCGGAATAGAGTTGAAACCAGAAGTGAACATTATATGAAACTGACATTTCTTGGCACAGGAACATCGGTAGGCGTTCCAGCTATAGGATGCCAGTGTGAGGTGTGCCGCAGTAACAACCCAAAAGACAAACGGTTGCGTGCATCGGCAATGCTGGAAACCAACGAGGGACTGCGAGTGCTTATAGATTGCGGTCCAGACTTCAGGCAACAGATATTACGACTGCCATTTGGCAAGTTGGATGCGGTGCTCATAACCCACATTCACTATGACCATGTGGGAGGTGCAGATGATTTGCGGCCTTTTGCGTTGTTTGGAGATGTTGACGTATATGCACAGCAGGATGTAATAGATGGCTTGCACCGAACCATGCCATATTGTTTCAAGAAAGAGCTGTATCCAGGTGTGCCGCACCTGCATCTGCATGAAATACGTACAGGTAAGCCTTTTCATGTGTCAAGACCGCATGACATAATAGCCAAGATGCCTCCCAGTGGAGCAACACTGGAAGGTGTGATGCACAAAAGTTGGCAAACGGTGACAATACCTGCAGTGAAAGAGAAATTAGAGATATTGCCGGTCCGCGTGATGCACGGAAAACTACCCATCGTTGGATACAGATTCGGACGATTGGCATACATCACGGACATGAAGAGTATGGATGAAGAATCCATGAAACTGCTTGAAGGCATTGAGATACTGGTGCTGAATGCCCTGCGATTTGAGAAAGAACACCATAGTCACCAGTTGGTTGACGATGCAGTAAAATTTGCTGGCAGGGTAGGGGCGAAACGTACATACCTTACCCATCTGACTCATGACATAGGTACGCATGACATTGCAAACAGCCGTCTGCCGAAGGGCTTTTGGTTTGCATACGATGGTCAGGAGATAGAGTGTTGAAACTTTGGCACATACTTTGTTTTTAGGATGACGCTAATATAAAAGGAACAAGATTATAATGCACAATAATTATTCAGAAAGTGTCACGACATTGCTTGATGACAGCAAAAAAGAAGCACGCAGACATAGAAGCCGTTCTGTGAGGCCGGAGCATCTGCTCATGGCTATACTGAAACGGCGAGGTACGGTGGCTGACAAAATCATTGATGAACTGCACGTAAACAAGGCAGACCTCACCATAGATTGTGAAAACAAACTTCTGCATGATGTAGAAGATGATGCTTCGCAGGCAGTCACTTCACCAGAACTGGATGAAAACACAAATAATATAATGATACTGGCTGCGCTGGAAGCACGAATGGCAAAAGAAAACACAGTAGAAATAGAGCATCTGTTGTTGGCAATCCTGCATGATACCAACAACAATCCAGCACGTGCCATATTAGAGAAGAACAATATGAATTACGATAATGTGACTCAGTGCCTTTTTGACAAGAAGGACAAAGACAATACTCCTGTTAATAAGGAAGCGGATCATTCTGTCATACTTGATGGCATGGAACTCTCAGAGGATGAGGATGAGAATGACGAAGGCAATGATGACAATAAGAATGACACCAAAACAGAAGAAAAATCCAAGACCAAAGGTGGCGGCAAGACTCCTGTCATAGATGCCTTTGCCATAGACCTGACAAAAGTGGCAGGTGAAGGAAAGATGGACCCTGTAGTCGGTAGGGAAAAAGAAATAATCCGTCTTCAGGAGATATTGTGTCGCAGGAAGAAAAACAATCCTGTTCTCATAGGCGAGCCAGGTGTAGGAAAGAGTGCCATCGTAGAAGGATTGGCTCAAATGATAGCATCGGGCAAGACCTCTTCCGTGCTTCACAACAAACGTCTGGTAGCTCTTGATATGGCAAGCATGGTGGCAGGAACAAAATACCGTGGCCAGTTTGAGGAACGTATCAAGAATCTCATTAAAGAGTTAGAGGCAAATCCTGACATCATAATATTCATAGACGAGATACATACCATCATCGGTGCAGGCAGTGCAGCAGGAACCATGGATGCTGCAAACATGCTCAAACCGGCGTTGGCGCGTGGCGCAGTGCAGTGCATAGGTGCCACCACGCTTGACGAATACCGTAAATCAATAGAAAAAGACGGTGCTCTTGAAAGAAGATTCCAGAAAATTATCGTGGAACCGTCAACGCCAGAGCAGACAATGCACATACTGTCAAATATCAAGGATAAGTATGAAGAATATCACCATGTGACATATTCGGACGATGCTTTGGTGTCATGTGTAAAACTGTCAGAGAGATATATCACAGACCGCGCATTCCCAGATAAAGCCATAGACGTAATGGATGAGGTGGGAGCGAGAATACACCTGCATCATGTAGAGGTGCCTTCCAGTATCACAGAGTTGGAAGACAAGATATCAACGACGAAGCAGAAGAAGCTGGATGCTGTGCAGAATCAGAATTTTGAACTGGCAGCCAACTACCGTGACATGCAGACCAAGTATGAAGAAGAACTCGTGAAACTCAATAATAGCTGGGAGAAAGGAGATACAGGGTCTCGCAAGTCTGTTTCTGTGGATGATGTAGCTGATGTGGTAGCCAATATGACCGGCATCCCCGTTCAGCGTGTGGCGGGCAACGAAGGAGAGCGTCTGCGTAATATGTCGTCAAAACTTAAGGAGAGCGTTATCTCGCAAGACAAGGCGATAGATAAAATAGTTAGGGCAATACAACGTAACAGGGTTGGCATACATGACCCCAATCACCCAATAGGCGCATTTATGTTCTTGGGTCCGACGGGTGTGGGCAAAACATACCTGGCAAAAAAACTTGCAGAGGAAATGTTTGGCTCTGCTGACGACCTGATACGCATTGACATGAGCGAATATTCAGAGAGCTTCAATACGTCAAGATTGGTTGGAGCACCTCCGGGATATGTCGGTTATGAAGAAGGTGGACAGTTGACCGAGCGTGTGCGTAGGAAACCATATTCCATAGTATTGCTCGACGAGATAGAAAAGGCTAACAGCAGTGTCTTTAACATGTTGTTGCAAGTGCTTGACGAAGGCAGACTTACGGACGGAAACGGACGTCTTATTGATTTCCGCAATACGGTTATAATCATGACCTCAAACACAGGAACGAGACAACTGAAAGAGTTTGCGCACGGTGTGGGCTTCAATGCAGCCAACGGCACTGGTGGTTCTATGAATGAGAAAGACAAGGAATATGCTCGTTCTATCATTCAGAAAAGCCTCAGCAAACAGTTTGCCCCTGAGTTTCTGAACCGATTGGACGAGATAATAACATTCGACCAGCTCGATCAGGATGCAATAAGGAAGATTGTCGACATAGAATTGAAAGGCTTATGTAAGCGTATAGAGAATATAGGCTATAAGTTGGTAATAACAGATGAAATCAAGAACAAACTGGCAGAGAAAGGCTATGATGTACAGTATGGTGCAAGACCGCTGAAACGTGCCATACAGACATACGTCGAGGATGTGGTTTGTGAGAGAATACTGTCAAATACCCTTTCTGTCGGTGATGAAATCATAATAGACACTTTGGTGGAAGCATAAGCATGACAAATTAAAAAACATTGTGCAAACAAGGTCACCATTATGATGGGAAACATCATTGGCTACCTTATCGTGTACTCCCTCTTTTCTTTCGATAAACAGTGTGTTTTCGGGAAAAGAGGGAGTATTTTATTTAAAAAGCACAAAAAGTGCAGGAAAAATTTTGCTATTTATAAATAAATGATTAACTTTGCGAAAGAAACCTACGTGACGAAAGTCAAACAACAAATAGATTTGTTGACATAGTTCAATTAAATATATATAATACAAACCATAAACATAATTAGTAACCTTAAAAATATCTATGAGTTATATCAAATTCGATAAGGCACTGATGACAAATCTTCAGGAGAGTATCCAAAAGGAAGTTCTTCGTACGAGCCGTTCTGGTGCTTATGCCAGCAGTACAGTGGTAGAGTGCAATATTCGCAAGTATCATGGACTGTTGGTTGTTCCTATTCCGTCTATTGATGATGAAAACCATGTATTGCTGTCGTCGCTTGATGCCACGGTGGTGCAGCATGGAGCCGAGTTCAATCTCGGACTGCATTTCTATAAGGGTGGGGCAGTGAGCCCTAATGGACATAAATATATACGCGGTTTTAACTGCGACATAATTCCTACAACGATATACAGGGTAGGAGGAGTACTGTTGCGTAAGGAAATGATATTCCAGACATACACAGACAGAGTGCTGATTCGTTATACCATAGAAGATGCCCATTCTCCGGTGACCCTTCGTCTGCGTCCGTATCTTGCTTTCCGTCGTGCTGACGAACTGACACATGAGAACTATCAGGCATTGCGTGATTATCAGGAAGTAAGTGGCGGTATTAGTACCACGATGTACAAAGAATATCCACAGTTGTATATGCAGCTCTCCAAAAAGAACAAATTCGTATATCAGCCAAACTGGTATAAGGGATTTGAGTATTATAAGGAAGCAGAGCGTGGATATGACTGCCATGAGGATTTGTATGTTCCTGGTTACTTTGAGATAGAATGTAAGAAAGGAGACGAAATCGTATTTACGGCTTCTTTAAGCGAGTGTAAGCCAAGCACCTTGAAACAAACATTCAAGGATGCCGTTGATGCACGTATTCCACGTGATAATTTCTTCCATACATTGGTGACAGCAGCACATCAGTTCCACAACAACAAAGGAAGTGATCGTTATCTGCTGGCAGGTTATCCTTGGTTCAAATCGCGTGCTCGTGACACGTTCATATCACTGCCGGGATTGACGTTGGCGATTGATGAGGTGGATTATTTCAATGCTGTCATGAAGACCGCTGTCAAGGGTGTGGAGGAATTTATGTCGGGGAAACCTCTTTCTGTCAAGATATATGAGATAGAGCAGCCTGATGTAATACTTTGGGCAATATGGACTATACAGCAGTATGCAAAGAAGGTTGGAATAGACGTAGCTGCCAAAGAGTACGGAAAACTTGTAATAGACATAATCCGTTACATTGAAGCTGGCAAGCATATCAATATAGAATTAAAAGAAAACAGTCTGCTCCATACAGAAGGCAAGGAAATCCCGATGACATGGATGAACAGCGTGGCAAACGGCAAGCCAGTGGTTCCACGTACAGGCTATGTAGTAGAGATAAATGCGCTGTGGTATAACGCACTTATGTTCTCGGCAGAGATATTGAGGGTAAAGAAGAAGAACAGCGAGGCGAAAGTCTTTGAGGAAAAGGCAGCAGTTGTCAAGGACTCATTCCAGAGAACCTTCATCACTCCTGCAGGATATCTGTATGATTATGTAGAGGATGGAATCGTAGATATGAATGTGCGTCCGAATATGATATTTGCAGTTGCTTTTGATTATTCCCCACTGGAGACTTCACAGCAGAAAGTAGTACTTGATTTCTGTACGCGTGAACTGTTGACACCAAAGGGATTACGTACACTGTCACCTAAGAGCGGAGGATATAATCCAATGTATGTTGGACCACAGACGCAGCGTGACTACGCATACCATTCCGGAACTGCATGGCCGTGGCTCGGCGGATTCTATATGGAAGCCTGCTTGAAGATATATAAGCGCACCAGACTCAGTTTCGTACAGCGCCAGATGATAGGCTATGAAGACGAAATGATGTATCATGCTACAGGAACAATATCAGAATTGTTTGATGGCAACCCGCCATTCTATGGCAGAGGTGCAATGGCTTTTGCAATGAATGTTGCAGAGATACTGCGTACAATGAAACTCATAGACCAGTATAATCATTAAAACACATAATAATCTAATTAACTATAATTTTATACTTCTTACTTGAACAATGAAAGTATTAATGTTTGGTTGGGAGTTTCCTCCTAAGATATATGGTGGTCTTGCCGTAGCATCATACGGAATCACGAAAGGCTTGTCGTCACAGGGTGATGTCGAGACCACTTTCTGTATGCCTAAACCAACAGGGGAGGAGGAGAAATTCCTTAAGATAATAAACATGAGTCAGGTGCCTATTGCGTGGCGTGATGTTCATTATGAAAACATAAAGCATCGCTTCGTAGGACATACGGCAGAAGACTATTATCGTTTTCGTGACCATATCTATGCAGATTTCAACTATATGCAGGGATTGGATGATTTGGGATGCATGGGCTTTGCCGGAGGCTATCCAGGCAATCTGCATGATGAAATCAACAATTTCTCGATAATAGCGGGAGTATTGGCACGTTCAGAGCAGTTTGACCTTATACATGCCCATGACTGGCTTACATATCCTGCAGGAGTACATGCCAAGATGGTAAGTGGCAAACCACTGTGCATACATGTCCATGCTACAGATTTCGACCGTTCGCGCGGCAAGGTCAATCCTACGGTATATTCCATAGAGAAGAATGGAATGGATCATGCGGATTGCATAATGTGTGTGTCGGAGTTGACCAGGCAGACGGTTATAAACCAATATCATCAGGATCCACGTAAGTGTGTTGCCATGCACAATGCGGTGTATCCGTTGAGTGAAGAATACCGTAATATAAAGCCCCATAAGATACCGAATGAGAAGGTGGTGACATATTTGGGTCGCATAACGATGCAGAAAGGACCAGAGTATTTCATTGAGGCCGCTAAACTGGTATTGCAGCGTACGCAGAATATCCGTTTCTGTTTTGCAGGTTCGGGTGACATGATGGCATCCATGATAGAATTGGCAGCGGCATACGGAATTGCAGACAAGTGTCATTTCCCAGGCTTCCAACGTGGTAAGCAGGTCTATGAGTGCTATAAGAATTCCGATGTCTTTGTGATGCCGTCGGTGTCAGAACCGTTTGGTATAGCGCCGTTGGAAGCAATGCAGTGCGGCTGTCCTTCTATAATATCCAAGCAGTCTGGATGTGGAGAGATACTTACAAATGTGTTGAAAGTAGATTATTGGGACATCCATGCCATGGCAGATGCCATATATTCCGTATGTATGAACCAAAGTCTGCATGATTATCTGGCTGAAGAAGGCATGAAAGAGGTTGACCGCATTACGTGGCAGAAGGTAGGCCTGCGCATACGTCAGTGCTATGACCAGTTGCTTTCAAAGGGATGGTTCGACCATGAGGAGTATCAGAGAAACTATATACCAAATTGATTATATATATACGTCTAACATTAAACTGAATTACAATAAATGAAAACTATTTGTTTATATTTTGAGATTCATCAGATAATCCATCTGAAGAGATATCGCTTTTTCGACATTGGTACTGATCATTATTATTATGATGATTATGAAAATGAACGCAGCATAACCTATATTGCTGAAAATTCATATATGCCTGCACTCAACGCACTGTTGGAGATGATTCAGCAGAATGGTGACTATTTCCGTGTTGCCTTCTCTCTCTCTGGCGTGGGTATGGAACAACTGGAGATGCATGCGCCGCAGGTGATTGAGAAACTGCAGGAACTGAATGAAACAGGATGTGTGGAGTTCCTTACTGAACCATATTCGCATGGCTTGGCAGGACTTGCCAATGAAGAGAGTTTCAAGCGTGACATTGAAAAGATGTCAGACAAGATTGAACAGTACTTCGGTAAGCGTCCTACGGTGATGCGTAACTCATCCTTGATATATACCGATGAAATAGGTGCCCAGGTGGCTGCATTGGGATATAAAGGTATGTTGACAGAGGGAGCAAAGCATGTGCTTGGTTGGAAATCTCCCCATTATGTTTACAACTGTAACATTGCTCCGAATCTTAAACTGTTGCTGCGCGACGTAAACGCATCTGATGATGTGTCCCTGCGTTTCAACAACTCCGCATGGGAGGGCTATCCGTTGTTTGCTGATACATATATAAACAATATTGCAGCTTGTCCGGAAGCAGAACAGGTGGTAAACATCTTTATGGAACTCTCGGCTCTTGGCATAGCACAGCCGCTGTCAAGCAACATTCTTGAATTCCTCAAGGCACTCCCTGCATGTGCAAAGAAGGCAGGCCTGGAATTCCTGACACCGGCTGAGGTCATAGCAAAGTATCCTTCCGTCGGTGCAATAGATGTACCTGACACCTTGTCATGGGTGGATGAAGAGCGTGATTGCTCTGTATGGCTTGGAAACCAGATGCAGCGTGAGGCCTTTAATAAACTGTATAGCGTAGCAGACCGTCTGCTGATAGCCAAAGACCCAATGCTGTTGCAAGACTGGGATTATCTGCAGGCATCAAACAATTTCCGTTTCATGACCACGAAACCCAGCAATGCCACGATAGACCGAGGTATCTATGACGGGCCGTTTGATGCATTTACCAATTACATGAATATTCTTGGTGACTTCATTTCACGTGTTCGAACCCTTTATGGTGGTATAGACAATGAGGAACTTGAGAATATGCTTACGACTATTACCAACCAGGGCAAGGAAATAGAAACGAAAGACAAGGAAATACAACGTCTGCTGGCAAAACTGGCAAAGTATGAAGATGTGAAACAAACCTCATCAACTAAGAAAAGTACGGCGACGACAAAGAAAAGCAAAAAGTAATATATAATTAAAATTCCCATAGAGAAGAAACATCAGATGATTTCAGCTCTATGGGAATTAACACTCTAAATAGTAAAGGAATGAAAAGGAGATTATTTCTGACATTACTGTCACTCGTAAGCTTTGTGCTTATCTCAAATGCTCAGCAGATAGTTTACAACAGTCATACCGACAAGTCATCAAGAATACTCGAGACTAATTTAAAGAAAGTAACGAAGTTTGGAGACAAGTCGAAGAGTTTCTATATGTGGGCAGGCTTGACATCCCTTGATGTCAAGGGCGTTGCCATATATTACGTTAAAGTGATGTACACTTCTGAGTATCGATTGACTGTAGAGCATGATGCCCCGTTGGTCCTTACCCTGAAAAATGGTGAAGTAATTACGTTGAAGTCTGCTGCAAAATCGGAAAGCAAACATCTGGATGGAGTAGAAACCATGTTTGCGTCATACGAGATAAAGGAAGAAGAGTTGATAGACATATCTCGTAATGGAATAGTCAAGGTGGCGCCAGTGGTGACATGCTTCGGACAGTCTGACTATGAAGAGAAAATCAGCATGTGGAGATTGGCACGCCCACTGTCTCTTCGATATGAATTGCTAAAAGAATATATTAACAAACACCCTGAATGAAACTTCGTGTTATCTTATTATATGTTTTGCTGTTCTTTTCATACAGCATTGAAGCTCGATGGGTTACAGAGGCTGAAAAGGATGGACATGTAATATGGGGTAAAGACTCCATAGCTGATATCTTTGCATCTGGAGGTCTGACGTTATGGTATGACCAGGAGTTGCATGCTGACATCGTGATAGAATACGATGCGCGTATTGTCAGCGACGGCCGTGTGTCTGACCTCAACTGTTTTTGGATGGCCTCGCTCAATGATGGCAAGTGGGGTAGTCCTGTAACCGCTAAATTATTGAAGGAAAGGGGAGGGAAGTTCCTGAACAGTTATACCATGCAACTGTATTACATGGGGTATGGCGGGAATTATAATAAGACGACACGTTTTAGAAGATACAATGGTGATTCGCGTGGGGTGGACTCTGTACAATACCGTCCGGCAATACTGCGAGAGTATCTCGATTCCGCACATCTGATTAAAGCAGACCATTGGTATCATATACGCCTTGAACAAATAGGTGGCAGGGTGCGGTATATTGTTGATGGTGAGTGCCTGGTTGATTTCGTTGACCCCACACCGCTGCAGAAGGGTTACTTCGGTTTCCGCACCACTTTATCGCATGCACAATTCAAGAATTTCAGATATACAAGCACAGACTCTAATGAGGCACCAATAAAAATCAAACCTGTAGGATGTGCCTCCAAACGCTCACAGCCTGTCACCTTTGGTGTACCTTTCGCACAGGGCGAATTAGCTGAGGCAACGGCTTTGGAAATTATAAACGAGGACGGTAAGCAACTGTCCGGTGACCAGTGGACACTTGCTACATGGCCTGATGGAACCGTAAAATGGAAAGCTGTTGCCACCGTTGTTCCTCGTAATGCTGAGGAACTGAGAATTGTTAAGGGTAAAAAGACAAAGTCAAGAAAAAAAATTCATCCAGATAAGCGTGTGTCTGTATGTACCTCATCCAGTGGAGCGCTTGCAGACAGCATCCTTGTTGACGGCAAAAAGGTCGTTGGCAGATTGTGGCTTGAACAGGATGAGAAAATACAGACTGTAAATAATATTTCAAAAGAACAAACTGGTGATATAAGAGACTGTTGGCGTTTCGATGGCGACAATTTCTGCGTAAGACTATACACTTATGCCGCAAGCAATGAGGTAAAGATTGTTCACACTGCTTTCATCGACTCACTTACCAATGCAGACGGACTCCGTTCCCTCTGTCTCAAGGCAGAGATACCCGTGCAGGGCAAGCTCCATCAGCGCAAGACGGTGTTCCTTACGTCCGCAGGCGACAACGCATCCCTGCTCTCCATGGATGTCAAGCCCCTCATCGCACGTCGCCCCGTAAACCTTGATGCCGACGGCGAGCCTGCTGACCCTCTCAGTGCCAGAATACTGCCACAGCTCGCTTCATGGGACGGCTTCCGCCTCTCCCAGCTCTCTCCCGGTGCCTTCTCCATACGCAAGCGCGCCACAGAGCAGTCACCGTGGATAGGCACCATCGAGGGCCATCGTTCCCCCGGCATGGTAGCCTTCGGCGAC
>JAEEHW010000083.1 GCA_016281055.1 Prevotella sp.
GTCGTATATATTATAGAGTGGGAGGCAAATAACTAACCTCCAGCTCTTCTCATTCTCATAGGCAATAAGCTTCAAGAGAATCTCTTTCCTCACTTCATATTCCTCCCAATAGCGATTCTCAATTTCCGAGCGTGCCGCCTTCTCCGTCTCTCCATCGCTGTTAAGGTATATATCGACCAACTCTTCAATGGAAAGTCGCTTCATCATATTTTTCTTTGCTCTGCCCATAACTCTTGATTATATTACGATACACTTCTTCTCTCTTTAATAGTTATCAACAATGCTACAAAGTTACATCTTTTTTTCCACCCACGCAAGTTCCATTTTTATTCAAGTCTCACTTTTTGTTAAGAACTACCGCTTCTCTCTATATCCGACTATAAACACAACCATCAAAGCAAATATATTCTCACGTCAAACCTTACGTCAAACTTATCCTTTCAGAAAGTAATTTCACTGAATTAACTGAGTAAATCCACTGAATTTGCTTTAAGACATCAATGCTTCTGTCATGAATAGCCTATGCGATTTATGGCAAATACTTCCTGCATCGTTTACGCTATTTGTTGCTTTGCATTTTTTGTTATCAACCAAGTTCCATACCTTCAACCCAGTAAGATCTTTGCAATGTCTACCAACACTATTTAATCACAAAGAACATTATTATTACAATAATGAATCCAATAATCATTATCCATCTATCAATATTTGAAACCTTTGTAATTTCATCTTGTGATTCTTTTATTGTTCTCAGAGTATCATCTTTTGCATTGTTAATGACATTCGTTAAATTATTTGCAGAAGATGTAATTGTTGAATTTACACTTTGACATAAAGTTGTCAAATTAGCGATATTTATAGCGAGCGTATCCGTCTTGCCATTTATCTGATTTAATGTTTCTGCAAGTGTTTGCTCTGAACGAGAAACTGCCTGCGTTATGGATTCAAGAGATTGCTGAATAATTGTAGGAAGAACTGACACTTTTGTCTTTATTTCTTCCAATGCTATATCTTGTTCGTCTTGAGATTCCTTCAGATCTTTTGATATGAGCTCCAAAGACCCCTTAACGCTTTCGATTTCTTCCGTCGTTTTCTTGATTTGTTCGCGCAAAGCAACCAATTCTGCAACTCTTTCTGCAAGCTTGTCATTCTGCTCGGTAAACTCTTCTAGTGTTTTGTCTGTATCTTTCTTGAAGGCCAATGTAACCTTATTGACATCTCCTTTGAATGCAGAAATGACATCAGTACACGTCTGCTTTATACAGGCAATAGCAGACCCCAATTCACCATGTAACTCAGATTCTCTACCGCTTAAAGAAGATTCCCATTCTTCAAGGCTGGCAGCTAGTTTCTTTACCGCAGACACATACTGCGTAACCATCTTCAAAAGATCGTTACTTGCATTAACTGACTGCATTACTTGCGACCTAGCAGAATCAAGTTCGCTTAAATTCTTCTCAAGCCTTTCTAAGGCAGAATTTATGTCATGTGCCATAACTATATTGTTTTTTAAATTGTATTGTCGGAATCGCTTGGATATGTCTTGTTATCTGTTTTTACGTTATCTTTGAGAAATCTGTTGGTTATATCATCCAACTTCTTACCGTGTATAAAGAGCATTACTGCATCTTCTCCTTTTTCTATAATGCTTTCCTTTATGTAAGTATCATCTTGATGGACTTTTGCGGCTAAGCATTCGTTGAAGTGAGCTAGATATTTCCATACTTCTTCATTGTCTTTGTCATAGAGTGCCATAAAACCATCAATAAATCCATTAAAAGCGTTTGATTTCAATGTTTCATTGGTTCCCGTTCCCAAGAATGTAATACAGTATGATAGCAAGAGCTGTAAAGCTGCATTATCAGGATGCGCTCTCAAACACAGCAATGTAGCGCCATAGAGGTGTTTAACGTTGTCTATTTCGCTTCCGGAACCATCGTTGCTAATGACTTCAATGTACTTCCTAACTACATCATAGCCATCACGACCTTGCTGGTCCGTGTCCTCAGTTAACGAATAGTCTTTTCCATTCACCTGATAACCCATACGGGCATACTTAGAATTGAAATAGAGGTGAATAAATTCCTTAAGCCATGTATCGTTATGCGTTCTTTCTCTTTCTGATATACTGTCTTCACATGCAATACGCATATCTTCAATAGCGCGGAAGCGCTTCTTTTCCAAATTCTCATAGACGAACCCCGTTAAATATCCAAGACACTTGTCAAGGTAGTTGCGACCTTTTTGTTCATCTATTTTGTCTACACGTATTTGTGCCTGTTCCAATGAATAGTACTTACGGAAGAAGTTCAACATATACTGTTTAAATTCATCGTCTGTACGATTCTTTATTTTCAGTTCGTAGGTCTGAGATAGATAATCTATGGTTACATCTTCTACCAAGCCAATACAACACATTCGGTAAATTGCCTTGTCTGTATCATCTTTATCTCTCTTCTTACAGAACTGGAAACGTAGCCTGCGATAGGTTGTCTCGTCAGCATGATAGCGAAGCCACCTGGTATCACCAGAGCACCTGGCCACTTTAGAAATCAGATCTTCAAAGTCGCCAATCTTGTTAAGTGCTAGTTCTCCGTACCGGTCCTCGTTTATATCATTCCAGCCCTTAGACTGTGCAATTTGTGATATTTCAGCTTTTATATTTCGCTCAAAATCTTCTGGATCTTGCTGCACTTGATTCTCCCACGATACTGTGACGAATACATATCCGTCATCATCAGCCTGAGCCATTGCGCTATAGATACCTTCAGTTATGTCGTCAACACCTTCAATCGGTCGGAGTAATGCTGCAGCAGAATGATCTTCATACGATTCCAAGATTTCTACGAGCTTCCGTGAGACATATTGACAAGTATTCAAATCAAACTCCACATAATTATATGTAGGACGTAGGCTGTCTAGTATAACATAGCCATATCGATTCCTATTCTCTTCCTCTGAGTAAATAGTTATAGAGTTTCTTGTTCTATTAACTTTCAGGCAAACATCGTTGTTGCCAGTCTCTTCTCTGAGTTTTCCTTGAACCTCCAATGCATAATTGGGCTTTACATTGAGAATACGGTCGGTCATTTCTGACAAGATTACTTTTTCTTTATAAAGGCCTCGGAAAGAATTGTTGTGGAACCACAGGTCAATATTCTTATCGACATTTTCTATGAATCCGTGGGTTCTAATGATATTAATCAGAGCATCTGTTTGTTCCTCTGTTGCATTGTTATGCCTGCATAATTCTGGAAAATCCAGAATTAGAACATATTTAGTAACATACCTTTCAAGCCATACGGGATCATTTTCTGTTCCCATATAATAGCGTATGTCATTTATCTTGTCAGCTGTTAGATGTATAAACTCCGTAGGTTCATATAAGATATATGATATGGCATTTTTACGGTCACGGCCAGCACGACCAGCCTCTTGAACATAACTCTCTATCGATGACGGATGGTTAAAGTTGACCGTAAAACGGATGTTAGGCTTGTCTATCCCCATTCCGAAGGCTTTAGTAGCCACCATCAGGTTCTTGCGGTTGTCATTGAACAACTGCATATCACCAGTAGGTCTGTCACCTCCAATAAAAGTACCAATCTTTAAATAATCTTTGCTACGTAAGGCTGTTGAAATACCGCTTCTAGTTCCCCAGACATTATCTTGAACACCAAATGTACCATGAGCGTGTGGGCAGAAAATAATGCCTGCGTTCTGATACAGATTATTATTATCAGGTTGGTAGAAATTATCTGCTTGATAACCACCTATGACGCATGAGGCATTTATTTCATTTAGAGACTGTATGTCTGAAGGGACATCATTCAGAAGGCTAAATAAAACTTGTTTTTTTGTTTCTGCGACAACACCTTGCAAGTCCCAATCTGAAGTGGCATTAAGAATATAGCTCTCCGTTGGGTCTCTTAATTCATCAAAATCTGACGTGACATTAATGATACGGTATGTTAGTTCCGGACGCGTATCACTCTCTGGGCGAATTATCGTTTCGCTGTCTATCGTAAGATTTCCTCCCAAGGTAAGCTCTCTCTCCACATCTGCAAGAACATCAAAAGATGCGGTGGCCGTAAGACCAATGATTGACAGAGGACGACCAGACCTCGTTTTCATATAGTTAATCATGTTACGTCCTAAGTGTAGGTATGACGGACGGAAATCATGTCCCCATTCAGAAACACAATGAACCTCGTCTATTACGCCATATGAGAAATAGATGTGATTCTTTTCTGTCATTGTTATCAGACTGTCCCTGAAGTTCTCCATCATATATCTCTCAGGAGAAAGCAACACCATTAAGGCTGCACCATTCTGTAGAAGGTTCAGTTTCTTGGCTTTTTCCTTTGCATCCATTCCGCTGTGAACACATTCGCAAGCATCTATGCGAGCATCGCGAAGTCCACGAACTTGATCAACCATTAAAGATACCAGAGGATCTACTATAATAGAAACTCCTGGTTGTAATAGGCAAGACAATTGATAAGTTAAAGACTTACCGCCACCAGTAGGCAAAAGTCCTATTGTCGTCTTGTCTGCTAAAGTATGACTAAGTATTGGTAATTGCCCAGGACGGAATGAAGGCTTACGGAAGATGTCTCGTAAGAAATACGTCAGTACATCTTCACGCTCCTTAATATTCTTATAAGCACCAGTTCCATCTTTAATAACAAGAGCAGGATATTGTATGGTTTCAGCAGAGCAAATTGTTCTTTCTCGCTTTTGATAATGCGAAGAACGGATAAGATAAAAAGCCTTAGCGCTTACAGCAAGTGGCAACGCATCGATGTTGTCACGGAGCAACATCGAAATGTCAATGCACAGGTCGTAGGTGCTTGAAGGAATGTCGCACACTGTTTTTTGCTGTAAATGCAATGGCGAATTCTTAAATTCATCGCTAGAAACAATAGTCAAATGAATCTCTGGCAGTTCTGCAGGGGAATTGGCCAATTTGCACAAATGCATATACTTGTCCTTTAAGTCTTCTATTGCAATGGCAGCACAGGGTACATCCCTTTCTATAACAATGATGTTCCATTCCTCTGCATTAACATCTAATGCCGATGACATCATTGCTTCTACCAGTATTCTCTCAATTCGAGCGATTGCAAGGGGGACAAGTACAATCTGAAGGGTCTCGTTCCATTGGCCAGACAACGTTTTCTTATAATTCTTTTTTAACGTCGTGAGGAACTTACTCGCAGAGGCTTCTTTCTCCCAGTTAGCAATGAAATCGTTATTATGTATTTGGTCTATGCGATAAGTATCCCAACCACCATTGAGGGACATCCTGTCTCTGCGCTCATCTCTGAGCCTTTGGAATATATTGGAATGATACTGTTTACCATCTAATTCCAAAATAAAACCTGTTCTCGAATCCCCGTAGGGA
>JAEEHW010000084.1 GCA_016281055.1 Prevotella sp.
ATGCGTTGCAAAGGTAAGCGGATTTTTGAGAACCACCAAAAAGCAAGTCCGAAGTGTTAAAATCTAAAAGTGGTTGATATACAGAGGTTTATCTCTATGTGTTTTTCATTATTTATGGTTGTTTAGAGGACTCTAAATACATTCCTCAAAAGCATAATTATTTATTTCCTTTACACTATTTGGAATAGTTATGGAATTAAGGCTTGTGCATTTTAAAAAGGCATATTTACCAATGCTTGTCAAATTGTTGGAAAGGGTAATGGAAGAAAGATTTGAGCAATATGAGAAAGCAGCGTCTCCTATGGTAGTCACGCTGTTGGGAATGGTGATGGTGTTAAGACTTGATTCCCTGAAAGCACTTTCTCCTATGGTCGTTAAGTTGCTGGGAAGGGTAATAGTGTTAAGACTTATACATTCCCTGAAACTTTCTTTTTCAATGCTTGTGAGGCTTTCAGGTAAGCTAACGGAACTTAAGGCGTGGCATCGTTTGAATGTTCCTCTCTCAATTTTTGTTATGCCTTCGGGTATGGTAACAGATTTAAGGTTCCTGCAGTCAGTGAATGCCCCTGCTTCTATACTTGTAATGGTATTTGGAAATGTTATGGAAGTAATATAGGAAACGTTGAATGCACTGTTTCCTATACACGTTATGGTATAAACCTTATTGTCATAAGTAATTGTTGATGGGACGACAAAGTCTCCTCCAGAATATTGTGCTCTGTATATTCCCGCCACCATATTTTCGGTGTCGAGCATATACTCTACGCCATTAATTTCATACTGTGTATTTCTATCAAAATCAGCATACGCATCGAGTCTTTCCCCCAAAGAAAGTAGGATTACAAGAAAGATAATGATTGATTTTTTCATATTTCTCTGTTTTTATTAATTATACATTTAGATTGATGCTCCTGTAGTAAGTTGGATATAATTCATAGATTGTTTCTTTTAAATTGTTATTATTACGATGTTTATTTAATAGGTTTATAAGTTAATTAGACCTTTCTGAGTGCAAATATATATAAAAAAAAATACTGAACAAAATAATTTGAAAAAAAAGTTCTTTTGTTAAAAAATAATGAAAAAAAATGATAAATCCTTTCGTTAATTATATGTTGTGGAAAATCTTTTCTGCAATGATGTTGGAAAATGGAAGAAAAATTGTAATTTTGCAGTTGAAAGACAGAAATCATGAAAGATAGAAACAAGGAAATATATAAGGTGACGCTTGTGGGTGGCACAGTCAATGTAGTGCTGCTCGTTTTCAAGTTTGTGGCTGGCATCATGGGCCACAGTGCTGCCATGCTGGCTGATGCGATACACTCGCTCAGCGACTTCGTTACCGATGCCATAGTGCTCGTTTTCGTGCATATCAGTGGCAAGCCAAAGGACAAGTCGCACGACTATGGTCACGGCAAGTATGAAACGCTTGCCATGACCATCATCGGTGTGGCATTGCTCGGTGTTGCCGTGGGAATAGTATATAGTGGCGCTGTGAAGGTGGTGGCATGGATGCAGGGCGCTGTGCTGGAGGCTCCCGGAACGCTCGCGTTGTGGGCGGCACTGCTGTCGGTGATATTGAAGGAAGCAGTGTATCGCTATTCCATGGTGAAGGCACGTCAGTTGGATTCGCAGGCAGTGGAGGCTAATGCGTGGCATCACCGCAGCGATGCATTGTCGTCAATAGGTACGGCGGTGGGCATCGGTGGCGCCATATTCCTCGGGGAACGCTGGACTGTGCTCGACCCCGTGGCGTCGGTCGTCGTGGGATTGTTTATTGTAAAGGTGTCTCTCGGCCTGTTGCGTCGTGGTATCGGCGACTTGATGGAGGAGTCGCTGCCTGACGACGTTGAGGCTGAGATGCTGAGGCTTGCTGCATCGGTGGATGGCGTGGCGGAGCCGCACGACCTTCGCACACGTCGCATAGGCAACCACTATGCCATAGAACTGCATATACTCATGGATGGAAACATTACACTGAATGAGGCACACGACAAAGCCTCAGAAGTGGAGGAACTTCTGAGGCTTCATTATGGAAACGATACCCACATTGCCGTACATGTGGAACCGAAATAGTTTCTTTATATACCCTTAATGGCTTTCTTGACTTGCGCCATGTTGCTGCGCGAGACAGGAAGTGAGTCATGACAATGGTTCATGACCAGATGCATGGAGCCGGATTGCGACACTACATGCTCCACCTGTGCAAGGTTTACGAGGAAGGCACGGTGGCAGCGCACTATCATGGGATAGGGTCGCAGGTCATCCTCCAGTTGTTTTGATGTGGCGCGCAGCATGTCGGTGCGCACCTTGCCGTCGCATAGGCGATACACCTTGACGTAGTTGCCTACGGCTTCTATGTACAGCAGGTTTGAGATGTCAAGCGTGATGCTTTCGCTTGTGGTGCCCTTGAGCATCAGGTGACTTTCTGTAACCTTCACGGGCAGGGAGGTGTCAGACATCAGGGGAGCACTTGCTTCTTCACTGGGAGGACTGGGTAGGACAGGCTGCACCTGTATCTTCTTCAACTGCTCGTTAAGCATGCGCGTCTCCTCCAGTTCGGCCGCCAGGAATTTAATGCGGAATTTGAAACGCCAGTACAGTCCGATGGCGAAAGAGCAGAAGGCGAGGATGACCAGTGTTTCGAGATAGTTGAACAATGACAGCTGGTTGCCCTCTATATAGTTGTTCATCACGAAGTGACGGTAAAGGCAGATAAACAGGGAAACTGTTGGAGTGTTGATGATTTGGAACAACATGTTGCGCCTTATGATGTAGTCGATGCCTCGTTTGTTGGTGTGTGGCATCTTAAACACATATTTCAGGATGGTGTCCGTCAGCATACATACGAGTATTCCCGGAAAGATAAACGCCAGCAGGTGTATGTATGTCTGCCATTGGCTGACATCAAACCCGAAAGGTTGGAACACGGTAAGTGCTCCAATGACAAACAGCGTGCTGAGAATGCGTATCTTTAGTGTTTCTTTCTGTCCTTGTTTCATTGCTTGTATGCAAAATTACGAATTATTTGCGAGAAAAACAAAGAATTTGTTTTAAATATGATATATGTGTGGGCATAAAGAATAAATTTATAATGTAGAGTGAGCAAAAGAAAAAGCAACCATCCTCACGGACAGTTGCTCTTAATCAAAACCAATAAATGTATAAATATCGAGTTAGAAATTGATGTCTATGCCTATGGCGCCAACACGGTTTGAGCGTGTGAAACTGTTCTGCACTCCTGTTGCATCCATGTTGGTTGTGTAATCGTCGTAGCATGTCTTGAAGTAAGCTGCATTGACAGCCACTTTGTCTGTAATCTGATATTTCAGACCGAGACCATAGCTCCAAGAGTCAACCACGTATGATATGTCGTTGATGTATTCGTCAGTGTTTCCGTAGCGTGTTATCTGGAATCCGCCGCTGACAGTCAGTTTCTTTGTCACGTCCCACTCAGCACCGCCGAGGTATTCGTTAGTGCCGCTCTTGAGCATGTCGTTCTTGTTGTCGTAGCGTGTGGAAACGCCTGCCTCGTTCATCTTGTAGTATGTTTTTTTAGCAGCTTTGTCGTAGAAGTGGTGGTAGCCAGCGTTGACGCGTACACACTCTACAGGACTATACTGCACGCCGAAAGCAAGGAGTGAAGGCTGGTCCTCACGTATTGATGTGCCGTCACGGAACACGTTCACTGCATCGATGGCATGAGCATCCTTGACTGTTGACTTGTTCTCCATGTTCATCTTTGTGCGGAACTCATACTTCACTGCAAAGTTGAATTTGTCAAGTTTCAAGTCGGCACCGAGGATTGGTGCAAAGCCCACACCGCTCTGGTCAGACTGAAGGTTTACGCCTTCGCGATATGACTCAACTGCCTGGAGTTTTCTTACTGAGGTGTAGCCGTTTATAATATCTGCTGGTATCTCCTGGCCAGCTCTTGCGTATGTTGCTATAGCTGCCTCATAATTCTGTGCTGCACCGTTGATATAAGGCTTAAGTTGGTCATAGTATTCCCCAAAGTCCACTCCGTTTGGATTCATACCATTGATAACCTTGATATTGTCAATCTTCGCTTTATATGTGGCAGAACCATAGAGCACACGGATGCCACCATATACAGAGAAATTGTCTGTAACCTTATAAGCCGCACCCATGGTGAAGCCAAAGTAATACTGCTTTCCCTGCATGTAGCTGCTGCAATCATAGCCGTTGCAAATTACAGCGTTTGGTAGTCCTGCAGCAACTCCGAACTTATTCAGTCCTGCTGCAATCTGTCCCACTGCTCCCTCGAAAGAACCCAGTCCGTTGGCAAACTCACATTTGCCACCGCCGCCGGTAACAGAGAAATTAAACTGGAACGACCATTTGCCGGTATTGTAGGCTGCCTGTACAGAAGGTACGAATGGTGCAGAGGCCTTGCCTTCGTATGTCTGAGGCTGACCGTCAAAGTCTTTTGACAACTGGAAGACAGGATTCGTTGTTTGGATGGTTCGTGTCTGCCATGCTGCCTGCCAGTTTATTGATACATACTTTCCCTCGCCAAGGAGTGCAACGCCAGCTGGATTGCTGTACACTCCGTCTATGGCAATGGCACCCTCACGGGCTGGATTGCGTAGAAATGCCACGCTTTGGTTCGTGTTTGTCAGTATGCCTCCGGCATGACTGCTTGTGAATGTGGCTGCCGCAAGGGCAACGGTGATGATAGTTTTCTTTGTCATTCTTTTCAGATAAATAGATTGTTCTATTTGCGCATTTTTGTTTTCGATGTGCAAAATTACTACAATTAGTTTAATTGTAGTAATAATTCAACTATTTTTCTGTTATGAATTAACAAATATTTATAAATTGCTTAGATTTCTCTTGATTGTGATACTTGTTTCATGATGCGTAACCAGTTGCCGCCCCATATTTTACGAATGTCGTCGTTGTTATAGTGGCGGCGTAGCAGTTGCATGGTGAAATTGATGCACTCTGATGCATCTGCCATGCCGGGCACACCGCCGTCACCGTCGAAGTCGGTGCCTATGCCTACATGGTCTATACCCATGATGCTGATGGCGTGTTCGAGGTGTGCCACTGCATCGAGGATGTCGGCTTCGCCGCTTGCGCGAAGAAAACCTGGATAGAATGTGGTGTGCGCCACACCGCCGTTACGGGCAAGGGCACGCAGCTGGTCATCGGTGAGGTTGCGTGGGTGGTCGCACAGACTGCGGCAGTTGGAGTGCGAGCATACTATCGGTGTGCTGCTTATCTCCATGGCATCATAGAAACTCTTTTCGCCTGCGTGGCTGAGGTCAACCATGATTCCGAGGCGGTTCATCTCCTTTATCACCTTCTCGCCAAACTGTGACACGCCGTTGTTCATTCCTGCCCCCTTGGCGGAGTCGCAGATAAGGTTGTCGCCGTTGTGGCACAGTGTCATGTATGCTATGCCACGATTGGCAAAGTGCTGCAGGTTGTTGATGGCGTCTTCGATGGCAAGTCCGTTCTCTATGCCGAGCACTATGCTCTTCTTGCCGTCGCGTTTGTTGCGTTGCAGGTCTTCCTCTGTGCGTGCGAAGGCCAGACGGTCGGGCCTGCTCTCTACAATCTTTGTTATTTCGTCGAAGATGAAATCGGTGTATGCCTTCGGCGATTCTATGGGGAAGTGCACCAGTTCGCTGAATGGCTTTCCCTTGCGTTCCTCTGAGGCACCGTTGTTGTCCATGTATGGTTGTGGCAGGTAGCACACCATGAATGTGGCGTCGAGCCTTCCTTCCGTCATCTTGTGCATGTCAACAAGGATGCGTGGGTCGCGCTTGGTGAAGTCCACACCCTGATGGAAGAACATTGGTGTGTCGCAGTGTGTGTCGAGTGTCAGCAAACCGTCGTGCAGTCGCTGTGCCTGCCGGTATTCTGTGGCACGCTGCACAAGCCACTGGAACAGCGGTAGTCCGTCTTCACCGAGCCATTCGGGATGCCACTGCACTCCGATGATACTTTTCTGTTCGGTGCTTTCCACGGCTTCCACTATGCAGTCGTCAGACATTGCCGCAGTGCGAAGGTGCGTGCCGGAATTGTCCACTGCCTGATGGTGGAATGAATTGACGGTTATCTTCTCCTCTTTATATATGTCATACAGCACAGTGCCTTGTTCTATCTTCACCGTGTGTGTTGGCTCGGAACGGTCGGCATCCTGAGAGTGCTTTATGATTGTGGAGTTCTTTATGTCTTGCATGACATGTCCGCCCAAGGCAATGACGAGTGTCTGGATACCACGGCAGATGCCGAGCATCGGCATCTGGCGGTTGAATGCAAGTCGTGTCAGAAGCAGTTCGGCACTGTCACGCACGGCGTTGATGTTTCCGAGTTTCATTGAAGGCTGTTCTCCCTGCCACAAAGGGTTGTGGTCGCCTCCCCCGGAGAGGATGACGGCATCAATGCGGTCGAGTGTCGTACTGATGGTTTGCGGGTCGTCTATCGGGGGTATGATGACAGGCACTCCACCTGCGGCTTCTACTTGTCGGCAGTATGCCTCGCGAATGGTGTGGTCTATGCCTTCGTGGTTGGCGGTGATACCGATGACAGGACGGTGGGGTGGGGTGGAGAGTGCTGTATAAGCCTTGTCTGTAAGTGATTGTAGGGAGAAGTCTTTCATCTGGTTTTCGATAATAGAGTGAAAAGCGGAAAGTGAAAAACGAAGTTTTGTCATTCGTTTTTCACTTTCCGCTTCCGCTGTTGGGTGGATGTTATTCTTCGTTGATATGTATTGGGAAGTCTCTCTTTATGCTCTGGTCGAGTGATATGAGCGTCTCGGTAGATACCACGCCGTCGATAGACTGCAGTGTGCCGTTGAGCAGTTGCATGAGCTGTTCGTTGTCGCGCACGTAGAGTTTCACGAGCATGGTGTATGGACCTGTGGTGAAGTGACACTCCACTATCTCTGGTATCTTCTCCAGTTTCTTCACTACGTCCTTATACATAGAGCCGCGCTCCAGTCTTATTCCCACGTATGTGCATGTGCCATAGCCTACAGACTTTGGGTTTACGGAGAAACCGCTGCCTACTATCACACCCAGTTCCTTGAGGCGCTCCACACGCTGGTGAACGGCGGCGCGTGATACGTCGCATGCCTCAGCCACATCTTTGAACGCTATGCGCGCGTTCTTTGAGAGTATTGACAGAATCTTTCTGTCGAGTTTGTCTATTTTTTCCATTGACATATTTGGTAATGTTACGTTCTGAAAGCAAAAGTACTGCTTTTTGTTGGATTATGCAACAAAAAGCAGTACTTTTTTCATTATTTACGATAATTTTCTGACGTTTTGCTATTTTTGTGTTTCTTTGAGCATGGCGAGGGCTTTGTTTTCTGCCTGTTCCATTATCTCGCGTTCACCGGGTCCCTTGTCGTTGATGCCGCACAGGTGCAGTATGCCGTGTATGATGACGCGGTGCAGTTCCTCGTCGTAGTCTTTGCCGAACTGCTCCGCATTGGTGCGCACGGTGTCGAGTGATATTACGAGGTCGCCGTTTATCTGGTTGCCTTCGTCGTAGTCGAAGGTGATGATGTCTGTGTAATAGTCGTGCTGCAGATATTCGCGGTTCACCTCGAGTATCTTCTCATCGTCGCAGAAGAGGTAGCCCACCTCTCCCACGGTCTTGCCGTATGTCTTTGCTACGCTGCGTATCCATGCCGTGGTGTCGCGCTTGCGTATCTTGGGCATCTTGACGTTTTCTGCAGAGTATGTGATCATTTCTTTTTCTTTTTATAGTTTCTATAGTGCCTATAGTAACTATAGTTTCTATAGTTTTTTATAGTTCTTTATAGTAATTTCTTAAGGCAGAAACCTTGAAACATCCTTGCCGAAGTGCTGCAGGGTTCTCACTGCGCTGCTCGATACCGCTGCCAGCTGCGGACGGGCGAAGAAGAGCACCGTCTCCAGTCCGTCGCCCAGCAGACGGTTGTATTCCGCCTGGTTGCGCTCGTATTCATAGTCCTGCACCGTGCGCACGCCCTTGACCACCGCCACGGCATTGTGGCGTGCGGCGAAGTCGGCGGCCATGTCGTTGTACGCCTCCACTGTCACGCGCGGCTCATCCTTATATACGGCCTTTATCTGCTCTATGCGTGTTTCCACGTCGCTGTGCTCCGTCTTGGCGGGGTTGTAGCCTATGCCAATGACCACATGGTCGAAGATGGCGAGTGCGCGGCTCACGATGTCGGCATGTCCGATGGTGAAGGGGTTGAACGTCCCTGTGAATATTGCTGTTCTCATAGTTTTCCTGTTATATGTCGTTTAGTCAAAGAACGTAGGCGACAAGATGTTGCTGCCCTGCTTGTAGGGGTTGCGTCCCAGGTGTGCGTATGCCAGTTCGGTGACCACGCGGCCCCTCTGCGTGCGCTTTATGAAGCCCTCCATGATGAGGTATGGCTCATATACGTCCTCCACGGTGCCGGCATCCTCACCGATGGCAGTGGCTATGGTGCCTACGCCTACCGGTCCACCATTGAATTTGTCGATGATGGTCAGGAGTATCTTGTTGTCTATCTCGTCCAGTCCGTACTCGTCGATGTTCAGTGCCTCGAGCGCCATCTTCGCAATGGCCATGTCTATCGAACCGTTGCCCTTCACCTGGGCGAAGTCGCGCACACGGCGCAGCAGTCCGTTGGCTATACGCGGCGTACCGCGTGAGCGGCGTGATATCTCGTCGCAGGCGGCATCGCTGATGGGCACCTTCAGCAGGTTGGCAGAGCGGCGTATGATCTTCGACAGCGTCTCGGGGTCGTAATACTCCAGGTGCATGTTGATGCCGAAGCGTGCGCGCAGCGGAGCGGTAAGCAGTCCGGAGCGTGTCGTTGCACCAATGAGCGTGAAGGGGTTGAGGTCTATCTGTATGCTGCGTGCCGACGGCCCCTTGTCTATCATAATGTCTATTCGGTAGTCTTCCATGGCGGAGTACAGGTATTCCTCCACTACGGGCGATAGACGGTGTATCTCGTCGATGAACAGCACGTCGTTGGTCTCGAGCGATGTCAGGAGTCCGGCAAGGTCGCCGGGCTTGTCGAGCACCGGACCGGAGGTAAGCTTGAATCCTACGCCCAGTTCGTTGGCGATGATGTTCGACAATGTTGTCTTGCCCAGTCCCGGAGGTCCGTGCAGCAGTGTGTGGTCGAGCGGTTCGCCACGGTATTTCGCTGCATCCACGAACACGCGAAGGTTTTCCACCACCTTCTGCTGTCCGCTGAAATCATCAAACTGCAGAGGTCTCAGCGCCTTCTCAAATTCTTTTTCCGCCGAGCCCATCCGCTCGTTATTATGTATGTCAAAATCTTCTGTCATTCAGAATGTGTTTTATATCTTCCTACATTAATTCACGGGAATTCATTCTTGCCTACGGCGTACCATTAATTATCAAAATAAACATTAATTCTTGCGCTCCGTAGGTGCTCAGGCGCTTCGCGGAGTCCTCCATAAATTTAATTTATGAAAGAATTTATGGCTTTTATGGAATTTATGGTGCCTCGCAGAGAATATTATAATTCCATGCTCCGAGTTTGCTCGTCTTAACCTTGGCGCGTCAGAAAGTCAGTAAGGTTTTCATCTGGTAACAATTCATACGATGGCCCTTCCTTCGCTTTGTCCACACGGGCGAAGAACTCCTCTTTTGTCATCAGCGTAGGGTCTTCACGGTATAGCTCGGCATTTAACTGTAATGCTATCATAAATATAGTATTATGCGGTTTATGGTGCAAAGATACAACTTTTTTCCTAAATACTAAAACAAACAAGAGAAAAACACTTTTTATCTGCTTTTTTTCATTAAAATAATTAAGGGAAATTATGGTAATTTGTTTCAAAAATTTCGTATTTAACTGCCGTTTCCTTGCGATATTAGTCACCAAAGTTCATTTTGGTCTCAAATATCGCAAGGATTTTTTTGTTTCTGCTAACTGCTTGTCTGTTAATGTGTAACGAGGATTTGAAAGGGTAAATTGCTCCTTTAGAATTGTAAAACGATAGCTTTCACAGTGTAATATGATAGCTTTTACACTCTGAAAGCGTTCATTTTGCAGTGTAAAAAGGCTGTTTTAGCAGCGTAATAAGGTAGCTTTTACGCTGAAAACACGAAAAAACCGAATCAGCGCCTGTTCTATTTGCTGGTTCGGTTGTTATATTTTCCGACGATTTTTCTCTAGTTTGCGTTTTTCAAAAGAGCTGAAATGTTCACAAATTATTTTTCAAGTTCCGCAAGTTTAAATTTGCGAAACTTGAAAATAATTTTGAATAATGGGGAATTTTTATTAACTTTGCAACCATTAGATATGCAGAAGGAACGAATACTCATAACAGGTGCATCGGGCTTCATAGGCTCCTTCATCGTGGAGGAGGCGCTGAGACAGGATATGGAGGTATGGGCGGCTGTGCGCAAGAGCAGCAGCCAGAGATACCTTCAGGATGAGCGCATATACAAGATAGAACTCGACCTCTCGTCAGTGGAACAGATGGAGGAGGCGCTCAGTGACGTCGCACCAGACTATGTGGTGCATGCCGCAGGAGCGACAAAGGCATTGCGGCTGGAGGATTTCTTCAAAGTGAACACCGAAGGCACGAAGAACCTTGTGACGGCACTGCAACATACCTGTTCCTCGCTGAAACGGTTTGTGTTTATCAGCAGCCTGAGTGTGATGGGCGCGATACGCGAAACGGAGCCATATACGGAGATAAAGGATGCAGACACGCCGCAGCCCAATACTGCCTATGGAAAGAGCAAGCTGGCTGCAGAGGAATGGCTGAAACAGGAGTGCCGCCTGCCCTTCACCATACTGCGCCCCACTGGCGTGTATGGCCCGCGCGAGAAAGACTATATGCTGATGGCCGACAGCATAAGAAAAGGTCTTGACACTGCCGTAGGCTTCAAGCGTCAAGACCTTACTTTCGTATTCGTAAAAGATGTGGTGCAGGCCGTGCTCAAGTCGATGAAATCAGGGCAGGCCATAGGCAAGGCCTATTTCCTCAGCGACGGTGATGTATATACGTCAAGGGATTTCAGCGACCTTATCATAAAGGAACTGGGCAAGCGCCATGTGCTTCGCATAACCTTCCCCCTGTGGGTGCTGCGCACGGTGTGCGCCGTGAGCGATGTGTGGATGCACGTCACAGGAAAACTCTCCACACTGAATAACGACCATTATAACATACTGAAGCAGCGCAACTGGCGCTGCGACATCACCCCGGCGATAAGTGACTTCGGATACAGTCCGCAGTGGAAACTCAGCGACGGCGTGAGAGAGATGCTCAGAACTTGAACATGTCGTCGATGGTCAGCAAACCCTCGTGCTGGGCAGTGTATTCAGCGGCGAGTACGGCACCCAGGGCAAAACCCTGACGTGAGTGCGCATCGTGTGTGATGGTGATCTGATCAGCTTCGCTGTTCCATGTTATGGAGTGTATGCCCGGCACCTCGTCCTTGCGGATGGAGTTGATGGTGAGCTTGTTCTCATCAGTGCCTTCTGCAGGCACTACAGTGCCGTCAGGCTGCGTCAGAGTACCCATCTGCCAGTCGCTCTTGCGGTCAAGGTTGGCAACAATCTGCTCTGCGAGCGTGATGCCGGTACCTGAAGGGTGGTCGAGTTTGTGTATGTGGTGTACTTCTGTTTCCTCCACGTCATACTGTGGGAAAGAATTCATGATCTTCGCCAGGTATTTGTTGACGGCAGAGAAGATAGCCACGCCGATGGAGTAGTTGGAAGCCCAGAACAGTGTCTTGCCTTCCTCCTTGCAGGCATGACGCACCTCGTCACCATGCTCCTTGAGCCAGCCAGTGGAACCGCTCACCACCTTCACGCCTTTCTCCCAACATTTGAGATAGTTGCCGTATGCCACCATTGGGGCAGTGAACTCAATGGCCACGTCGGCCGATGCAAACTCAGGGCTGTCAAAGTCCTGCTGGTTGTCAATGTCGATGATGCTTACAATCTCATGACCACGCGAGAGGGCAATCTGCTCAATCATTTTGCCCATCTTGCCGTATCCTATCAATGCTATTTTCATTTCCTTATTATATTGTCTGTTATTAATCGTATGCCTGTGCCTCTGCCTCGGCGATGATGTCTTCGCGTGATTTCTCCGCCTTTACGTCGTCAAGGCTCATGTCGTCGATGGTCTGCTCGATGGCGGCCACCTTGTTTGTCTGCTCCTCCTCATCGGTATTGTCAGGAGTGGATATGACGATATCGTCGATGGTGGGTTGCTCCACATCGGGTGCCACGCTGATGGGCTGCTCCTCCATTTTTGTGCGTTCTGTCTTTGCTGCGAATACAGAATCAAGGAACTTTGCATCGTTGCGCAGGCGTTTCAGCGTTTCTTCGCTGGCACGCTGCTGGCTTTCCTTCTTTGAGAAACCTTCGGAACGGCAGCCCTCTACACCTTCGAGTACTACGGTGTAGGCAAATGTGGGTGAACCGTTCTTGTCTTGCGACTGTTCCTCGAGGCGGAACTCGATGTTCACGCGGTTCTTCTGTGTCCACTCCAGTATCTTTGATTTGAAGTTGACCTCCTTATACGCCACCTTGTCGGTGTTGAGATATTTTCCCATCACCCTATTTGTCCAGAACTGTTGGCACGCTTCATAGCCACGGTCAAGGTATATGGCACCCACGAGTGCTTCGAAGGCATTGCCGCCCATGTAACTGTTGTGGGTGGAGGTTCGTCCGCTGGCCATGATGAGTTTTGTTATACCCATCTCCTTTGCCAGTCGTCCGAGGGTTTCGCGCTGCACCATCTTTGAACGTGCGTTGGTGAGGAAACCCTCTGGCTTGCCGGGGAAGCGCTGATATACAATGTCGCCCACCACCGCATCGAGGATGGCATCGCCGAGAAATTCCAGACGCTCGTTGTTCAGCTGCTTGCCCAGGCGTCCTTTCTTATCGAAGCGCCCCTTGCGGCCCTTACGTCCGTATTGGTCGTTTTTCTTGCTCTTCTTACCCTCAAGCACACGCAACTCCTCCGCCGTGGCACGGTGTCCAAGGCTTTTGTGCATCAGTGCCACCTTGTAGTATGTTATCTTGCGTGGGTAGAAGCCCAGTATGTTATATAACGCAAAATAAAGCTCCTTCTCCTTGCGGAAAGGGAGCTTTATTCTGTCAATAATATTATTCAGCATATTTCTTGAATATCACGCAGGCGTTGTGTCCGCCGAAGCCAAACGTGTTGCTCAGTGCTGCACGCACCTCACGCTTCTGCGCCTTGTTGAATGTGAAGTTCATGTTGTAGTCTATCTCTGGGTCGTTGTCGCCCTCCTCATGGTTGATGGTTGGCGGGATGATGTCCTCCTGCACAGCCTTCACGCATGCCATAGCCTCCACAGCACCGGCAGCACCGAGCAGGTGACCAGTCATAGACTTTGTAGATGATATGTTGAGTTTGTAAGCCCAGTCACCGAAGAGAGCCTTGATGGCCTTGGCCTCAGAGATGTCGCCTACAGGTGTTGACGTGCCGTGCACGTTGATGTAGTCGATGTCCTCAGGCTGCATGCCTGCGTCCTTCAATGCTTCAGACATCACGATCTTTGCACCGAGACCTTCTGGGTGTGATGCAGTGATGTGGTGTGCATCGGCACTCATGCCGGCACCTACCATCTCGCAGTATATCTTAGCACCGCGAGCCTTTGCATGCTCCAGTTCCTCAAGAATGAGGCAGGCAGAACCCTCGCCCATTACGAAGCCGTCACGACTTGCAGAGAATGGACGACTGGCCTTCTGTGGCTCGTCGTTGCGTGTTGACAGTGCGTGCATTGAGCAGAAACCGCCCAGTCCCGGGTCTGTGATGACAGCCTCAGAACCACCACTGACGATGATGTTGGCCTTACCCAGACGGATAAGGTTGAAAGCGTCGGCAAGTGCGTTGGAAGATGATGCACATGCAGATGTCGTTGCATAGTTAGGACCATGGAAACCATAGCGGATGGAAATCTGGCCAGGTGCGATGTCGCCAATCATCTTAGGGATGAAGAACGGACCGAACTTAGGTGTATCCTTGTGCTCAGAATAATACTCCAGCTCGTCCTGCATGGTCTTCAGACCACCGATGCCCACACCGTAGATGACGCCGATGCGGTCCTTGTCAACTGTTTCAAGGTCTATTCCTGAGTCTTTTATTGCCATGTCTGCACCGGCTATTGCCATCTGGCAGAACTTGTCCATCTTGCGAGCCTCTTTGCGGTCAATCCACTGCTCTGGGTTGAAATCCTTAACCTCGCAGGCTATCTGTGTCTTGTAACGTGAGGCATCCATCTGCTTTATGATGTCGCAGCCGCTGACACCTGCCAGCATGTTCTTCCATGTCTCCTCGGCAGAAAGTCCGAGTGGGGTCACGGCGCCAATGCCCGTTACTACTACTCTTTTCAATTCCATAAGTTTATCTTATTTTACAATTCATTTATTTACTATATACAGTATATTACTATTTGTATCATTTACTATTTCATACCATCCATGTTATGGTACAGACGGTATATTTACCCAATTGTAAATCAATCGTAAGTAGTAAATTCTGAAATAGTAAATAAAAAAGGTGATGGTAGGGGCGAAAAGAAATCGCTACCAACCATCACCTACGTGTATCATGCGTTGAGATACGCATGAAGCAAGCTGTTGAAGTTTTAATTACTTGCTTGCGTTCTCAATGTAAGCAATAGCGTCGCCTACGGTCTGGATCTTCTCTGCGTCAGAGTCAGGAATTGTTACACCAAACTCTTTCTCAAGCTCCATGATGAGCTCTACTGTGTCAAGAGAATCTGCACCAAGGTCGTTAGTGAAGCTTGACTCCATCTTTACCTCTGCTGCGTCAACACCCAGTTTGTCAACGATGATCTCTACTACTTTTCCGTTAATTTCAGACATGATTTTTAAATGTTTAATTAAATTGTTAATTGTCTATTCTTTACACCTTTAAACCGTGAGCTACAACCCCACTGGTAAAAATTCGAGTGCAAAATTACTCCTTTTCTTTGTAACTACCAAATATTTTAGCATAAAAAACGCTTTGAACTGCACATTTATATATGTTCTGTGCATTTTTTGACATATATATATTACAATATCAGCATTTTTTGTTAATGTTATGTTTTCTTTGGAAGTTGGTTTGCAAAATGGCGTCTATTGCCTGTCATTTCAGTTTTTCCAATGCACATTTCACGGCATCGTTGTCTTCGTTCATTACGCGGAAGTATTCCGTCATGCTCCATAGGTCGCGTGCTATCAGTGCTTTGAGTTGCTGTGTGAGATAGCGTGTGGTCTGTTCCTTCTCCTCCTCGTCTTTAGGTTCTATGCCTTGCTTCTTGCCTTCGGCATATATCTCGTCGATGAGTTCCTGTGGTACGGTGTATGTCTCCGTGTATGCGTTGAATCCCATGTTTCCTGTGGCATCAGGATCCTTGCCGTACTGTTTCCATAGGTTTTTGCGGTTTTTCTCCGCAAAGCGCAGATTGGCGTTGATGATGATGCTGCGTGCCGCCAGTTCACGGTGGTACCTGGTATAGCGTGTAGTGTCCAGAGGTATGAAGTAGTCGGGCATGATGCCGCCGCCGCCATATACCGTGCGGTGTTTCTTCAGTGTCTCGTATTTCAGAGAGTCGGCGAAGTGTATGCTGTCAGCATTGGTAAACTCTCCGTGCTTGTATCGCTCTTCGATGTCGTTGTAATAGCCTTTGGCATCACCCATGGTATAAGGTTTCTGGATGCAGCGTCCAGAAGGGGTGTGGTAATGGGCCACCGTAAGACGAATCATGGAACCGTCGGGAAGGTCGATGGGGCGTTGCACAAGTCCTTTGCCAAACGTGCGGCGGCCTATCACGATGCCGCGGTCCTGGTCTTGGATGGCACCGGAAACGATTTCTGCGGCAGAGGCAGAGTATTCATTGACGAGAACCACTAAGCGTCCCTGACGGAAAGTACCGTCGCCCTGTGCCCTGAATTCCTGTCGTGGCACGGAGCGTCCTTCGGTGTAAACCATCAAGTCGCCCTTCTCGAGAAATTCGTTGAGAACATCTGCTGCGGCTTGCAGGAAACCGCCGCCATTCTCTTGAAGGTCGAGTATGAGGTCGTGCATGCCTTGCTTACGCAGTTTCGTGAAGCAGTCGAGCATCTCCTGGTGTGTGGTCATACCGAATGATGACAGGCGTATGTAACCAATGCCGGGACGTATCATGTATGATGCGTCAACGGTATTGACAGGAATCTTGTCGCGGATGATGGTGAAATACACAAGGTCTTTTATTCCTGCGCGTTTTATACCCACCTTCACCTTCGTTCCTTTGGGACCGCGCAGTCGTCGCATTATCTCCTCCTTCGACATCTTCACACCTGCTATGGCGGTGTCGTTGACGGTCACGATGCGGTCGCCGGCGAGCACGCCGACTTTCTCAGATGGTCCGTCATTGATGGTCTGAACTACGAGCAAAGTGTCGTCGAGCATGTTGAACTGTACGCCGATACCGTCGAAGTTGCCTACCAACGGTTCATTGAGAGCCTGCACTTCTTTGGGTGTGGAGTAACTGGAGTGTGGATCGAGCTTCTCGAGCATGCCGCGGATGGCATCCTCCACGAGTTTCTTTTCGTTTACACTGTCAACGTAAAGGTTGTAGATAGCCATCTCGGCGATTGACAGTTTCCTTATCGGTGAGTCTTCGCCGAGGTTGATGCGCATCTGTGCATGTGCGGCAAGGACGCATGTCATTGCTATTGCAGCACAAAGTATCTTTTTCATTTTCTTCATTTTCTTTCCTTATAATATATAAAGGTGTCTTTTGTAATGCATTCCGACTTGCAAAGGTAGTAAAAACATTTCATATATGCAAAAAGCCTCGAGGTATTTTTCACTTCGAGGCTTTTTTGTTTCTATTTTCGTATGTTATGTCACCTTCATTCGTCTGCAATGGATTTTGCCACGACATATCCCATGCTCCATGCAGCCTGTAGGTTGAATCCTCCGGTGATGGCATCCACGTCGGTTGCCTCGCCTGCGAAATACAGCCCTTTGTGCTTCTTGTGCTCAAGGGTCTTTGTGGATAGTTCACTGAGTGCCACTCCGCCGCAGGTCACAAATTCCTCTTTGTAATGGCAGCGTCCGCTTATGGTCAGTTGCTGCGCCGTCAGCGTATTGACAAGACGGTTTATCTGTGTGGCATTGAGTGCACCGCACCGTTGGGTGTGAGGTATGGCGCACGCTGCGAGCATCTGCAACCAATGTTTCTGCGTAAGAAATGTGGGGTAGGAGTTGGTGATGTTCTTGTTTGCGTTTTTCTCAAGCATTTCAGAGAGCCGTTCCCGCACTTCTGTTTCGTGCATGCCACCGCACCAGTTGACGGTCAGTGTACCTTTATATTCTCGTTCAGCCAGTAAGCGTGCTGCATATGATGAAAGTTTCAGTATAGCCGGTCCGCTTACGCCCCAGTGGGTCCACAGGAGCGGACCGCGAGCCTTAATCTTCGTGCCGCCCAGTCCTACCACGGTATCTTCCACAACGGTGCCCATCAGTTCCTGACATGGCGCACCAGTGAGGTTGAAGGTGAACAACGACGGTAGTGTTTCGGTCATTTTAATATCCAGGGACTGTAAAAAAGGAGCTTTGCCGCCACCGCTCGTTATTATTACATAATTCGATGAAATCGGGGATTTATCTTTTTCAAAGAATAGATTATAATCCATTTCATCGTTCTTCTCAATATTCACCAGTTTCATTCCGAGATGTAGATTTACGCCATTTCTCCGCATCAGTTTCAACAGCGTATTTACAATCTCCATAGCATCCTGTGACTGTGGAAATACACACTCATCCGTCTGCGTAACGAGTTTTACTCCTTCTCTTTCAAACCATTTCATCGTGTCTTCGTGCGAAAATATGCCGAGCATGCGACGCATCAGTTTGTCGCCTCGCGGATAGGCAAGCTGTAAGTCTGTGTACCTTCCATAATCATCGATGAAACCGGAGAAACTGTTTGTGAGGTTGCACCTGCCACCACCTGTGACAGCCACTTTCGCCAAAGCCTTCGTACCACGTTCATATACGTGCACATCCATATTAGGCATGCGGCATTTCAGTTCAATGGCGCAGAAGCATCCAGCAGCTCCGGCACCGATTATTGAAACAATATTTTTTTCCTTTTTCAGTTCTTCCTCCATACATATATAACCGCGCATGTGAAACTTTATTGTAAAAACATTCTTTTTTCTCAAAAAAAATCATTATTTTTGCAGTCAATATAACCGACAGAGAATGCAACTAATAAAAATGTGGAGAATAGTGCAAATAGTATGGCGTTTTTCTATAGGAGCGGTAATAAATTACCTGCCCTTGTTTGTTGCGTCTGTTATTTTGCTCAGTCCTGTATGCTTCAGTGCGAATGATTCGTCGACATATTTTACGGGATTAAGTAATCTGTTATATCTTGGAGACGATTATGTAGTCAGATTGACCAGGAATGATCTGTATTTTGTTTTGTTCGTTGCTTTTGCGGCAGTCATGGTTGCCAACCTGCTAAAGAGATATACAAAAGCCTCGCTGTCGCTATCAGTGCGTATCTTCTGCTATGTGCTGCTTATATTGACTTTTATGGTGCGCAGGTTTTTGTTGTGGACGTTTGACATGGACATCACCACAGAAACTCTCAGCATGTTTGTTGAAACCAACGGAACAGAGAGCATGGGATTTGCCAAGACATTCCTGTTTACATGGCAAGGTGCAAAGTATTTTGTTAAGATGTTGCTGATTGCCTTGGCAATCGGTGGTGCCGAGTGGTTGTGGACGACAAAGAAATGCAAGAGCATACTCAATAAACGATTGACAAAGGGACTGGTGACTTTTGTTGCAATCATGCTTGCACCTGTCGCTGTTATTTCTGCAATAGACTATCCAGAAACGAAAGGAGTGACGGGACAGAATACTGTGTCGTGCATTGCTGCGGCGATGAAAGGAATGAAAGAAAGTGCGGAAGATGCTGGAAAATTCTATGTCATGACAGAGCGTGTGGCCCGTATGCCTGATGTTGCAGAGTGCGGTGATGACAGTATAGACGTGGTGCTGGTGCTTGGTGAAAGCCTTATCAGGCACCATGCCTCAATATATGGGTATGGTATTCCTACCACGCCATGTATGCAACGAGAGAATGCAAGTGGTAATCTTGTGGTGTTCAGCGATGTGATGTCTCCCTTCCCATCCACAACACCGTCAATGAAGAATATGTTTTGTCTTAACAACTATGCGAAGAATGAAAGATGGTATGACTCAGTGTTCTGGCCTCTTTTGTTTCGCAAGGCAGGATATGGTACATACGTCTTCGACAATCAAAGAGGGGCAGACAAACATTACAATGGTTCGTTCTACGAAATGTATAACGTGAAGGTGGCACGACCAAGTTTCAGTCATGTTGCCGATGAAGCCCATTACTTTGACATGGAGATGCTATCGTCGATAAGGTCTGTGGCAGCGGCATCAGAAAAGAAAACATTTTTGTTTTTCCACCTTCTGGGACAGCATTTTCCTTTTGACAACAAATGCCCGGATGATGAAAAGGTGTTTACCTCGCGTGACATAAAGCGTTCGGAATCATGGCTGACAGAGAAGATGAAATCATATATAGCAAATTATGACAATGCAGTAAGACATACGGATAAGACCCTCGGTGCTCTCTTTGAACTGTACCGTCACCGTAAGGCGGTGATAGTGTTCTTTTCTGATCATGGTGAGGAAGTGTATGACTATCGGGATCGTTCCGACCGTCCGCCTATGAATGCCGGCATGAAACGGCAGTTTGCTCTTTGTCAGCATGCCATACCGTTTGTGGTATGGATGTCAGACAGGTATAAAAGCGCATATCCGGAAGCGGCAATGCAAGTGTTGAAGGCAAAAGACCGTCCGTACAGCCACGACCTTATTGGACAGATGATGCTGCATCTGGCACGCATTAAGTCACCCTATTATCGGGGTGCAGATGATGTGCTTAGTTCGGATTATCAACAGAGCAAACGTGTAATTCATGTGGGTGAGATGACACTTGACTATGATAGTTTGATGCAGGGACGCTGAGTGGCTTTTACTTGAAAAATGTGGCTTTTTTTCATGAATAATAAAAAAATATAGGGTTCTCCTACTCATATTTCAAAAAATATGAGTAATTTTGCATTTGAAACCGTATGGTGCGATGAAGCATCGACAGTTTACATACATTAAGCATAATGGCAGAGAAAAATGAATTTGTGCGCCGCGTGGCGGAGCAGAAGTATGAGTACGGCTTTACAACAGACGTGCATACGGAGGTCATACCCAATGGTTTGACCGAGGATATCGTGCGACTTATTTCTGAGAAGAAAGGTGAGCCGCAGTGGATGCTTGATTTCCGACTGAAAGCCTTCCGCCACTGGCAGGGGATGAAACAGCCGGAGTGGGGACATGTCACTCTTCCGCCGATAGACTATCAGGCAATATCATACTATGCTGACCCGATGGCGAAGAAGAAAAACCCCAATCTGACAGAGAATGGAGAGATTGATCCCGAATTAGAAAAGACTTTTGACAAACTGGGCATTCCGCTTGAGGAACGTCTGGCACTCAGTGGCGTGGCAGTAGATGCCATCATGGACTCTGTGTCGGTGAAAACAACCTACAAGGAGAAACTGAAAGAACTCGGCATTATATTCATGTCGATAGGCGAGGCCATCAAAGAACATCCTGACTTGATACAACAGTATCTTGGGACGGTGGTTCCTTACCGTGATAATTTCTTCGCTGCGCTGAACTCGGCAGTTTTCTCCGACGGTTCTTTCGTGTATATACCGAAAGGCGTGCGATGCCCTATGGAACTGTCTTCATACTTTCGCATCAATGCGGTAGGCACGGGACAGTTTGAGCGTACGCTTATAATTGCCGATGATGATTCGTATGTGTCATACCTTGAGGGGTGTACCGCACCGATGCGCGACGAGAACCAGTTGCACGCTGCCATCGTGGAGATTGTGGTGATGAACCGTGCAGAGGTGAAATACTCTACCGTGCAGAACTGGTACCCTGGCGACGAGAACGGCAAGGGTGGCGTGCTGAACCTCGTTACGAAGCGTGGTGACCTGCGCGGCATTGACTCCAAACTGTCGTGGACACAGGTGGAGACGGGTTCTGCCATCACTTGGAAATACCCGTCATGCGTGTTGCGCGGCGACCGTTCGCAGGCAGAGTTCTATTCTGTTGCAGTTACGAACAACTATCAGGAGGCCGACACCGGCACGAAGATGATTCACATGGGGCGCGACACGAAATCAACGATTATATCGAAAGGTATATCTGCCGGACACTCACAGAACTCATATCGTGGACTGGTGCGCGCCACAAGCAAGGCAGATGGTGCACGCAATTATTCTTCTTGCGACTCGCTGTTGCTGGGCAGCCATTGTGGAGCACATACCTTCCCATATATGGACATACACAACAACACCGCTGTGGTGGAGCACGAGGCAACAACGTCGAAAATCAGTGAGGCGCAGCTGCTCTACTGTAATCAGCGAGGCATTTCGACAGAGGATGCCGTTGGATTGATTGTCAATGGATATGCCAAGGAGGTGCTGCAGAAACTTCCTATGGAATTTGCGGTGGAAGCGCAGAAACTGCTCAGCGTGAGCTTGGAAGGCAGCGTGGGGTGATTATGGTTTACGGTTTACTGTTTACCGTTTATGGTTTACTGTTTACAATGCGCAATCCTTAATTGTAACTCATATTAAAATCGAATTTATAATTTACTATGTTAGAAATACGAAACCTGCACGCCAAGGCTGGCGATAAGGAAATATTGAAAGGCGTGAACCTCACTATCAACGACGGTGAGATACATGCGCTGATGGGTACCAACGGCGCTGGCAAGTCAACACTCTCCAACGTCATCGTGGGTAATCCTGCATACGAGGTGACAGAGGGCGAGATACTGTTCAACGGACAGAACTTGCTTGAGATGAGTGCTGACGAAAGAGCTAACGCCGGCATTTTCATGTCGTTCCAGATGCCGGTGGAGATACCGGGTGTGTCAATGACTAACTTCATGAAGGCGGCAGTCAACGCCCGTCGCAAAGCGCGCGGTGAGGAACCGATGAAAACGTCCGATTTCATCAAGATGATGAAGGAGAAACGCCAGCTGGTGGAGATTGACCAGAAACTCATGAGCCGTTCCGTTAACGAGGGATTTTCTGGCGGTGAGAAGAAACGCAATGAGATATTCCAGATGGCTATGCTGGAACCTACCTTCTGCATACTCGACGAGACCGACTCCGGTCTTGATGTTGATGCTCTGCGCATCGTGGCCACAGGTTTCAATAAACTGCGCACCGACAAAACATCGGCAATGGTCATCACGCACTATCAGCGTCTGCTCGACTATATCAAGCCCGACGTTGTACATGTGCTTATCGACGGTCAAATCGTGAAAACTGGAGGTCCAGACCTTGCGCAGAAGATTGAAGACGAAGGTTTCGACTGGATAAAGGAACAGCTATGAATCAATACGTAAAGCTATACAACGAGATACGTCCGCTGCTTATGGGACATACCCATGAGTTGCTTGATGCCAAACGTGACGAGGCCATCAGTACGTTTGAAGCGAAAGGCTTTCCAACAAAAAAGGTGGAACGCTACCGCTATACCGACGTGGCAGAGGCTTTCGCTCCCGACTATGGCATGTCACTCGCTCCGCTTACCATAAAGGGGGTGCCATATACCTACACGATGAAATCGGCACCTGCACAGGCTATGACGTATTACAACACCGTGGCAGACAGTGACGATTCCCTTACTGCACTCAATACAGCCCTTGTCAGTGATGTTGTGGTGATATATGTGCCACGCAACACACACGCTGAGATGCCCATACGTATAGAGAATACAATGGGTGGTGAGCAGGATACAATGTCTGTGCGCAGGGTGCTGATAGTTATGGAAGAGCAGAGCGAAGCCACTGTGTTCCTGGTGGACCACGCAAAAGGTGAGGAAAAACAAAAATTCCTCAATCTGCAGGTTGTTGAGGTCGTGTGCAAGGAGGGTGCACACCTTGATATGTATGAGATAGAGGAGACAGACGAGCGTTGCCGACGTTTTAGCAACCTGTATGTACATGCTGAGGCCAACGCCTCGGTGCGCCACAACAATGTTACTCTGTCTAACGGTACCACACGAAATGGCATAGACATCTATCTGAAAGGTAGTGGTGCTGAGACAGTTCTCAACGGTGCAGTAATAGCCGACAGACAGCAGCACGTTGACAACAATACGCTTATAGACCATCAGGTGGCCGGTTGCACAAGCAACGAACTTTACAAGTACGTGCTCGACGATGATGCAGTATGTGCCTTTGCTGGAAAGATATTGGTGCGCGAGGGTGCGCAACAGACTGCATCGCAGGAGACGAACAACAACATGGTGGCATCGGAGAATGCTCGTATGTACACTCAACCGATGCTTGAGATATATGCCGACGACGTGAAGTGTGCACACGGATCTACGGTCGGAGTGATGGATCAAGCCGCCCTCTTCTATATGCAGCAGCGTGGCATACCACTCGAAACAGCACGCACTCTGCTGAAGAATGCCTTTATATCACAAGTGATAGACGAAATGAAATGGACTGCGTTCCGCGACCGTATGCACATTCTCGTTGACAAACGTCTGTCAAAGGAGGAACGTTGCGGCACGTGTAAGATTTGTAAATAAAGCATGGAAGCAACAATGAACATAGAAAAGATACGTCAGGATTTCCCCATTCTATCGAGAAAAATCTATAATAAATATCCATTGGTATATCTCGATAATGGGGCTACGACGCAAAAACCGCTCTGCGTACTTGATGCCATGCGCGAGGAATACCTCAATGTGAATGCCAACGTGCATCGCGGGGTTCACTATCTGTCGCAGCAGGCAACAGACTTGCATGAAGCTGCGCGTGAACGCGTACGCCAATTCATAAATGCAGAGAAGTCAAGTGAGATTGTATTTACCCGCGGTACTACCGAGAGCATGAACCTCGTTGCATCCAGTTTCACCGAGGCTTATATGAAGGAAGGTGACGAAGTCATCGTCTCAACCATGGAACACCATTCCAACATTGTACCATGGCAGTTGCAGGCGCAGCGCAAGGGTATCGTCGTTAAGGTGATTCCAATGAGTGATGACGGGATTCTTGACATCGAAGCCTTTAAAAAGTTATTTACCGAGCGCACCAGACTTGTCAGTGTTGCGCATGTAAGTAATGTGCTCGGTACGGTGAATCCGGCAAAAGAGATAGTAAGTATAGCTCACCAGCATGGTGTGCCGTGTCTTATTGACGGAGCGCAGAGTGCTCCCCATATGAAGATAGACGTACAGGACATAGACTGCGATTTCTACGCTTTTTCAGGTCATAAAATGTACGGTCCCACCGGTATTGGCGTTCTTTATGGCAAGGAGAAATATCTTGATGAAATGCCTCCTTATCAGGGTGGCGGTGAGATGATTGGTACTGTGTCGTTTGAGAAAACCACATGGGCAGACCTGCCGTTTAAGTTTGAGGCAGGAACGCCCGACTATGTAGCTACGCATGGATTGGCAAAAGCCATCGATTACATGGAGGAAATCGGACTTGAAAACATTGAGAAGCATGAGCGTGAACTGACACGTTATGCCCTCGAACAAATGCAGACAATACCAGATATGCGTATCTTTGGTCCACTTGACGCAACAAAGCGCGATGCAGTTATATCTTTCCTTGTAGGTGACATTCACCACCTCGATATGGGAACATTGCTTGATCGCCTCGGTATTGCCGTGCGCACAGGTCATCACTGTGCTGAACCGCTGATGCACCGCCTTGGCATACAAGGTACGGTACGTGCATCGTTTGCACTCTACAACACGAAAGAAGAAATAGACGTTCTTGTCAATGGGATAAAGCGCGTCAGCCAGATGTTCTAACAGTCATGCAGAAGACTACGATACTTGAAATGAACCGCCTTACGGTGGATGAATTCCATGAGGCAAGAAAAATACCGCTCATTGTCGTTCTTGACGATGTGCGATCGTTGCATAATGTAGGCAGCGTGTTCCGTACCGCCGATGCTTTTCGTGTGGCGGCAATATATATCTGCGGCATTACCGCAACACCGGATGATGTGAAAGATGTCGATGGAACCGTAATAAAAGAATGTTCATTGAAAGCCTCGCAGGAGATACATAAGACAGCCCTCGGTGCAGAGGAAAGTGTCAGCTGGCGTTATTTTAAGGATGCAAAAGATGCTGTGAAAGCATTAAAAAACGACGGTTTTACCGTGTTGGCAGTAGAGCAATGTCATGGTTCCACTATGCTTCAGGAGTTCGCTCCACGTTTGCAAGGTGGAGATGCCTCTGAACAGATTTCCTCTTCCTTGAGGGAGGGTTATGCCGTCATTCTCGGCAATGAGGTGAAAGGTGTTCATCAGGAGGTTGTGGACATGTGTGATGGTTGCCTTGAGATACCACAGTACGGCACGAAACACTCACTAAATGTATCAGTGACCGCAGGTATTGTTATTTGGCATTTTGCCCAACAACTAATAAAATAAGGCAATGCAGAAGTAGCCATATTATTCCTGTTTTACCTTAACCTCAAGAAAAACAAATTGTCATAAAAATAGGTTTTTGCTTACAAATTGTAAGTAAAAACCTATTTTTTTGTAACGCAAATATCTAACGAATGTTAAATTGTATAGGGTATCGTAATAGCTATGCTTTTACATGGTAAAAGCTATCATATTACACTGTAAAAGCATAGCTATTACAAGGTAATATGATAGCTTTCATTTTGTCAAAGTATATCAGTAACATTTTATGTTTGTACCTACTGTTATATTATTGCCTAAAATAAAGGAAACAATCTGTCAAATCTTCTTCAGTTTCATGCCGCCAAGCAAGAAGAAAAAGGCGATTCCAACGAAGAAGCCTGCGATAGCATCAATGGCATAATGGGCATATATATATACGGTGGACATACAGAGGAAAAGGTATGGAACCGCTAATATAAGCATATATTTCCACATTCGCATTCGCATAACCATGACCATCACCAGGGTGGCTATGGCTACATGACTGGATGGAAAGGCTGCTGTTGGACGCTCTCCTGTTTGATGCGCCATCTGACAAAGGCCGTAAAAGAGTCCGTCACTCCACCCAGGAGCCTTCAGACACTCGGTGGAATCGGCGAAATAATGTCCTACGTCGGGAAAATTAGCTTCCTTGATGTTCTCAATACCTGCAGCAAGATAATAATATTGAGGACCAGTTACGGGTAGGAAAAGATAAATAATATAGCACAGGAAAAAACCAGTGAATATCATAAAGGAAACACGCTCCACCTGTTTGTAGTCGCGGATGAATACGAGGAATATTGTGACGACGAAGAAAAGGTAGTATGACACATAGCCCATATACATCAATTCAGACACTACCCGTGATGAGAAACGCTCGGAAAACACAGCAGCAGGTTGACAATTAAAGAGTGATTGTTCCCATCCAGCGAATATGTGGTCAAGGCATCCAAACTGTTGGTTTATTTCGTATGTGTCAGGATACCATGCACCGAGCAGCAGAAGCAGATAACCCAGGCGACACATCATCACGGCTCTACATGGCCACAACCAGTAAACGGCCCATAGAGCGATGGTGCCGCTGAGTGCAGTGATGCGTTGCCATAGCAATGTGGATGGGTCTTTGAGGTTTGTCCAAGTAAATAGGATTATCAATGCGGTCAGTATGGCGTATATGAACTGAGCAACTTCTGGTGCGATGAAACCGAAGAATCCCATACCCAAAGGACCACCTTTGTGTATGGGAATTTTCTTTTTCGTTGGAACGATAAAATCGGAAATATTGTTATTCTTCATTTTTATGTAATCAATATGACAATTAGAGTTGTCCAGCTTCTACCAGTCTGACAACGCGCTCGGTCAGTTTGTCTTTTCCTTTGGGATCATATTCTTTCTTCAGTGATGCTCCCAGCATCCATGCAAATGATTGATAGAATACGGCTTTTGTCTTGCCGAGAAAGGCTTGTACAAGCTCGTATGATGAGGAGTTAGTCTCGCGATAAACAAGTTTTATCAGCAGTTTGCCTTGTGAGTAAGTCAGTTTCTTGAGTCGTGGTGTATATTCGGCTTTCAGACTCTTCTCTACATATTTTATGTGTTCGTCGCGGGCTTTCTTGTTAGGCAGCGTTTCCAAGTATTCGTATGTTTCTATTACGGCTGCATTCACCTCTTTGGCAATGGGAAGAACTTTTTTTACATTATATACAAGACGGTTGTATGCCTCTCTTTGTTTCTCGTTCTTGAATTCCAGTGGGCCATATACATACACGTTGTTCATTTCTACATACTTTATGCTGTCACCGGTGGAGTCGTCCATAATTTTGCTGACACGCACCATTGGCACAAACGTGGGACTGTCCATGTCAACATGTCGGTCTTCCGGTTTAATTTTCTTCTTGTCCTTGCCGGCAGCGGGTAACGACAATAGCATTATTAATATGTATATAAAAACATTTTTCACAGTGTTTTTTATTTTTCAGCGCAAAAGTACAACTATTTTTTCATATATTGGCTATTTTGCATATTAAAAATACATAATTTCAGTAATATATAACATAATTTCGTCTTTCGTGGATGATTTATGTCAATTAATTGCAAACAATCTGTACTTTTAACCAATTTTTTTTTGGTGTTAAGGAAAAATAACATAATTTTGGAGTAGAATATAAAACTAAATCAAGATATCTAACTGAGAAAGAAACCCTACTCAAGAGTGAGAAGGGAGAGAGAGATGACTGAACAATGTTATAAATATAATTTGGAGTAAAGCATTATACCTTATTATATTGTACCTTAATTGAAGAGAAAAACGAATTTAGAAAATTTAAAAAAAGAGGAGAATACGGATGAGAATCTTGGTTGCACATATTGCCCATAGAGCAGGCATCAGCTTTGTACTGGTTACCCTTCTCCTCGTTGTTGCACCGACAGTGTGTGGCGCAGAAAAACGCGATACATGTAAATATTCACCGCTTGTCACCATACGCACCAACACTTTGTATGATGCGTTCCTCATACCAAACATAGGAGCAGAACTTCAGATTGCACGGGGATGGTCTGTGCAGTTGGATTGGCTGTATACATGGTTCTCGTCAGACAACCGCCATCGTTATTGGCAGGGTTATGGAGGTTATCTGACGGTAAAGAAATACTTTGAATTCCTTGATTGGGTCTCAGATGCTCCGCTGGTAGGTCACCATATAGGTTTCTATCTTACGGGCCTCACCTACGACCTTGAATGGGGAGGCAAGGGATATCAGGCTTCACACTTCGGATTTGGAGGAGGTGTAGAGTATGGTTACTCATGGCGAGTGAGCCGCTCAATGAAGATGGACTTTTCACTTGGCTTGGGCTTTCAAGACGGTGAATATAAAGAATATGAACCAAGCAACGACCACTACAACCACTATGTATGGCTCGCCACGAAGAAACGTCATTGGTGGGGACCTACGAAGTTGGAACTGTCGCTGGCATGGATCATAGGAGGAAAAAAGAAAACAAATAAAACAAAACCTATAGATACTATAGAAACTATAGGAACTATAGAAAATATAGAATCTATAGAAACTAACAGGAAAGGAGGTGGCCTATGAAACACTCGCCGCAGTCTCGGCGTTGGGTGGCAAGGGGCAGTTTACTGATAATGCTCTGCCTCCTACTGACGGGATGCGAATACAAAGACCTGTGCTATGACCACCATCATTCAGACAAGGTCTTCGTCACCTTCGACTGGCGGAAGGCTCCGCAGCATACAGCGACAAGTATGACAGTGCTCTTTTACAATATTGACAACCCCTCACAGCAACCTATACGCTATGACTACCCTCTCAGTGGTGGCACAGCAACACTGCAACCAGGAAGATGGCGCGCCGTGACATACAACAATAATACGGAGGCTATCCGACACCGCGGACAGCAGTGGTGGACAACGCCAGAGGCTTATACTCGACAGTCTTCCATAGAGGAAGGAACGCAGTTTACCCGAGGAGTGATGCCACAGGCCAACGGTGCTGAGCAGGAACAGGTAATTCTCGAGCCAGACCCTATATGGGGATGCGTAAGTGAAGAGTTTACCCTTATTGCTGATGGTGATGGCTACAACTTGGTGCTTTATCCAGAGTATCGCTACACCACACTGAAGGTGAAAATCGTCAATGTGCCGAACCTGAAATATACCGAGGGCATAGGAGGCGCAATATCAGGCGTTGCTGCATCGCGCTTCATATCCACGGGAGAGATGGGACAGCAGATGGTCACCGAGGCTTTCACTGTTCAGAAGACCGACGAAGAGACTCTTGAGATGAGCGTGAATATCTTCGGACGTCGCACAGATGCTCCGGACATTGCTCATTACCTCACCATCTACGCTATTCTTGCCGATGGATCGAAATGGTATTACACCATCGACGTGACAGACAAGTTGCAACATGCAGCGATAGATGACGGTAACAGCACCATATCGATAGAGGTTGACGGACTTCCCATCCCGAAACCTATTGTCAACGGTTCTGGTTTCCATCCCACCATTGATGGTTGGCAAGGCGTAAATATTGAAGTCACGATGTAGGGGAGAATCAAAGTATAATGCGCAAAGAGATGAGAGAGAAAACAAGAAAAACAAAACAAAAAATATTATTAACACTCTAAAACTTAAAGATTATGAAAAAGAATTTATGGATTTTTGCAGCAGCAGCCGTAGCGCTCGCAGCTTGCAGCAACGATGACACCATCGCACAATATCAAGAGGACGCCATCAACTTCAATACTGTTGTTGAAGGAGTGACACGTGCAACTGGTATCACAACAGGTAACCTCACATCATTCTATGTGACAGCAAAGCGTGGCAATGATATCTACTTTGCAGAAGATCCAGTTACATTTACTAAGGACGGAGAGACTACAAGCTACAGGTCAGCGACAAAGTACTACTGGCCATCAGAGGGCAAGCTTGACTTCTATGCTTTCGCTCCTGCAGCAGGTACAGGTAGTACAATTACACGTACCGACTCTACCCATTTCAGCGTTACTCCAGCCGCTGCTCCAGCAAGCCAGCAGGACTTCGTATATGGCGTAGTAAGACAGCAGGACAAGACAACTGGCGGACAGGGTGTGGCTCTTAACTTCCGTCACGCTATGTCTAACGTGATCATCCAGCTGAAGAACACTTCTGACGACAAGAAAGTTACAGTAGGTAACGTTGCCATCGGCTATATCCTGCCTACAGGTGCTTTCGCTCCTGTATTTAAGACTGCTGAAGGTGACCAGATTGGTTTCTGCACAAACGGTACAGGCATCTCTAACGTGACAGCCGCTTCTGAGACTGGTTACTACATCGTTCCAGGTGCATGGACAGCTGATGGTACAAGAACATCTTACACTCAGGCTGCTACCATAACAAGCTACACAGACGAAACTGCTACCACAGCTCTTCCTGCTGACATGATTCTCGTGCCACAGACATTGGTTAATGCAGGAGCTTACAGCACAGCTACAGCTGGCAGTGGATTCAACGGCGCTTGCATCACTGTTCAGGTGAAGATACAGGACGCACAGGATCACTACCTCGCAGGTACTGCAAGCGATTTCGTTACAGCTATGTGGCCTCTCGTTGCAACACAGTGGCTCCCAGGTCATAAGTACACCTATACTCTTGACCTCGCCGGTGGTGGTTACTACACAACAAACCAGGATGCCAGCGAAGACCTCGACCCAATCCTCGAGAATGCAGAGATTTTCTTCCTCTCTCCAACTGTTGACGAGTGGATTGCAGCTCCTGGTATAAATGTACCTGCTAACAACTAAATTCATTTGTAATGCCACAGGCAACAGATGTCAGCCATGGCATTAGATGAATACCATTTAAGCCCGGCGGGGTTCGACTCCCCGTCGGGCTTCTAAAAAGAAAGAAAAAAGGCCCGGGGCCGAAACAATGCATAATGCACAATTCATAATGCATAATTAAGATTGACCAAGTCAAAGAAAGAAAATAAAGAGAAGACAGAAAAAGGCGAAGCCTCGAAATATTGAAATAACTAAATGCTGAATAAACAAAACATAATAGGGTGCGCGACAGTCATGCTGCTGACAGCAGGACTGTTGGCGGCTTGTTCTACTGATGACGACGGCATCGACAATGGTGGCGGCGCAACGGAGATACGCCTTAATGCCGACTGCTGGCAGGTGATGAAGGGCACAAGGGCGGCAACATTTGACAACGCACAGCAACTGGAGGCAGAGACAGGAGGATTTATGTGCTGTGTGTATGACTACGGCACCACCACACCATACTTCGACGCTGTCAGCGTGAGGTATGACAACGAGGAAGACGCATGGAAGTTCCAGGACGGTAAGCACTACTGGCCCGCAGCGGGTGCGCTTGACTTCTTCGCCTATATGCCAGCCACCGTACCAAGCTACATTACCGACGTCAGTGACGTGGCAGGACAGGTGACATACACATCGGGCAATCCGCAGTTCAAGTGCGTCTCACTGCCGGTGACTAACGCCGGACAGGACGGCATCAAGGAGTTTATCTTTGCCATGGCTGCCAACCAGGATAAGGCACACCAGGGAGCCACAGGCGTGGCGCTGAACTTCGTGCACCCCTTCGCACGCATCAACCTGAAGCTCTCCGCCAACCAGGTAAAGGATGTGACCATCAACAGCATAACCTTCAAGTCGGTCAAGAATAACGGTACCTACACCCATACAGGCACTCCCGACAGGTGGGCATTGACAGGCAATGCCACCAACATTGTGGTTACACTCAATGAGAATTACACCGTAACGGGAGAGGAGCAGCTGCTCTATGCACCATGCCTCGTGATACCACAGGACTGGACGGGCGAGATAGAGGTGAGCGCTACATGGAAGGAGTGGGGCGAGGACGTCAGCGAGACCCTCACCGCCTCAGTGCCTACGGCATGGCTGGCAGGTTACAGCTACGACTATGTGTTTACCATCAGTAAGTATGACCTTACAGTTGATGTGGAGAAATTCACAGAGCAGTGGTAGGGTTATATAAGGAGTTAAGGAGTTAGGGAGTTAGGGAGTTAGGGAGTTAGGGAGTTAGAAGGAAATTACCTTTTACTGGACTTTAAGAAAATACAGATGACTATGGGAAATCTGAGACGACATATATATAAACTTTCCTTGTTCCTGCTGCTTGCGGCAGGAATGAACAATACGTGGGCTGCCACGGTGACCTATCATATACTGACGCTGCCAATAAACAGCAGCAGCGAAATAAATGCAGCCTACTACGGAAAGCGTATGGAGGCAGTGAAGGTCAAAGCAGATGACGCCACACAGGTGGTTCTGCCTAAACACTTCAAGAGTCCGCTGGCAAAGAACTTCAAGTACTATGCCGCGGCTGACATTGAGCGCTCTGCCAATCCACAGTACATATATGATAACGGTAACACCAAATACTATCTGTATAACATAGCAGGCGAGACAACGCCAGACGATGACACCGACGATGCCACTCCGATAGCAGAAAACACGGCAGTGACCAACGACTGTGACATCTACGTGACATACGAGTATGACGCTGACAACACCATAGCCAAGCTCGACGGTTCGGTGAAATACAACATAGTGTTTAACAACGGCTTCCTCGCACTTAACCGAGGACGTAACAACCGTTTGTGTGTCATGCCTAAGGATCGCGTCACTGCAGAGCAACTGTGCAGTGATGACTTCGTGTATATAGATGTGAACGGTACTGGCATATCCCCATATTGGTCAGATGGTAACAACAAGAACCTTCAGTCAGTTGTAGGCTCAAAGTTCCATTTCCTGTTTACATACAAGGGTGAGGACCCGTATAATGTGAGGATATGCACAGGCTATGACAAAGACACCTCTTACGTTGAGAAAAACAATGACAATAGTAAATTCGTAAACAAATACTATAAAGGCAGTGAACTCTTTGCCCAAAAAGATGCAGCCACTTTTTTTTCCAGTGACGTTCATGTGAGATATACAACGGTATATACCACTTCTACAGACGTAACATCAGAGAGCAGACCAGGTTATTACCATGCGTCAGGTGCACCGGTGTGGAACTCTGTCGCCCTGCTGAATAATGATGACAACAACGGTTTCGTGTATCTGGGTACCAGGCTGATGAAAGATGCAAACAGTGGTAATATAGTAGAGCCTGACTATGATAATAATAAAAAGAAATATAAGTATTACTACCTTAAATCTGTAAATGCAAAAGATATCAATTTTGTGAAGGTACTGGTGGGTGCCAATGAAACCCCATACACCACTGACGGGAAGATGTATAGGATAATGGATGTGGACTTCAATGTCACCACGCCATTCTCTAACAATGTCTCTGCTTCCAGGAAACTGAGCGAATATACCATGGAC